>JANXZA010000270.1 GCA_025355745.1 Rhizobacter sp. | reverse complement strand
TCGGTGGCTACTACGGCGGCTACTACGGCTACCGCGGTGGCCGTCACGGCCACTGGCGTTGATGCCTGACGTTTGACATAAGTGGCAGGCGAAGGACCCGAGCCTTTGACTGTCTGCTTGATGAGAGGGTTGGGCGTCACGCCGCCGCGAAACCTATGCCGCCGAACAGGCGCAATAACAGTCTTGTTCCTCGCAGTGTGTAGTACACGCGGTAGCCTGGACCCACATCGATCTTCAGTTCGGACACACCATCGGTCAGGTTGCGGTGCAGACCAAGATTGCCATCGATCAGTCGATCCACGCGAACCAGGATTCGGGCGCGTCCCGTTCGATCCTTGAGCTTGTCGAGTCACTCGCTGTATTCGTCAGTTTCCGCGACCCGCATGCATCAAGTGCAGCTCATCGGCTACATGCGTCAAGGTTCGCGATTGGCTGTTTTGTGACGCCTAACTTTGAATCTGAGCGGCGACAGCAGGCAGACCAAGCCTGCCAAAGGAGGTGCGCTCGACGGAGTGGTCAAGGGTCAGTCTTGGGACAGCGCAGTTCACTCGGTTGGCGCAGCAGTGGACAGCCACCAGTCGGCC
The DNA here is from genome assembly GCA_025355745.1 of Rhizobacter sp. Taxonomy (GTDB): domain Bacteria; phylum Pseudomonadota; class Gammaproteobacteria; order Burkholderiales; family Burkholderiaceae_C; genus LMDS01. Next base: position 8,357 of record JANXZA010000270.1, on the reverse strand, counting down.
CCGATGCACCACGCAGAGCCGTCCGGCTCGCTGCCGCGGCGCAACGAGCGGACTTCATCCGTCGAGCCGGCATCCAGCGCTGCCGCGACGGCGCTGGACTGCTGTTCGTCTCGGGCGCCGATGCACGGTATGAAGGCTGCCGTGGAGAAAATGCGGGCCGCGAACGCCGCTTCGGACAGGCGGGTCACCAGCAGCATGCAGCCAAGACGCTCGTTCGGTGTGAGCGGCAGAACGAGGCGACCCCCGAGCGCCAGCGCATCGAGCCACGCCGCCGGTACGTGCGTTGCCCCGGCACTGACGTAGATGACGTGGGCCATCGGCAGTCGCACCCCAAGCGCCGATCGGGCGTGAACCGTGACGTTCGCAAACCGGGCCAGGTTTTCGGCGGCGCGCGCAGCGAAGTCGGGTTCGATTTCGAACCCGTGCACGTGGCCGCCCTGGCCCACGAGCTGGGCAAGGATCGCCGTGTAGTAGCCTGTGCCAGCACCGACGTGGACGACGACTTCGCCCGCCTGCGCAGCGGCTGCCGCCAGGCACTTCGCATGCAGACTCGGCTCGCCGTTGTTGAGCCCGCGGTCCGGAGCCAGGCCGACAAGGATGTCTTGATACAGGACGGCCGGATCGTCCGTTTCGGTCACGATGTAGCCGCCGATAACCGGTATGTGCCAGGGGCCGGCGCCAACGAAATGCTCCCGCTTGACGTTCGCGAATGCGTCGACGATTCGCTCGTCGACGACCTCCGCGCTCGCCGTGATGTAACGAGCGTAGAAGCGGCGAAGTGCCTTCAGGCTGCGCACGACGCGTGGTGCGTGGCGAGGCAGCAGCCGACCCCTAACGCGCCAGCACGCGCACCATCTCCAGCACCTTGTTCGAGTAGCCCCACTCGTTGTCGTACCAGGCCACGACCTTGACGAAGGTGCTGTCCAGGGCGATTCCGGCGTCGGCATCGAACACCGAGGTCATCGGCTCGCCGCGGAAGTCGGTCGAGACCACCTTGTCTTCGGTGTAGCCGAGCACGCCCTTCATCGCGCCCTGCGACTGCGCCTTCATCTCGGCACAGATCTCGGCGTAGCTGGCGGGCTTGACGAGTTCGACCGTCAGGTCGATCACCGACACATCGGAGGTCGGCACGCGGAACGACATGCCGGTGAGCTTCTTGTTCAGCTCGGGGATCACCACGCCCACTGCCTTGGCCGCGCCAGTGCTCGACGGGATGATGTTCTCCAGAATGCCGCGCCCGCCGCGCCAGTCCTTGTTGCTCGGTCCGTCGACCGTCTTCTGGGTCGCGGTGGTGGCGTGCACGGTCGTCATCAGGCCGCGCTTGATGCCCCATTTGTCGTTCAACACCTTGGCCACCGGCGCCAGGCAATTCGTCGTGCAGGAGGCGTTCGAGATGATCGCCTGGCCCGCATACGTCTTGTCGTTGACACCGAACACGAACATCGGCGTGTCGTCCTTCGACGGGGCCGAGAAGATGACCTTCTTCGCGCCGGCATCGAGGTGCTTCTGGCCGGACTCTTTGGTCAGGAACAGGCCGGTGGCCTCGACCACGATGTCGGCGCCGACCTCGCCCCACTTCAGGGCCGCCGGATCGCGCTCCTGCGTCAGGCGGATCTTCTTGCCGTTCACGACCAGCGTGTTGCCGTCGACCGCGACGCTGCCCTTGAAGCGGCCGTGCACCGAGTCGTATTGCAGCATGTAGGCGAGGTATTCGGGTTCGAGCAAGTCGTTGATGCCGACGATGTCGATCTCGTCGAAGTTCTGCACCGCGGCGCGGAACACCATGCGCCCGATGCGGCCGAAGCCGTTGATCCCGATTCTGATGGTCATGAAGATTCTCCTGGGGTGGAAGGCGCGGGGAACTCAATGGTCCACGCTGAAATTGACATTAATCGGAAGGCTCATGCGGCACGGCTTCGCGCCGCACACGGCCGGCTTGTAGCGGGTCAGCATCAGCACCGACGCGACCGCCTGGGTGAGCTTCGGGTCGGGCGACGCCAGAACCCGCACGGCGCTCGCCCGGCCCTGCGAATCGACCTCGACTTCCATCGCCAGCCCGCCGTTCACGAGCAAGGTCTTCTGGACTTTCGCGACGGCGGCGTACACGGCCTCGAGGCCGTCGACGGGGAACGGCGGCTCGTCCATCGGCGCCATCGCTTCGTACTGCGACTTGACGAGCTGCCGCTCATCGGGCGTGAGTTCGGCGTAGCGCCGGTTGATCGGAATCAGGCTGCCGGTGAACACCCGCTTCGGGATGCGGGTGCCGGTGTCGGGCAGGTCCTGGCGGATCACATACCGGGCCGGCGGCAGGGTCTCGTCGGCGCGCACGCCAAGCGTTGCGAACAACCCAGCCACGCTCACCGCAAGCCCCACTGCAACACCTGTCGCGCGCATCGCCGGCCTACTTTCCCAAGACCTTGCGCACCGTCGCCACCACGTTCTCGGGCGTGAACCCGAAGTACTTGAACAGTACCGGCGCGGGCGCTGATTCGCCGTAGGTGTCGATGCCGACGACCGCCGCGCAGCCGTACTTCCACCAGCCATCGGTGGCGCCCATCTCGACCGCGATGCGTGGCAAGCCACGCCCTTTTGAATCACACAGCAGCACGCTGCTCTTGTAGGCCAGAGGCTGACGGTCGAACACGCTGGTCGATGGCATCGAGACCACCCGCACCGCGATGCCGCCGTTCTCGCGCTTCGCCAGTTGCTGCTGCGCGTGCAGCGCCAGTTGCACCTCGGAGCCGGTAGCGATGATGACCGCCTGCGCCTTCTTCTTCAGGCCGACTTCGCTCGGTTCGGCCAGCACATACGCGCCCTTGGCGATGCCGTCGAGCGAACGCTTCGGCGCGTACGGCAGGTTCTGCCGCGACAGCAGCAGCGCGCTCGGGCGGGCCTTGCTTTCGATCGCGCAGGCCCATGCCACCACGGTCTCGGCGGTGTCGCCCGGGCGCCAGACATCGAGCCCGGGGATCAGCCGCAGCGAGGCCGCGTGCTCGATGCTCTGGTGCGTCGGCCCGTCTTCGCCAAGGCCGATGCTGTCGTGGGTGAAGACGTGGATGACGCGCAGCTTCATCAGCGCGGCCATGCGGATCGCGTTGCGGCTGTAGTCGCTGAAGGTGAGGAAGGTGCCGCCGTACGGGATCAGCCCGCCGTGCAGCGCCATGCCGTTCATGATGGCGGCCATGCCGAACTCGCGCACACCGTAGTTGATGTGGCGCCCGCCGTTCGACGACCCATCGGCCTCGAGCCGGAACGGCGGCGTGCTGGGGGTGTTGGTGAGGTTCGAGCCGGTCAGGTCGGCGCTGCCGCCGAGCAGTTCCGGCAAGGTCTTGGTGAAGGCCTCGAGGGCGATCTGGCTGGCCTTGCGCGAGGCCACGTTCTCGGCCTTGGTGTGGGCCGACACGGCCGCATCGACAGCCGCTTGCGACCAGCCCGTCGGCAGCTCGCCGTCAAGCCGGCGCGCCAGTTCGACGGCGAGTTCGGGGTGCGCCTTCGCGTAGACCGCGAACGCATCGACCCACGCGGTCTCGGCTGCCAGGCCGCGCGCCCGCGCGTCCCACAGCGTGTACACCGGCTCGGGAATCACGAACGGCTCGGGGGTCCAGCCGAGCGCTTCGCGCGTCAGCCTGATCTCGTCGGCGCCGAAGGCCTCGCCATGCGCCTTGGCGGTGCCGGCGCGGTTCGGCGAGCCCATGCCGATGGTCGTCTTGCAGCAGATCAGGGTCGGCTTGTCGAACTGGGCCAGCGCCTGCGTGATGGCGGCATCGACGGCGTCGGCGTCCTGGCCGTTGACGTCGGCGATCACGTTCCAGCCGTAGGCGCGAAAGCGCTCGGGCGTGTTGTCGATGAACCAGGGCGCGACCTTGCCGTCGATCGAGATGCCGTTGTCGTCGTACAGCGCCACCAGCTTGTTCAGCTTCCAGGCACCGGCCAGCGCGCTGGCCTCGTGGCTGATGCCTTCCATCAGGCAGCCGTCGCCGACGAAGACGAAGGTGCGGTGGTCGATCACGGCATGGCGCGTTTGCCCCTCCACGCGGTTGAATTCCTTGCTCAACAGCTTCTCGGCGAGCGCCATGCCGACCGCGTTCGCCAGGCCCTGGCCGAGCGGCCCGGTGGTGGTTTCAACGCCCGGCGTCAGGCCGTGCTCGGGGTGGCCCGGGGTCTTGCTGTGGAGCTGGCGGAAGTTGCGCAGCTCGCTCATGGGCAGGTCGTAGCCGGACAGGTGCAGCAGCGCATACAGGACCATCGACGCATGGCCGTTGCTGAGCACGAAGCGGTCCCGGTTCGCCCACTGCGGGTTGCCGGGGTTGTGGCGCAGGTGCCGGCCCCACAGCGCCACCGCCATCTCGGCCATGCCCATCGGCGCGCCGGGGTGGCCGGAGTTGGCTTGCTGCACCGCGTCCATCGCGAGGGCGCGGATCGCATTCGCCATCAGGGCCGATGAACCGGTTGCAGCGGGAGGGGTGGTGGCCATGCGGGTGCTCTGCGGGGGCGGAAGACGCGCATTTTACGGGCCGTTCGCGGCGCCGGTTTCAAGCTCCGTGACCGCGCCGGATCGACCCGGCAAGGCACCGGACTCGCGCCCGAACACGCGCCCGGATAATCGTGCCGATGGTCGCACCGACGCTCATCGCCAACCCGCTCGATGCAACCCAGCCGCTGGCCGTGCCCCGCGCGATGATCCTGGCCGCCGGCCGCGGCGCGCGCATGCGCCCGCTGACCGACACGCTGCCGAAGCTGCTGCTCGAAGTGCGGGGCAAGCCGCTGATCGAATGGCACCTCGAAGCGCTGGCGCGCGCCGGGGTGCGCGAGGTCGTCATCAACACCGCGTGGCGCGAGGACCAGATCGTCGCGGCACTCGGCGACGGCGCCCGCTGGGGCCTCGCGATCCGCTATTCGATGGAGGGCCGCGACCATGGCGGCGCGCTCGAAACGGCGGGCGGCATCGCGACGGCGCTGGCGCTGCTGGTGGACCATGCCGACGACGCGTTCTGGCTCGTCTCCGGCGACATCTTCGCACCCGACTTTCGATTCGATACGCAAGCCGTGCAGCGCTTCCGGGACGGCACGGCCTGGGCCCATTTGTGGCTGGTGGCGAACCCGCCGTACCACCCGCAAGGCGACTTCGGGCTCGACGCCGGCGGCCACGGCCTGGCCGACACCGCCGACCCGGCGTCGCTCGGCGGCGCGAGCTGGACCTACGCCAACCTGGCGCTGTGCCGCGCCGCGCTGTGCGCGCCGGTCGCGCCCGGCACGCGCGCCGCGCTCGCGCCGCTGCTGTTTGACGCCATGCGCCAGCGCCGCATCACCGCCGAGGTGTACGCCGGTGCCTGGGAAAACGTCGGCACGCCGGCGCAGCTCGATGCCTTGAACCGCGCGCCCGGCTTCCCACGTGGAGCTGGCGCTGCCCGCGCTCTGCGGGATGCGCGCCGCGCCAATCCCGAACTATGATGTTCGCGCAGCGGCGGGTCGCGACCTGCGGCTCGCCCTGCCCCGCCAGCCGCACCGTGCGCACGCGCTGGCCGCCGCCTGATTCGCGCCACCGACCGAAGGAGTTTTCATGAAGACCGTTTCTGCCAGCAGCCTCGCCGAACAGATCGAGGCCGATGTCCGCAAGGCCGTCAGCGGCGCCGAAGACATGCTCACGCAGGCCGCCAACGCCACCGGCGACAAGGCCGCCGAACTGCGCAGCCAGGCGCTGCAGCAGCTCAAGGCCTTGCGCGAACACATGAACGATGCGCAGGAAGCGGCGCTGCGCCAGAGCAAGGCGGCAGCCCGCGCCACCGACGAGTACGTGCACGAGAACCCGTGGCGCTCGATCCTCGCCGCAGCGAGTGTCGGCGTGGTCGTCGGCCTGCTGATCGGGCGGCGCTGAACCGCCTGGTGCAGGCAGCTTCATCGATCCGTGACTGACGCCGCTCTCCGCATGCACATCATCGGCCCCGAACTGAATGCCCGGCCGCAATGCGAGGCGGTACTGCGCTCGCTGCCGATGTGGTTCGGCATCGAAGACGCGCTGCAGATGTATGCCGACGACACGCTGCGCCTGCCGACCTTCGCGGTCTGTGACGGTGACGCCGAAGGCGAGGGCAGCGACGGCGAGCACATCGTCGGCTTCGTCGCGCTGATGAAGCATTTCGAGCATGCCTGGGAGGTTCACTGCATGGCGATGCACGCAGAGTTTCGCAACCAGGGCCACGGCCGCGCGCTGATCGGCCACGCCGAGACCTGGCTGGCCGCACAGGGCGTGTCGCTGCTGCAGGTCAAGACCGTGGCGGACACCTCGGCGAGCGCCGAGTACGCGTTGACGCGCGGCTTCTACGCCAGGCTCGGGTTCGAGCCGCTGGAGGTGTTCCCGCTGCTCTGGTCGGTGCGCAACCCGGCCCTGCAACTGGTCAAGTTCCTGGCCGTGGCCGACCCTTTGAAGCGACGCGGCGAATCGCTTTCAGCATGACCCGCGACACCGACGTCCCCGGCCTGCTCGACGCGCTGACCCGCGTCGGCGCGAGCCTGGTCGGCGCGCTCGGCCACCGCATCGAGCTGGCCGGGATCGAACTCGGCGAGGCGCGCGGCCGGCTCGTCGCAGCGCTCGTCGTCAGCCTCGGCGCGGTGCTGATGCTGGGCGGCGCGGTCGCCTTGCTGACGGCGTGGCTCGCGGTCGCGCTGTGGCCGACGCTGGGCGCGGCCGTGCTGGCATGGCTGGCCCTAACGTACGCCCTGAGCGGCATCGGGCTGTTGTGGTGGCTGCACCGGCGCCTGCACCGCGAACCGAAGCTGCTCGCCGAAACGGTGGCCGAACTGCAGCGCGACGCTGCGGCGCTGCGCGGCCAGCGCCCGCTCTGACCGCCCTGACCGCTCTTTGCACGGTATCGACCCGATGGACGACCTCTCCCGCAAACAACTGCTGCTGACGCGCATCGCGATCGACCGCGCCGAGTTGCGTGCGAGTGTCGTCCGGGTGCGCCAGGCGGTCGGCGTGCCCTGGTTGTTGCGCGCCGTGATCGGCGCCGATCTCGGCCGCGCGCTGCTCGGCGCCGGTTCCAGCGGTGGCGCCGACTGGCTGCGCGCCGGCCTGGCCCTGCTGCGCCGCTACCGCTGGGCGGCCGCGCTCGTCAGTGGCGTCGCGCCGCTGTTGGGCTCGCGCCGACCTGGCCGCAACGGCTGGCGCCGGGTGATTCGGCTCGGCGCGCTTGGCGTTGCCGCGTGGTTCGGCTGGCGTGCCCTTCGCAACAAGGGTCGCGCCGTCGGCATCAAGCCCGACGGCAGGCCCGTCGACGCGAGCCGCTGAACCTGCCGACCCCAGGCTCGATGCCCAGCTTGATGCCTAAGCCGCCAGCGGCGCACTGACCCCATCAAGCGCGGCCATCACCTCCGGCGTGAGCTTCGCAATCACCTCGACCGCGCCGAGATTGCTCTGCAACTGCGCCAGCTTCGAGGCGCCGGTGATCACGCTGCTGACACGCGGGTTCTTCGCCGTCCACGCGATCGCGAGTTGCGCCACGGTGCAGCCCAGCTCGGCAGCCACCGCCTCGAACTTGCGAACCGCTGCGCCCTTCGTCGCATCGCTCAGGCTCTTGGTCAGGAAGCCCATGCTTTCCATCGCGCCCCGGCTGCCGGGCGGAATGCCGTCCTTGTACTTGCCGGTCAGCAGGCCGCTGGCCAGCGGGCTCCAGGTCGTCAGGCCCAGGCCGATGTCGTCATAGAGCCGCGCGTACTCCTGCTCGACGCGCTTGCGGGCAAACAGGTTGTACTGCGGCTGCTCGACCACCGGCTTGTGCAGGTGGTGCCTGTCGGCGATGTCCCAGGCGGCGCGAATCTCGGCCGCCGACCACTCGCTCGTGCCCCAGTACAGCGCCTTGCCCTGCGTGATCATGTCGCTCATCGCGTGCACGGTTTCTTCGATCGGCGTGTGCGGGTCGGCACGGTGGCAGTACACCAGGTCGATGAAGTCGAGCTGCAGGCGCGCCAGCGAGCCATCGATCGCCTGCATCAGGTACTTGCGGTTCAGGGTGTCCATCCGGTTGGTGGTGTTGCCCTCACGACTCAAACCCCAGAAGAACTTGGTCGACACCACGTAGTTCAGGCGCGGCCACTTCAGCGCCTTGAAGGCCTCGCCCATCACCACCTCGCTCTGGCCGCTGGCGTAGACCTCGGCGTTGTCGAAGAAGTTGACGCCAGCGTCCATCGCTGCGGCGAGCATCTCGCGCGCGGCCGCAGTGTCGACCTGGTTGTGGTACGTGACCCACGAGCCGAGCGACAGCTCGCTCAACTTCAAGCCACTGCGGCCCAGACGTCGGTATTCCATGATGTGTCTCTTTCAAATTCCATGAAGCCGACAAGCGTAGCTCAGACGCGCG
>JANXZA010000266.1 GCA_025355745.1 Rhizobacter sp. | reverse complement strand
CCAGTGCGAGCGCGCGGTTCTTCTGGGCGCCGAAGCCGGGCCAGTCGGCGGTCGACACCACGGTGGCACCGAATTGCCGAGCCCGTTCGCAAGTCGCATCGGTGCTGCCCGAATCGACCACGATCCACTCGTCTGCAAACGTCACCGACGCCAGGCAGCCGGCCACATGGGCGGCTTCGTTGTGGGTGATGAGGATGACCGAAAGGCTCGGCGACGAGGTCATGAAGGCATGGCAATGGCGATGCGCGATTGTAGGCAACGCCCGCCCCGATAATGCCAGCCCATGACACCGGCCCCCCCGACGCTGCGCGCGCGGCTCAAGCGCATCGCTCCGTTCTTCGCCGGCAGCGGCAAGGGCTTTGCCTTGGCCTTCATCGGCTCGGCCATCGGTGCGGCCACCGAGCCGATGATCCCGGCCATCATCAAGGCCTTGCTCGACACCGGCTTCGAGGCCGGCAAGCTGCCGCTGTGGCAGGTACCGGTGGTGCTGATCGGCCTGTTCACGGTGCGCGGCCTGGCCGGCTTCGTGGCCGACTACGGCCTGGCCTGGTCGGCCAACCACGGCATGCTGACGATGCGGAAGTTGATGTTCGCGCGCCTGCTCGATGCCCAGCCCGAGCTGTTCACGCGCAACGCCGCCAGCAGCCTGGTCAACACCTTGACCTTCGAGGTGCAGAACGGCGCGACCCAGCTCGTTCACTCGGTGCAGTCGCTGGTGCGCGACTCGCTCACGCTGGTCGCGCTGCTGCTCTACCTGCTGTGGCAGAACTGGCAGCTCACCTTGTTCGTCGCAGTGCTGTTTCCGGCTGTGGCGCTGGTGATGCGCACCTTGAGCCGACGCCTGCACCGGCTCGCGGTCGAAGGCCAGAAGGCCACCGACGAGCTCGCCTACGTGGTCGAGGAAAACGTGCTGGCCTGGCGCATCGTGCGGCTGCACGAGGCCGGCCCGGCGCAGGCCGTGCGCTTCAACAAGGTCAGCGAGGTGCTGCGCCGGCTGTCGATCAAGTCGGTGGTGGCGGCGGCAACAATGACGCCGGTGACGCAAGTGCTTGCGGCCTGCGCGTTGTCGGCGGTGATCGTCGTCGCACTCTGGCAGGCCGGGCACAGCGGCGGCACCGTCGGCGGCTTCGTCGCCTTCGTGCTGGCGATGCTGCAGCTGGTGGCGCCGGCCAAGCATTTGTCGGAAGTGGCGGGGCCGATCACGCGCGGCCTGGCCGCACTTGACAAAGGCGTGGCGATGATCGACGCCACACCGGCCGAATCGGGCGGCAGCTTCGACCCCGCGCGCTCGGCCGGCCACCTCGAACTGCGCGACGTGAGCTTGCGCTACCGCGACGACCAGGCCCCCGCCCTCGACCATGTGAGCTTCGAGCTGCGGGCCGGCGAAACGGTGGCGCTGGTCGGTCCGTCGGGCGCCGGCAAGTCGACGCTGGTGAACCTGCTGCCGCGCTTTCTGCAGGCCACGTCGGGCAGCGTGCTGCTCGACGGCCGGCCGCTGGCCGAGTGGGACGTGCACGCCTTGCGCCGCCAGTTCGCGCTCGTCAGCCAGGACGTGGTGCTGTTCAACGACAGCGTTGCGGCCAACGTTGCGCTCGGTGGTGCGGTCGATGCGGCGCGGGTGCGAAGCGCCTTGCAAGGTGCGAACCTGCTCGACTTCGTGAACAGCTTGCCGCAGGGCATCGAATCGGTGATCGGCCACAACGGCAGTCAAATGTCGGGCGGGCAACGCCAGCGTCTGGCGATCGCCCGCGCGATCTACAAGAACGCGCCGATCCTGATCCTTGACGAGGCGACCTCGGCGCTCGACTCGGAATCGGAACGACTCGTCCAGCAAGCGCTCGAAACGCTGATGGCCGGGCGCACCAGCCTCGTCATCGCGCACCGGTTGTCGACCATCGAGCGCGCCGACCGAATCATCGCGCTCGAGGCCGGGCGCGTCGTCGAACAGGGCAGCCACGCCGAGCTGCTGGCCCATGGCGGGCTGTACGCCCGGCTGCACGCATTGCAATTCAGGAGTTGAACCCATGACCTTTCCGATCAGCCGCTTTCCGGTCCCCGCGCTCGTTGACCTGCCCGACGACATCCGCCA
>JANXZA010000259.1 GCA_025355745.1 Rhizobacter sp. | reverse complement strand
CGCGATGCAGCGGCCATGCTCAAGGTAGTGCTCGACGGCCCGGTCCTTCTGCGCCTGCGAGTACATCGGCTGGCGCACGTAGCCAGCAGGCAAGTCGTGGCGCTGCTCGTACTCGCGGTGCCAGGTCTTGAGCGCGTTCTTTGTCGGATAGCCGAGCTGGCGAATGGTCAAGCCGATGCGCTTGCCCAGCTTGATGTACAGCCGCACGGCTCGAAGCCGGTCCTGGTATGAATACATGAACTACCTCCAGGTAGTCCAAGTAATCGTCCGCACCCCCCCGTGGTCAATGTTCGGCCGGCCGCCACAGTCTTAGTTGTCATCGTGGCCCACATCGCCCGCACCGGCGCTTCAGCGTGCGCGCCACCACGGGCGGCGGGCGAGGGGGCGTTCCACATGGTGAATTATTTGAAATTATTGGGCGCCAATAATTCGGGTGATCGAGGGTCGTCCAGTGCCACGAGGCCCCGGGGGTCATCCGGGATGTTGGCGCCACAACTTCGGAGTCGCGCAGGCCAATGCTCTCGCGGACTCCGAGGCGCTGACCGGGCATGGGTAGCGGCGGGGCACCGTCCCGTGCTCCGCGCCATCTCGTCGATCGGCGAGCACATGGAGCGCAAGGATGAACCACGTCATCCAGTCCGGGGTTGGAACAGTTCTTGTCGGATGGGACTGCTCCGCACCATCCTGGCAGACCTCATTCTCGTCAACGAAGACCTCGACTCCCGCCGTGTCTTCGATGAAGGCGCTGAGCGGGCAACCCGATCCCTCGTAGGCGTCACCCACGGGCTCACTCGGTTCGAACGTGCCCAGCCACGCCGAGAACTGTTCAGGTGTCGCGTTGCTGATCTTGTCTCGGCGTCTCTTGTCCATCTCGCTTCTACAGAAATCACCCGATCGCCTTGCTACAGAGGCGCCTGGCGCGGGCAACCGCGTCGACCGAGCAAGATCAGGTCGCCCCGGTCTTGGACGAGCGCCTCTTGCTCGGCACCCGGTGGCCCGGCAGGCGAGCATGGCGGTTGATTCGCTCCTCCAGCCCTGACATGAACCCGACCGGATCACCACCCAGCGCGACAACCCATGCGCGAAGCTCGATCACATCCAGCCGTCGGTCACCAAGCTCACACTTGCTGACGTAGGTCTGCAGCTGCCCGAGCGCCTCTGCGAGCTGTACCTGCGATACACCGGCCGACGCCCGCGCGCTCCTCAGCTCTGCCAAGAAGTGGGCGTAGTCGGAAGAGTACCTGGATGGCTTCATCGGCGGCGGCGTGACCGACCGAGAGCATCCAACCCGATTTAGAATACCCCAAAGCAGGGTAAGAACAGGATCACGTGGGCGCTCGACATCTGGCCTCTGTTGCCGACGCGATCTACAAAAACAATGTGAAGCCTGCTGGCGTTCCGGGCAAACCGTCACCAGGTGCGCTCGCAGAGCCTGCGGCTCTTGATCGACAAGGGGAGAGGAAATGATGAGGCAGGTCGTTCTTCGAGTTGCGCTGGTTGGAGTTGCGGTTCTTGCGGGATGCGCCGCGCCCGGGCCGCCACGACCATCGGTCGACCCCACGCTGTCGCCAGAACAGATTGCGCGAACACTGAGCAACCGGAAGCTGACCTCGCGTGGAACGTCGAATGACGGCTTCGGGCTGGCTGCGTTTAAGCCGTTCCTCCGTCCGCTAGAGCTGCGCTGCCAAGCCGACGGGGGTCAGTTCGTTGCTGCAGCACCCACGGCAGTCGGCTTCGATTTCCGCGACGCGAACAACGTCTACCACCAAGCTCAGGTGTCGATGCCGCAACGGCTCGCCTGCCGCAGCAACTTGGGAACGCTTTGGGGCGCGGCGATTCGATACAACGAGACCACATTCTTCCCGAGCGCCTGGGCGGGCGAGACCTTCTACTACGCGACGATCCCGCTGGCTTTCGAGTTGGGCGAGGCACTCGACCGAGCCGACCCTAACAGCCCAATCAACCGGGCCGCGCGCATCAAGGAGGCGGACGACTGCCAGCCATGGCGAGAGCAGTATGCGAAGCAGGTTCGTACCAACCCGGCGGTCGGCATGAAGGTCAAATTCGGCGTCATCATCGAGGTTCGCCAGCCGTTGGTCCTGGTTCAATACGACGGATTCGGCAAGCAGGTGAAGGGGTGTGACCAGGAGTGGGTCCAGGTCTCCACACTCGGACCTGGTTCAAACTGCCCTGAATAGGCCCGAATGCATGCCGAAGCAAACTCTGTTCGGACGGACTGCGGGGCCGACACGTGACCGGTGAGACAGGGAACGTGTTCGGCCTGGTCGAACGCGAATCGAACACTGGGCGCTTCGTCGGGAAGATTGTCGGGTTTCCGCACGTCGAGTTCATTGGCAACAGTCTCGCCGAGGTCGACGCGAAGCTTCGAGAAGCCGCACTCGACTACGCTGCGTCGAAGGTGTTGGTCTTGGAAACGCAGTTCGTGGCGCTGGTGCGCCTCCACGCCACTGCAACGTGCAATGAATCAGCGCTGCTGCCGCTGTCAAGAGAACTCGCGCAGGCTGATGCGCCTCGACCTGCGGGTTGGGACGGCGCCGAAATTGTGGCCGCCGATCTCGATGCCAGGCTACGGCCAATGCTTCATGCGTTCCGGCCGGACGTTCATGGTGGCGAGTACGCCCATGTGACGCCGCCGATCACCGGCAAGATCAAAACGTTCGGCCCCGTCGGCCCACCGTACGAAGTCGGCCGACCGGTGAGGCAACTGGACAACGGCGATTGGTTGTTCGAGGTGACGATGGTCGAGACCGGCGAACGGGCCGAGTACAGGCTGGGGCGCATCGTCGACGACCCCGACGCGGGCTGATGCACGAGAAGTTCGATGCGCAATGCGAACCGTGGATGTCACGCGAGTCGGAAACTCGCCGAGCATCGGCTGAGCCACATCGCCAGCCAGCGATGCCGATGCGGCGTGACAGCATCCAAGGATGGCAGCGAGGTGGGTAGAGCGCCGCTTGATCGTGTGACCTGAAGGAACTTGACGAATGACGGCCTCCGAACTGCTGGAACAGCTTCGCTCGCTTCCGCCCAACACCCCAATCCTGGTCGAAGGTTACGAGACTGGCCTGGATTTGATCTGCTCACTGCGTCAAGCTGTCGTGCACCCGTATCGACGAGCGCAAGAATGGGACGGCGAGTACCGTGAAGCTCAGGTTGGCGAGTCGGGCGGCATGCCGGCTGCTGTGCTGCTCGGGCGTCGAGGGCAGCGCCGATGAGGCCAGGTGGTCCGCGCCGACCTATCGTGTCAAGATCGAGCGAAAGCAAGATGTCCGTCGACGCTGAGGAAGCGAGCACGCTCCTGAGCCAGGAGGCGTTCGCCAACCTGCGAGCATGCTCGTTGGATTCGTTGCGTCAGGCCTGCGATCGTCATCGCATCTTCTGCGTGACCATCGACGCAGCGCCGTTGTACCCTTCCTTCTACGTCGATCGGCGATTCGACCAGCGACAGCTGGAAGCGATCACGAAGGTGTTGGGCGACCTCACTGGCGGCAGCAAGTGGATGTTCTTCACCACGCCCAAAGGCTCGCTGGGCTCGGTGACCCCGCTGCTGGCGCTTCTTGAGGGACGCTACGCCCGTGTGCGTGCAACGGCTCAGGGCTACGCCGAACGCTAGCCCGCCGCCGCAAACGTTCAATGACGACACGGGCTCATCGCGGAGGTGATCGGTGCTGACAAACTGGGAGCGGCGGATCAAGCATATCGACCGGAAGGTCAAGCCGACGGCGTTGCGAGGGCTGCGTGGTCAGCTGACGAAGGCCAGGGTCAAGGAGCGTAGGGGGCTGCCATCGCGAAACCTGCCCGCCGAATTGGTCTTCGCGCGCGTTGCCATCGAGTTTGGCGGCCGAACGGACGGAGACGATGTTGCCGGTCGCCTCGAACGAATTCAGCGAGCCGCCATGCATGAACGGCTGATGGAGCGCAAACGACGGCAGCGCAGCGCTGCTCGCCGTCGGGTACGTCCAAGTTCAGCGAACACATGCATCTACCTGTGGCGTCGGCGACAAGAATGGCTGCGCGATGCAGAGCGATCTTCTGAAAGCCGGTGAGGCCGCCGCAGGTTTGCGAAACCGTCCCTCAATCGCTGCAGCCTGAGCAGCCCTGCTGGAATTGAACGGGCGGGCACTTGGTCGAGCCACAAGAGCAGAAGACGCAGCAGTCTCCCGGCTTCGGCCGCAGCACAGCCGAGCAGTGTTCGCACTCGTAGAAGAACTGGCAGGCTTCGGTCGGCAGAACCTCCGGCCTGGAGTGGCCGCAGTGCAGGCAGGTTAGCGTCGAATCGAGGGTCGGGACGGTAGTCGTCACTTGTGCTCCGTCGACGGGTAGCCGGCCCCCGTCGTGGCTTTGACCAGCGCTGAGACGTTCGCCTTGTCGGCATCGAAGGTCACGGTCGCAGCCTTCCTACCGAAGTCGATCTTCGCCTGGCTCACCCCGGGGCCTTCTCCAGCGACTTCTTCACGGTGACCGGGCACAGCGTGCAGGTCATGTTCTGCACGTCGAGCGTCGCAGTCTGTGGCGTTGCTGCCAGTGCGGCGAGCGGCGACAACGCGACGAGCGGCGACGCGCTTGATTTGCGCATGAGAAATCGTTTCAGAGAGCATCTCCATTCGGCGTCGCTAGAGCAAAGTCAGGTCCTTCTCGGCCTGAGCCAGCCGCTGCGCCGCCTCATCCAGCTTCGGCAGCAAGGTTGCTGCTCGCGATGCGGCTTGCTGCCGATAGCGCTGAAGCTCCTGCGACCCGGCGCTGAGGCTGGATTCAAGCGCAGCTTTCCGGACGCCGAATCTTGCCCTCACTGCGTTCTTGTCGGCCTCGGACACGGCGATAGCTGACCTTGCCCCCGAAAAACGTACTCCATAGCTGAAGCTGAAAATGCATTCAAGGAGCACGAAAGATGAGCAAGAAGAGTCAAGACCAGCACCGCGCGCGGTACACGCTGGAGTTCAAGCTGGAAGCCGTTCGGCTGGTCAAGGGCGGGCAGGAGACGTCGGTGACGGCGCGGGTGCTGGGCATGCCCAAGCAGACGCTGAGCAACTGGGTTCGGCTGGCTGAGAAGGGTGAACTCCAGGGCGCCGGTGACCGGCCGGTGAGTGCCGAGCAGATGGAGCTGGCGCGACTGCGTGCCGAGCTGGCCCGCGTGAAGATGGAGCGCGACATCCTAAAAAAAGCGACGGCGTACTTTGCAAAGGAATCGCTGTGAAGTACGCCTGGATCGCCAAGCACAAGGCGGCGTGGCCGGTCACGATGACGTGCGAAGTGCTGGGCGTGAGCACCAGCGGCTACTTCGAGCATCAGCGTCGGCGTCGCAGCAAGCAACCCAGCCGGCCTGGTGGGGGTCGGCTCGGCAACGAGGCCCTGCTGGCCCACATCCGAGCCATCCACGCCGAGGTCAAAGGCGAATACGGCTGGCCAAGGGTATGGAAGGAGTTGCTGGCGCGAGGCGTTCGCGTGGGCAAAGACCGGGTGCAACGACTGATGCATACGCATGGCATCAAGGCGCGAAGCAAGAGGAAATTCGTGGTGACGACTGACAGCAAACACGATCTGCCGATCGCTGAGAACTTGCTGGCGCGCGACTTCACGCCCACGCAGCCCGACCGGGTCTGGAGCAGCGACATCACCTACATCGCAACAGACGAAGGCTGGCTGTACCTGGCTGCGGTGATCGACCTGTTCAGCCGCCAGGTGGTGGGCTGGAGCATGCAGCCGCACATGCAGGCCAGCCTGGTGACGGACGCGCTGCGCATGGCGTGGTTCAGGCGTCACCCGGCGCCTGGGTTGATCTTCCATTCAGATCGTGGCAGCCAATACTGCGCCCACGCATTCCAGGATGCGCTGGCCAGCTACGGCATGCTGTCGTCGATGAGCCGCAAGGGCAACTGCTGGGACAATGCGCCGACCGAGAGCCTGTGGGGAAGCCTCAAAGTGGGCCGGTTGTATGGCAAGAAGTTCACCACTCAGCGCCAGGCGATGGACGAGGTGATCGACTGGTTGACGTTCTACAACCATCGCCGACTTCACTCCACGCTGGGCTACATCAGCCCGATGAAGTTCGAAGCAAACTGGCACGCAGGCCAGGCAAAAAAAGCCGCGTAACCGAAGGGCTATGGACTACGTCGAACGAGGGCAAGGTCAGATTTGATCGAGTCCTGCTGTAAGTCCATATTGACCAAGCGTGCAGTAGCCTTTTCCAAAAGCGAAGATCTTGGCGAACTCACGAAAAAAGTCGCTAAAGAGTTAAAGCTTGTTCCTGAAGGCATCACCGAGGAGACCAGGGGTGCGGATAACATCCGTCTGATACTTCGGAATCTCACGCAGCTCACGAACAATCTTGCGCAACTTCGTGGTCTGTATGGAAGCGGGCACGGACGTGACGGCCAGCACCGCGGTCTGCAGCCGCGACATGCTCGGCTTGCAGTCGCGTCAGCGGTTGCGTTCATTGACTTCGTCGCCGAAACATACGGACATCGCGAAGCGGCTCAGGATCCGGACGCGTCTTTGCGCCGAGGTCGCGACTCGTCCGATTGAGCGAACGTTTCCCGCACAGAACCATCGCCGCCGCGCGCAGGCGGACGACCGATTCGCGCGCGCGTTCGTCACGAAGCGGCGCGATCAGTCCATCAGTCCGCTAAGGCCTTCATTAGTGCGTCCCGCCCGTCTTGGTAGAACTCGATGTCGAGCTTGGTAGCCATCTCGTCGGATAGCTCAAAGAGCTGCCGTCGGCAAGCCACGGGGAGAAGCAACGACTTCGCTCCCTTTTCCACGGCCTGTTCTGCAAGCGTGACCGCGTTGTGAACCGGCTCGATGGTTCCACCCAGCGTCACCTCGCCGACGACCACCAGCCCGCCTCGAACTGACTTCCGGAGCAGGGCACTCGACAATGCAATTAGGGACGCCACCCCTGTCTTGGCCCCAGACTTTGCTGCATCGAACGCGCGTAGTTGAATCGAGAACTCATGGGCTCTCGGATCACGGTCGCCGACCAGTTGCATCGCGCGGGCGTAGAGGTTTTGCTCCGCGCAGCGGATGGACTCTTTGAAAGCCGCCGGCACAGGGTTGTTCAATACGCGGACGCCGCTGCCAGGTCCTTCTGTCACCTCCAGCCGGAACAAGCCAGGGTGCTCTTCCTGGCCGCCTGGGCTCAAGGTCCATACCTGGCCGCACTCCAGAGGCTCGTCACCGATGCCACCTTGGCTCTGCAACTCCGGTGTAGACACGAACTTCTCGACGCCTTCGGTCCCAAGCGTGTAGCTGAAGTGCGTGTTCCGGAATTCGGCGGCGCCAATGCGCTTCTGCTGTTCCTTGACGCGCCGGCGAACTTCCAGTGCTATACGAACAGCCCATTCAAGGTCTTCGTCGTTGACCTGTACCGCAGCATCCGGATACAGCAGCTTGAGCAGGCCGCTGACGGTTTTGTTGACCCCGTTCAGGTCGCGCCCCGAAAGAGCGCCGCCCCAGAACACGCGTCCCTGCAACTGCGACACCCGGCTCTGGCCGCGCAGTTGGGTGAAACACTCCGACAGGAAGTCACTCACCAAGCCGAAGTGCTCGGTGAACATGGTCGGGTTCAGCTTCGGCACGTCCCAGCCTGGTAGGAAGCAATGGATGCGATCCATGAACGCCGTGTCGTTGCGCATCTCGGGCGGCAGCGGGCCGAAGAGATGACCAACCCGCTGCTGGTGCTCCACATCCACGTCGAAGTTGCCAACCAGCACGATCGATCCGTCAGCGCGGATGCTCTCTTTGCCACGAGAGAACTCGCCGCTCTCCATGTAGCCCTTCATGATGTTGACGCCGTCCTTCTGGTCGAAGGAAACGCCCGACACCTCATCGAAGCAAACCACGTCGTACTGGCACACCAGGCCGCGCTGTCCGTTCGAGTTGTTCACGAACATGCGGGCGACTGTCGCCTTGCCGCCG
>JANXZA010000207.1 GCA_025355745.1 Rhizobacter sp. | reverse complement strand
CCCGGCAAGTATGTCAGCCTGGCCGAGACGATTCGCGGCTTCAAGATGATTGTGGCCGGGGAGTGTGATCACCTGCCGGAACAGGCGTTTTACATGGTTGGCTCGATCGACGAAGCGTTCGAAAAGGCCAAAAAGGTATGAACACCATCCACATTGATGTGGTCAGTGCTGAAGAGTCCGTCTTCTCCGGTGAAGCTCGTTTTGTCGCCCTGCCCGGTGAAGCCGGTGAGCTCGGCATTTACCCGCGTCACACGCCATTGATCACGCGCATCAAGGCCGGCTCGGTGCGGATTGAAAAGGCCGATGGCAATGAAGAGTTCATCTTCGTCGCCGGTGGTATTCTGGAAGTTCAGCCCGATTGCATCACTGTTCTGTCCGACACCGCGATTCGCGGCAAGGACCTGGACGAGGCCAAGTCGGTCGAAGCCAGGCGCCAGGCCGAGGAAGCGATGAAGAATGCCAAGAGTGACATCGACTTCGCCAAGGCGCAAGGCGAATTCGCGGCGATGGCGGCGCAGATCGCGGCGATCCGCAAGTTCCGCGGCAAGTAGGCGTTCTGCGGCGCCGAGTCGCCGACCCGGCAGCGCGCCCCGCTGCGCTGCACAGACAACCCGCCCCGTGACCCCACGCGGCGGGTTGTTTCACGTCAGGCCCAGTGATCGATCTCCTGCGCCTTGGAGACCAGTTCCTTCTTGAGCCACGCGTCGTCGTCGTCGAGATAGGCCCACGGCGTCTTGCCTTGTGCCAGCATCTCGCGCACATAGGAGCGGTAACGGTAGTGCTGGTAGACCGACATGATGTGGGTCGCATACGCCGCCGCCAGCGCCTTGTGGCCGCGCACGATCACCAGGTTTTCGTCGTTGTTCTCGCTCGCCGGGGCCGAGAAGTTGTGGCTGCCGGTCACGACCACCGGGTTCGCCGACAACGCATCGATCACCAGCACCTTCGAGTGGACGATGGCGTGGCCGATCTGGCTCAGGAAGTTGCGCCGCGTGACCTCGGCGATCCACGGCCCGAGGTCGGCGCCCAGCCCCTGCGGCTGCACCACCGTGTAGTGGTCGGGCTTGAACTTGCGGTCGCTGCTGACCAGCCGCACATCGAGCACGTTCAGTTCGCTGCTGGCGGCGTCGCTGCCCAAGGTGCTGACGAGCCCGCGCACGTACATGTTGGGGTCGTTCGCGCGCTGCCCGGCGAGCGTGTGCAGGCCCTGCTTGCCGGGCTGGAACATCAGGAACAGGATCGACTGTTGGGCCGCCGCGATCAGGCCGCGCAACTCGTTCATGTCGCGCTGGTCGGAGGTGCGCGTGAACCAGACGGTGGCCTTCGAGGCGGCCGCGCCGGTGCCCACCGTGACGCTGTGCGACACGTCGTTCGCCGCCACCAGCGCGGGCGGAAAGCCGGCCGGTACCAGCGCCGGCGGTGACGCCGCCTGAAGCCGGTCCCACTGCGCCCGGTAGAGCGCAGCGACGGCCTTGTCTTCGATCAGCAGCGCATTGTTCATCTGGGTGCACAGGCCGGTCGTGGTCCAGTTGGTGCTGCCGGTCCACACGGCCACCGGCACGCCGGCCTTGGCCACCACGACGAACTTGTTGTGGCCCAGGCCCTTCGACTTGAGCAGCCGGTCGGTGGTGGCGACGCCGGCCGCGTTCAGGCGCGCACGTGAGGCGGCGTTGCCGTCGCCGGCTTTGTCGGAGCCGTTGGACAGCACCAGGTTGATGGGCGGCTTGAGCGCGATCATCGCGGCTTCGAGCTGGGCGTCGTCGAGCTCGTAGAGTGCCGCGTGCAAAGTCGTTAGGCTGCCGGCGCTGGTGGGCGACAGCAGCTGGCGCAGGCGCGCTCCCAGGTCGCCTTCGAGGAAGGCCCGGAAGGCGGGGTCGACGCCGGTCTTGAGCTGGGCCTTGAAGGCGGCCGGCGTCAGGTGGTGGTCGCGCAGATAGCGCGCGACGAATTGCGACAGCACGATGCCGCGGTTGAAGTAGCAAGAGAAGCCGCCGCCCGTGACGGGGCTCAGCGTGGCCCAGCGCGTCCAGCGGCTTGCCGGGCCGTGCTGGTACGGGCGGCCGGCGCCGGCGTCGACCATCGCGGTGACGCGGTAGCGCACTTCGTTGCCGACATCGACGACGTGGTCGGTCCAGTTGAAGCGCTGGAACGGCCACTCGTCCGATGGCCGGTGGTCGCCCGACTTCGGCTTGTCTTTCTTGAAGCCGAGCCGGTTCTCGACCGGTGCGACCACCACGCCCGCCGGCGTCTTGCGCCCGCGTTCGAGCAGGAAGCCGCGGCAACCCGCGATGAAGGCGCTTGGCGCCCAGGCGACGAAGGCGTCGTCGCCGTTGGTGTAGACGGCAATGCGGACGGTGAGCACCATGGCGGGTTCTCCTCAAGGCGCGGAGTTGCGCGCACTCGGGAGCCTAGGCGTGATGGCGCCCGCGCGCACTCCCTACTGTGTGGCCCGCTCGGCCCGCGCTGCCGGTGCCGCCGCTCAGGCGGCGAGGTTGCCCGGACCGCCCCGCGACGGTCGTGCGCCCGAGGGCCACGCCGCGCTTACTCGAAGTAATCGTCCAGCGTGGCCAGCCGGGCCCGCGCGACGCTGTCACCATGCGTCTGCGCGATCGCATCGAACAGCGCGTCGCGCAGGCGCCATGAATCGTCTGCGCGGCGCATCTGGCTGACGCGCGCAAGGATCGATTTGCGGTCGAAGGCCGGCAGGTCGGCAACCAGCTTGAAGCACGCTTCGCGCAGCGCCGCAAGGGCGTCGGGCGGCATCGGAAACGAGTTCGGGCGGGGCGGGATGGGCGGCTGTGGGGTCACGATGACATGTTCCGTCGGGTGATCAACTTGGGCCGTGTTCGCGCGCTTCGGGTTTCGAGGCGCGGCTGACACCGGTCGGGTTCGAGTCCAAGTATTCCGCGCCGTTCCCCGTTGCGGAGATGGGCTCGGTTCTCTAAATGGCGAATCGGCGTCGCATGTCTCCGGGCGTGTCAGTAAATGTGTCTGCCCGGTCACGCCGTCGTGACATCTGTCCAGGCGCAACCGCCGGCGCATCGACGCAGATCGGGCCGATGACGGCAGCGCCGCCGCTATGATGCTTTGCCGTGTTTCGCATGTTTCATGGCGCATGGCGCATGCGTGTCGTCTTTCCTGCCACTGTCTGCGCCCCTGCCCTTGCCGTCGTCCCCGCCCTCGCTCAACCCCGCCCAGCTCGAAGCCGTCTACCACCTCGACGGCCCGTGCCTGGTGCTTGCCGGCGCGGGTTCGGGCAAGACCCGCGTCATCGTCCACAAGATCGCGCGGCTGCTGCAGGCTGGCTACGCGCCGGGGCAGATCGCCGCCATCACCTTCACCAACAAGGCCGCGCAGGAGATGCGCGAACGCGCCAGGGAACTGGTCGGCGCGCGCGCCGCCAAGCCGCTCGTCGTCAGCACCTTTCACTCGTTGGGTGTGCGCATCCTGCGCAGCGACGGCGCGCGGCTTGGCCTGAAGCCGCAGTTCAGCATCCTTGACAGCGACGACGTGCTCGGCATTCTGAAAGATGCCGGCGCCAGCACCGACAACGCGCTGGCGCGGCGCTGGCAATGGGCCATCAGCGGCTGGAAGAACCAGGGCCTGAACAGCGAGCAGGCGCAGGCCGTGGCAGCGAACGCCGACGAGCAGGTGGCCGCGCGCGTGATGCAGCGCTACGAAGAGCGCCTGACCGCGTTCCAGGCAGTCGACTTCGACGACCTGATCGGCCTGCCGCACAAGCTGCTGCGGCGCGACGCCGAGGTCCGCGCCAAGTGGCAAGACACCTTGCGCTATGTGCTCGTCGATGAATACCAGGACACCAACGCGATCCAGTACGAGTTGCTGAAGTGCCTCGTCGATCACGACGATGAACGCCGTCGCGGCCGGTTCACGGCGGTGGGCGATGACGACCAGAGCATCTACGGCTGGCGCGGCGCGACCATCGACAACCTGAAGCGTTTGCCGCAGGACTACCCGGCCTTGAAGGTCATCGCGCTGGAGCAGAACTACCGCTCCACCGGCAACATCCTGAGTGCTGCCAACAACGTCATCGGCAACAACCCGAAGCTGTTCGAGAAGAAGCTCTGGAGCGCCTTCGGCGACGGCGAGCCGGTGCGGGTGATCGAGTCCGACACCGAAGAGCATGAGGCCGAGCGAACGGTAGCGCGCATCCAGGCGCTGCGCGGCGGCGGCGCGGCCGGCGCCGCCATCACATCGGGCGAGTCACCCAGCGGCGAGGTCGAGGTCGAGTTCCGCAGCTTCGCGGTGCTGTACCGCGCCAACCACCAGGCGCGCGTGTTCGAGAAGGCGTTGCGCAAGGCCGGCATGCCGTACAAGGTGTCGGGCGGCACCAGCTTCTTCGACCGCGCCGAGATCAAGGACCTGTGTGCCTGGCTGCGCCTGCTGGTGAACCACGACGACGACCCCGCCTTCCTGCGCGCCGTCAGCACGCCCAAACGCGGCATCGGCCACCAGACGCTGGCCAGCCTCGGCGAGTTTGCCGGGCGCTGGAAGACCAGCCTGTACGAAGCCCTGTTCGCCGACAGCCTGGGCAGCGCGCTGAGTGCGCGTGCACTCGGCTCGCTGCACGAGTTCGGCCGCTATGTGAACGACCTCGAATACCGGGCTCGCCACACCACCGGCGCCGAGGACGCGAAGGCCTTGTTGACCAGCTGGTTGACAGACATCGGTTACGAGCAGCACCTGTTCGACGGTGAAGACAGCGCGAAGCTTTCCGCCGCGCGCTGGAGCAATGTGCTCGACTTCGTCGACTGGATCGCGAAGCGCTGCGGTGGCGAGATCGAGAACGACGGCGGTGCGACGTTTGGCGAAGGGCGGGTCGAGAGCGAGCGGAAAAGCGTCATCGAGGTTGCGCAGACGATCTCGGTGATCATCAGCCTGGCCGAGCGCGGCGACGATCAGAACGTCGTCACCTTGTCGACCCTGCACGCTGCAAAAGGGCTGGAGTGGCCGCATGTGATGCTGGTCGGGGTCAACGAGGGGCTGCTGCCTTTTGTAAGTTCCGGGAGTTCCGGCAGTTCCGGCAGCGACGACGACGCCATGACCGCCGAGCGCATCGAGGAAGAGCGCCGCCTGATGTACGTCGGCATCACGCGCGCCCGCAGCAGCCTGGCGGTGAGCACCCTGAAGCGCCGCAAGCGCGGCCGCGAGACCGTGCTGGGCATGCCGAGCCGCTTCATCAAGGAGATGAAGCTGCATGAAGTGACCGTGAAGGAAGACCCGCGCGAAAAGTTGAAGGCCTTGCGCGCCGCAGCCGCGCTGCGGGCCAAGAAGGCTAACGCCGAGACCGAGCGGCGGTAACTTCTTGTTCCCTCTTGGCTTCCTCTCCCGCCTGCGGGAGGGTTGGGGTGAGGGCTGCGACGCCGCACAAAAGTCCCAGCCCCATCATCCCGCGCGTGACAGACACCTCCGCCATCGCATCCAGCGTCGCCGCCTTCATCACCCGCTGGAGTGCCGCCTCCGGCACCGAGCGCGCCAACCACCAGCTCTTCATCACCGAGCTGTGCACCCTGCTCGATGTTCCGCGGCCCGACCCGGGCCGAGAAGACACACGCGACAACGCCTACGTGTTCGAACGTCGCGTGCAGTTCCTATATGGCGACGGCAGCGCCAACCCCGGCTTCATCGACTGCTACCGGCACGGCCAGTTCGTGCTCGAAGCCAAGAGGCTGCGCGCGCCCGGCCACACCAAAGGCTTCGACGACGCGACGCGACGCTGCGCGCCCGCGGCCGCGGCCAGGCCGAAGCTATGCCCGCGCGTTGCCTGCCGCCGAAGGCCGGCCGCCGTTCCTGGTGGTCGTCGATGTCGGTCATGTGATCGAGCTGTACGCCGAGTTCAGCCGCAGCGGCGTCACGTACACGCCGTTTCCCGACCCGCGCTCGCACCGGGTGTCGGTTTCCCTTCAAGCTGTCACTTGTGATCTTTCAATTGGCACCACTGACCCTTTCATCGTGTCACCAGCCTTTCGGCCTCGCCGATATCAGGCCAGCACGTCATCGATCTCCTGCTCGGCCGAGATTTTGAAGACAC
>JANXZA010000204.1 GCA_025355745.1 Rhizobacter sp. | reverse complement strand
TTGCTGACCATCACGCACGAAGCCGCCACCCAGATCAAGGCGCTTGTGGCCAATGTCCGTCATGGCCTACAGCTCATTGCGGCCACCGCGCCGCAGTTGACCCAAGCTCAGCGATGGTTCGCCCTCGTGCGCTACATCGTTGAGCGAATACTGGCTTGCGCCCCCAAGCCGAACCTCGGTCTGACCGCCCTGGCGACTGGGTAACTGAGGAAAATAGGATCATGGAAGACTCCGGAGTTGATGGGGCAAAGGAGTGTACGGGGCCGCACGCGGGCGACAATCCGGCGATGCCCGCGACCTTTCTCGACAAGCTCTGCGCGCGCAGCGAACTGGCCGCGCGCATCGCCGCGTTGCCGCACCCGGTGGTGTTCACGAACGGTGTGTTCGACATCTTGCACCGCGGCCACGTGAACTACCTCGCGCAGGCCCGCGCGCTCGGCGCGAGCCTGTTGGTCGCGCTGAACAGCGACGCCTCGGCGCGCGGGCTGGGCAAAGGGCCGGGCCGGCCGCTGAACGCCGAGATCGACCGCGCCTGCGTGCTCGCGGCACTCGAAAGCGTCAGCCTCGTGACGCTGTTCGACGAGCCCACGCCGGTCGCGCTGCTCGAACTCGTGCGCCCGCAGCTCTACGTGAAGGGCGGCGACTACGACATCGAGACGCTGGAAGAAACGCAGCGCGTGCGCGGCTGGGGCGGCGACGCGCTGGCGCTGCCGTTTGTCGATGGCTACTCAACCACCGCGTTAGTGCGGCGGATTCGGGGCTGATGCGCCGTCAGTTGCAAGCCAACTCACCACCGCAGAGGCGCAGAGAACGCAGAGGTTCGCAGAGAACACAAATTTCTTGAATTGACTCTGCGCCACTCTGCGTTCTCTGCGTCTTTGCGTCTTTGCGTCATTGCGTCATTGCGTCTCTGCGGTGAGTGAGTTGGCTCTTGCATCCCAGGCGCTTCGATGAGCCGACACGCAATCAAGCCTTGCGCCGGTTCACCAGCACGATGCCCGCCGCCACGGTGGCCACCGCCACGACCAGCCGCACGGTGATCGCTTCGCCGAGCAGCGCCGCGCCCAGCGCCAGGCCGAAGACCGGCGTCAGCAAGGTGAACGACGCGAGCCGTGTTGCCGGGTAGTGGCGGATCAGCCAGAACCAGACCAGGTAGCTGAACGAAGTCACGACGAAGATCTGGAACGCGAGCGAACTCCAGGCCAAGACCGACAAGCTGGCCGGCAGCGGCGGCCCGGCCACTGACGCGGCCACCGCCAGCAGCACGCCAGAGACGGCGAGCTGGTACAGCAAGGTCTTCTCGGGCGATGCGGCGCCAAGCCGGCTGGCGCGTACCACCAACGTGGTCGCGCCCCAGAGCACGGCGGCCGTCAGGCCGAGCGCATCGCCGAGCAGCTGGTGCGCGCCGCTGACCGGCTTCGAGAACCCTTCCGCGAACGCCCATGCCACGCCGGCGAAGGCGAGCAGCAAGCCGGCGACCTGCGTGCGGCTCAGGTGTTCGGCGCGCGAGATGAACGGCATGCCGAGCGCGACGATGAAGGGCGAGGTGTTGATGAACACGACCATTCGCGACGCGGTCGTGAACTCCAGGCCGATGAAGATGCAGACGAACTCGACGCCGAACAAGGCACCGGCCAGCAAGCCGCCGCGCAGGGTCTGGTCGCGGTTGAACAGCGGGATGCCGCGCGCCCCGGCCCACAGCGCGACCAGCAGCGCGCCGCCGAGCGAGCGCGCGGCCACCTGCCACAGCGGCGGCACCTCCGGCAGCGCGACCTTGATCGCGACCTGGTTCAGGCCCCACAGAAAGCAGCACAGCACCATCAGCGCAACCGCCAGCGTGTCGAGATGCGTCTTGCGGTCGGTCATGGTGGCTCGGCGGGTGAAGGTGGAGGTGATGTTGGAGATGTCGGAGACCGACGCGCTGCCGCGCACTGCAACCCTAACGCCACAGCTGCGCACACAGCGCCGGCCAGCGCGCCGGTGGTGTGGGCGATCGGCGCGACTGCGATGTCCCAGCCCGCAGGGTGGCGCAGCGCCTCGGCCCACGGCGCCTCGCTCAGCAACTTGGCGCCGAAGCCGAGCGCCACCGCGCCGCCCACCAGGCGCTGGCGGCGCGTGCCGCTGACCAGCACGTAGACGATCACGATCGCCACGCCGGCATGCACCACGCCCGACAGGCCGCCGTAGTGGGCGAGATCAGGTCGAACCAGCAGCCCGAAGTGCGTCAGCGGCCAGGCCGCAAGCCAGGCCCAGGCCAGGCGTGCCGGCACCAGGGCGGCCACACCGAACACGCCGGCCAGCGCCACGCCGGCCAAGTTGCCGATCAGGTGGGCGGCGCTGTAGTGCACGCTGATGGCAGTGAACGCGCGCCACGGTTGATGCCATGCCAGCGCAGGTTGCCAGTCGATCGATGCGGGGTGGATTGAGCCGCCGAGCAGCGCGCCAGCGGCCAGGCCGGCGGCCACCGCGACCCAGGCGCGCGAGCCTGGCGTCACGGTAGCGTCGGTCGGTCGGTTGGAACTTCGGGTGCAATGTCGCGAGCGGTGTCGGGAGCCGGGTCGGTGGCATCGAACACGGCGCGCCACAGCGCCAGCACCGCGTCGCGGTGCGCCACCATGGCAGCCATCGCGGCGGGCTCGATCTGGGTTGGTTGTTCGTCGAGCCGCGCCCGGTGCTGCGAGCGGCGCAGTTCGCGGTACGCATCGGCCGCCGCGCTGCCGAGTGGCGCGGCCAGCAGGCCGGCCCCTTCCGCGCGTTGCAGCAGCGCGATGTTGCCGACGTCGGCGATCAGTTCGGGGTGCGCTGCGGCGTGCGCCAGCACCAGGTATTGCACCGCGAACTCGACGTCCATCATGCCGCCGGCACTGTGCTTCACGTCGAAGCGGTCGCCCTTCACCGGGTGCGCCTGGCGCACCTTGTCGCGCATCGCCCGCACTTCGGCGCGCAGTGCTGCCGGGTCGCGCGGCGCGCACAGCACCTGGCGGCGCACGGCGTCGAAACGTGGCGCCAGCGGCGCCCAGCCGGCGCACCAGCGGGCCCGCGTCAGGGCCTGGTGTTCCCAGGTCCACGCGGTGTTGCCGCCGCGCCCGGTCTGGTACTTCTCGAACGAGGCCAGCGAGGTCACGAGCAGGCCCGAGTTGCCGTTCGGGCGCAGTGCGGTGTCGATGTCGAACAGGTCGCCGGCGGCGGTGCGCAGGGTCAGCCACTGGATCAGTTTGCGCACGAAGGTGCCGTAGACCTCGGCGGCATCGTCGGCGTCGGTCTCGTCGCCATCGTCATAGACAAACACCACGTCAAGGTCGCTGCCGTAGCCCAATTCCTTGCCTCCCAGCTTGCCGTAAGCGATCACGGCCAGTTGCGGCTCGGCGCGGTGCGCCTGCTTCAGGTGCTTCCAGCACCAACACAGTACCAGGTGCAGCGTGGCATCGGCCAGCGCGGACAGATCGTCGGCGACTTGCTCAACCGTAATGTGGCCTTCGACATCGCGCACCAGCGTGCGGAACACCTCGGCATGATGAGCGCGGCGCAAGGTGTCGAGCAGCGACTCTTCATCGGCCTGGCCGGAACGCTCCCAGGCAGCGTGGCGCTGTTCGAGGTCGTGGGCGAATTCGGCGGCGTCGAAGCGGCCGGTCAGCAGGCGGTCGTCGGCGAGCTCGTCGATCACGCCCGGGTGCAGCATCAGGTAGCGCATCGGCCAGCGCGCCAGGCCGAGCAGGCGCAGCAGCCGGCTCTGCACCTCGGGCCGTTCGACCAGCATCGCCAGATAGCTTTCGCGCCGCAGCAGCGGCTCGACCCAATCGACGAAGCGCGTCGCGGCCTCCATCGTGCACTGGCCGGCGGCCACCGCTGCCGCCGCGCGCAGCACCAGCCGCGCGAGCCGCACCTTGCTGTCGTCGCGCAGCGCCTGGATCTTCGGCTGCTCGCGCCACGGCCGCACCCGCGCCGCCAGTTCGGGCGGCAGTTGTTCGGCGAAGGCCTCGCTGTCGACCGGCGCCGGCGGCGTGCCGCAGTGACGGCAGCCGCCGGGCCCGCCACCGTCGACACCTGCTGGCGACGCGGGCGCGCGACCATCGTTCAGCAAGGTGTCGAACTCGTTGGCGACGAACTCGCGCACCTCGCCCAGGCAGGTGAGCAAGGCACAGGCCGCACTGTCGTCCGGGCTGTGGTCGTGGTCATCGTTGCTGCCACCCAGCCCCAGGCTGCGCGCGATCCAGACCAGGTCGCGGTCCTGCGTCGGCAACAGATGGGTCTGCTGGTCGTCGAGGTACTGGATGCGGTGTTCGATGCGGCGCAGGAACACATAGGCATCGGCCAGCCGCCGGGCACTTGCCGGTGTCATCAGGCCGCCGGCGCAGAGCTTGTCGAGGGCCTTCAACGTGGACCGCGTGCGGATCTCCGGGAACTGCCCGCCGCGCGCGACCAGCAGCAGCTGCACGATGAACTCGATCTCGCGGATGCCGCCGCGCGACAGCTTCACGTCGTTGGCGCGCTCGGGCCGGCCGGCGGCGCGGCGCTGCGCTTCCTCGCGCACCTTGGCGTGCAACTGGCGCAGGCCTTCGAACACGCTGTAGTCGAGGTAGCGCCGATACACGAAGTGCGTGACCAGGCCGCGCAGCGCCAGCGCCCGGCCGCTGCGCACACTGGCCTGCGGCGCGACGACGCGGCTCTTCAGCCACGCGAAGCGCTCCCATTCGCGGCCCTGCACCTGCAGGTACTCCTCGAGCATCGCCAGGCTGACTGCGATCGGGCCCGACTTGCCGTTCGGCCGCAGCGCCAGGTCGACGCGGAACACGAAGCCGTCTTCGGTCGTGTCGCCGATCAATGTGTACAGGCTCTTCGCGACCAGCGCGAAATATTCGTGCGCGCTGATGGCCTGCGCGCCATCGGTCTGGCCGTCTTCTTCGTAGACGTAGATCAGGTCGATGTCGGACGACACGTTCAGCTCGCGCGCGCCAAGCTTGCCCATGCCGACGATCCAGAAGTCGATGCGCTCGCCGGCCTCGTTGCGCGGTGCGCCGTAGCGCGTGTCGTGCTCGGCCTGCGCCTGCGCGAGCGCGCGCTCCAGCGTGGCCTCGGCGAGGCTGGTCATGGTGCGCGTGATGTCGTGCACCGAGGCGCCTTCTTCCACGTCGAGCACGGCCAGGCGTTCGAGCATCAGTTGACGCGCGACGCGCATCGCGCTGCCGAGGGAGCGGCCGCTGGCGATCAGCCGGTCGATCAGCGCGTCGATCGCTTCGCGGCTCGGCAGGCCGGCTTCGAGCCACGCCAGTTCGGTGCCGTAGCGGCGCCGCACGCGCTGCACGAAGCGGCTGTGTTCGGCGCGCGCTGAGGTCGGTTCGGGCGTCAGGTCGGGCTGCGGGTCGGGCTGCATTTCAGACCCGGGATCGGGCATGACCTTGAGGGCTTTCAAGTCGATGCAATCGGAGAGGCTGGAACCCATGGCGGGGTATGGGGTCTGTGCTAGATTGATTGCGCAGCAGCGCGCGCTTGTCGCAGTGGGATCGCTGCCAACGTTGCGACTCGGTGCCCCGTCTTTTTCAGGCCCGCTCCCGGCCTGTGCGCTGCAGACCCGTTCCCAGCCGAACCCTGGCCCACCGATGTCTTCATGTCATTGATTCCGCTCGACGCTCAACCGGCTGCAGCCCGGCTGCCTTTGATGCCCGTGACGCGCCGGCCATTGCTGCGCTGGATGGCGCTGTTGGCGCGGGTGACGATGACGTTAGTCATCGTCGCGTGGGGCCTGTTGCTGCTCGCCTGGCTGGCCCTTCATTGGTGGATTCTGCCCCACATCCAGCAATGGCGTGGCCCGCTCGAGGTGCAGGCCAGCAGCGTTCTCGGCGTGCCGGTGCGCATCGGCAGGATCGAGGTTCGCGCCAGTGGCTGGGTGCCGTCGTTCGAGCTTCAGGACGTGCTGCTGCTCGACGCGCGCCAGCAACCGGCGCTGCGCCTGCCGCGCGTCTTCGCGGCGATTTCACCGCGTTCCCTGCTGGGCTTCGAACTGCGCTTCGAGCAGCTGTTGATCGATGGTGCCGAGCTTGAAATCCGCCGTGATGCGAGCGGCCGCATCTTCGTCGCCGGCCTCGATTTCAGCGGCGCCGACACCGGCCATGGCAGCGCCGCCGCCGACTGGTTCTTCAAGCAGCACGAGGTCGTCGTTCGCGGTGGCACGCTGCGCTGGCTCGATGAACAGCGCGCCGCCGCGCCCCTCGCGCTCGGCGATCTGCAACTGGTGTTTCGCAACAGCCTGCGCCAGCACGAGATGCGCCTCGACGCCACGCCGCCGCCCGACTGGGGCGAGCGCTTCAGCATCGTCAGCCGGCTGACCCAGCCGCTGCTCGCGCGCAGTGGCGACTGGCGGCGCTGGAGCGGCGCGCTGTACGCCAGCCTGCCGCGCGCTGATGTGCACGCGCTGCGCCAGCATGTGGCGCTGCCGTTCGAGTTGAGCGAGGGCATCGGCGCGCTGCGCGGCTGGTTCGAGGTGAAGGACGGCGAGCCGGTCGACGCGGTCGTCGACATGGCGCTGCGCGCCGTCTCGCTGCGGCTGGGCGACAAGGTCGAGGCCTTGCGCGTCGAAGAGCTCGAAGGCCGGCTGCAAGGCCAGCGCAACGCCGATGGCGTGACCTTGGCGCTGCAGCGTTTCACCTTTCTCACCGGCGACGGCATCCGCTGGCCGCAAGGCGACATGAAGCTCGCCTGGCGCCAGCGCGCTGGTCAGCCGCCGGCCGGCGGCGAGTTCAGTGCGCAGCGGCTCGACCTCGGCCTGATGGCGCAAGTGGCGTCGCGCGTGCCGCTTGGCGACGCCGTGCAGCGCCTGCTCGTCGAGCTGAACCCGAGGGGCGTGATCAGCGAGCTCGATGCGCGCTGGGACGGCCCGATCGGTGCGCCGCTGCATTACCGCGCGAAAGGGCGGCTCAACGGGCTGTCGCTGGCGTCGCGGGCCTCGAGCGATCCGAACGGCGTCGGCCGCCCGGGCCTGCGCAACGCAAATCTGCAACTCGACGCGACCGAGGCCGGCGGCGAAGCCCGCATCGGCCTGAACGGCGGCGCGCTCGATCTGCCCGGCGTTTTCGACGACCCGCTGCTGCCGCTCGACCAGTTGAGCGCCAAACTCGTCTGGCGCATCGAGCCGGTGGCGGGCGGCTTGCCGAAGGTCACGGTGCAGGTGCGCGACGCCAAGTTCTCGAACCCCGATGCGCACGGCGAGCTGAGCGCGACCTGGTCGACCGGGGCCGGCACGGCCGCCGGGCTGGCGCGCGATGGGCGCCTGCCGGGCCGGCTCGAACTCGACGCGCGCCTCGCCGACGGCCGGGCCCAGCGGGCCTACCGCTACCTGCCGCGGGGGCTGTCGAAAGACACGCGGGACTACATCGAACGGGCGGCGCAGGCGGGCCGCATCGCCAGCGCCAGCTTCCATGTCAACGGCGATCTCTGGGACTTCCCGTTCCTCAAGGTGCGGGCCGTGCCGGCGCTGGCGAAAGGGGCGGACAAAGCTGGGGCAAAGGCCGTTGTCAAGCCCGGCGAGTTCCGCATCAACGCCAAAATCGAGGACGCGACCTACGCCTACATTCCTAACGTTCCATCTGCGCCCACAAGCCCGCCGCCTGGCGCGCCGGCGTCGGCCCGCAGCCTGCCCTGGCCGGTGCTGACGCGGGCCAGCGCCGAGCTGAATCTGGACCGTGGTGTGCTCGAAGTGCGCAACGGCCGGGCCCGCATCGGCAACGTCGAATGGAGCCAGGTGCAGCTGGCCGTGCGCGGCCTCGACACCGAGCCGGTGCTGTCGCTCGACGCCGCCGCGCGCGGCCCGCTCGCCGAGATGCTGCAGTTCGTCAACACCTCGCCGGTCGGCGGCTGGCTCGGCAACGCGCTGGCCGCGAGCAGCGGCAGCGGCACGGCCGACCTGAAGCTCGGCCTGGTGGTGCCGCTGCTGAACGCGACGGCGACCAGCGTGAAGGGCGGCCTGACGCTGGCCGGCAACGATGTGCGCATCGGCGCCGACAGTCCGCTGTTGGCCGGCGCCCGCGGCCGGGTCGATTTCACCCACAAGGGCTTCACCGTGGTCGGTGCCAGCGCGCGCCTGCTGGGCGGCGACGCGAGCTTCGAAGGCGGCTCGCTGGCCGACGGTTCGGTGCGCTTCAGCGGCCAGGGCGTGGCCAGCGCCGACGGCCTGCGCCGCGCGGTCGAGCTCGGCCCGCTGGCGCGCGTGGCGGGCTCGCTGAGCGGCCAGACCGGCTACCGCGCGAGCCTGGGTTTTGTGCGCGGCGTGCCCGAGATCATGGTGACCAGCAACCTTACGGGCCTGGCCATCAACCTGCCCGCGCCGCTCGGCAAGGCCGCCGAGGCGGCGCTGCCGATGCGTTACCAGAACGTCATCGACCTGCCTTCGCTGGCGCCCGGCCAGACCTTGCGCGACACGCTGCGCTTCGAGCTCGGCACGCTGGTGCAGGCGCAGTACCAGCGCGAGCTTTCCGGCGATGCAACTCGCGTGCTGCGCGGTGGCGTCGGCGTGATGGAGCCAGCCCCGCAGCCGGTGGCTGGCGTGGCGGCCAGCATCAACCTGCGATCCCTCAACACCGATGAATGGGAGGCCGCGGCGGAGCGCTTGTTCGGGCCGGCCGAGGCGGGGCGCGACGTTCGCGACCCCGGCAACCGCGCCGGCTACCTGCCCGACACGATTGCCCTGCGGGTCCAGGAACTGAGTGCCGGCGCGCGCCGCCTGACGCGGGTCGTGGCCGGCGTGTCGCAAGAGGCCGGCCTGTGGCGCGGGAATGTCGATGCCGAGCAGTTGAATGGTTATGTCGAATACCGCCCGGCGGCGCGGCGCGGTGCGCCGGGTGGCGCGGGCCGGGTCTACGCGCGGCTGTCGCGCCTGTCGTTGCCGAAGAGCGATGCTGAGCAGGTCGAGAGCTTCCTCGACCAACCGCCCGCCAGCGTGCCCGCGCTCGATGTGGTGGTCGAAGACTTCGAGTTGCGCGGCAAGCGGCTCGGCCGGGTCGAGATCGAGGCCGTGAACCGCAGCACCGGCAGCGGGCGCGAGGCCGTGCGCGACTGGCAGCTCTCGAAGTTCAACATCATCACGCCCGAGGCGCAGCTCAGCGCCACTGGCCACTGGTCGGCCAGCGGCAGTTCCGGGCCAGGGCCGCGCGGTGCCGCGTCGCCGCGCCGCGCAGTGATGGACTTCAAGCTGGTGCTTGCCGACAGCGGCGCGCTGCTGGAGCGGCTCGGCACACCGAAGGCGATCCGCGGTGGCAAGGGGCAGCTGTCGGGCCAGGTCGGTTGGCTCGGCTCGCCATTCGCGCTCGACTACCCGAGCCTCACCGGCCAGGTCAACATCGCGCTCGACGCCGGCCAGTTCCTGAAGGCCGACCCCGGCGCGGCGCGCCTGCTGGGCGTGCTCAGCCTGCAGTCGCTGCCGCGCCGCCTGTCGCTCGACTTCCGCGACGTGTTCCAGGAAGGCTTCGCGTTCGACAGCGTTACCGGCGACCTGAAGATCGCACAAGGCGTGGCCCTAACGAACAACCTGCGCATGCGCGGCGTGCAGGCGGCGGTGCTCATGGAAGGCAGCGCCGACCTGGCCCGCGAGACCCAGGACCTGCGCGTCATCGTCGTTCCCGAGATCAATGCCGGCACCGCCGCACTCGCCTATGCGGTGATCAACCCGGCCATCGGCCTGGGCGCCTTCCTGGCGCAGGCGCTGCTGAAGAAACCGCTGACGGCCGCCGGTACGCGCGAGTTCCGTGTCAGCGGGCCGTGGGCCGATCCGCAGGTCGAGCCGGTGAAGCGCAAACTCACCGATGAGGTACCGGCGCTGGACGCGCCGCTGCCGCCTGCTGCGCTGCCTGCTGTGTCGCCTGCTCCAGCACCGAAAAATCCCTGAAGGAGTGCCCGGATGAAGATTGCCGCTGTGCAGATGGTTTCCACCCCCGATGTCGAGCGCAACCTCGACGCCGCGCGCCGTCTCATCGCTGAAGCTGCCGGCGCGGGCGCGCAGCTTGTCGCGCTGCCCGAGTATTTCTGCCTGATGGGCCGCACCGAGCGCGACAAGCTCGCCATCGCCGAGGCCCCGGGCGACGGCCCAATCCAGGCGATGCTGTCGAACGCGGCGCGCGCGCATGGCGTGTGGTTGATCGGCGGCACCTTGCCGATCGCAACCCACGACCCGGTGGATGCCGACCGGGTGCTGAACTCGAACTGCGTCTACGCGCCCGACGGCAGACTGGCCGCGCGCTACGACAAGATCCATTTGTTCCGTTTCGACAACGGCCGCGAGCGCTATGACGAAGGCATCGCGATCCGGGCCGGCGCCACGCCGACATCGTTCCAGGCGGGCGCCCTGCCCGGCACACAAGCCGCAGCGAGTTCGCTGCGGGTCGGCCTGAGCGTCTGCTACGACCTGCGCTTCCCCGAGCTGTACCGCGCATTGATGTTCACGCCGGGCCAGCCGCCGTGCGACCTGCTGTCGGTGCCGGCCGCGTTCACGCACACCACCGGTCTGGCGCACTGGGAGCTGCTGCTGCGGGCTCGCGCGGTCGAGAACCAGTGCTATGTGATCGCCGCTGCGCAAGGCGGTCTGCACGAGAACGGTCGCCGCACCTTCGGCCACAGCATGGTGGTCGATCCGTGGGGCAAGGTGCTGGCGGTGCTGCCCGAAGGCGAAGGCGTGGTGCTGGCCGAGGTCGAGCCCGCGCGCATCGCGGCGGTCAGGGCGCAATTGCCAGCGCTGGAGCATCGGCGTGCGGCGGGTGCGTGGTGACCTTGCAGAATTTCCCCGTGCTACCATTGTGCTTACGTTGGGTCATGAGGTCGATCATGCAAGTCGCGATTCGCAAGATGGGAAATTCGCAGGGCGTGTTGATCCCCAAGCCCATCCTGGCGCAGGTTGGGCTGGAGGGCGCGGCCGACCTTCAGGTGCGTGATGGTGTGATCGAGATTCGCGCCGTCCGGCGCGACCCGCGCGAGGGCTGGGCCGACGACGCGCGGCGCCTGGCCGAGCCAGGCGGCGACGCGCTGGTCTGGCCCGAGCTGGCCAACGCCGGTGACGCCGACCTGGTCTGGTGATGAAGCCGGGTGACATCTGGCTCGCCCAGCTCGACCCCACGCTGGGCAGCGAGATCCACAAGACCCGCCCCTGCGTGGTGGTGTCGCCGGTGGACATGAATGCCCATCTGCGCACCGTGATCGTCGCACCGATGACCACCGGCTCGCGGCCGGCGGGCTTTCGGGTGGCGCTCACGTTCCAGGGCAAGCAGGGCCTGATCGTGCTGGACCAGTTGCGCACGCTGGACCGGGTGCGCCTCGTCAAACGCCTGGGCGCGCTGCGACCACCGACCCTGGCGCTGACCCTGCAAACGCTGCAGGCGATGTTCGCGCCTTGAGTGCGCCCCAAGGACGCCGCCTTGCGGCGCCCGTCCCCCGCGGGGATTTGAGTCAAGTGGCAAAGCCACAATGACTCAAGAGCGCGCGCTGCGCGCCGACCGTTGCCGCCAACCGCTGGCGGTGCGGCCATTTGCGCATGACATCGCTTCATTCCACGATCACGATTGACCCACCACGTCGCGGCGGCCGCCCCTGCGTGCGCGACCTGCGCATCAGCGTGGGCGATGTTCTTGGCTGGTTGGCCCAGGGGCAAAGCACCGAGCAGATCGTGGTCGACTACCCGGAACTCACGTCAGCCGGCGTGCGCGCCTGCCTGGCCTACACGGCGGCACGCGAGGTTCATGAGGTACACCTGGTGACGGTGTGAGACTGTTGCTCGGCGAGAACCTGTCGCGCCGGATGGTTCCGGCATTGCAGGCTCGTTGGCCAGGGTCCAGTCAGGTCGCGCTGCTCGGCCTGGAACGATCCACAGACGTTCAGCTTTATGCCTATGCGGCGCAGCACGGTTATGTCATCTGCTCGAAAGACGATGACTTCCATCGCTCAGTGGCCGCACGCGCATACCGATCCAGGCTGGTTCATGGTTCGCTGGGCAACGTCACCAACGGGCAGATTTTGAATCCCTTGCTCGACAGGGCGGAGGGCATTGAAGCGGCTTTGGCCGAGGCCGGCACTGGCGTGGTGGCGCTGGAGTAGAGGCACGAAGTCTCGCGCGTCCGCCGCTGACTGCGCCCCGTCAGCTCAGCTCCGCATTGATCGCCGCGAGCGCAGCAGCCCCCGGGCACAGGTCGGCGTCAGACAGCCGGTTCAGCGGCCCGTCCACGGTGTTCAGGTGCGCGTGCAGGTCGCTCGCTTCGCCGTTCACGTACAGCAGGCCGGTGAGTATCTCGCCGCGCGATTCATGCGCCGCGAGGTGGCCGATGGCGGCCACGCGGTCGCCGGGGTCGTAGCCCTCGGCGAGCTTGCGCAGGCGCAGCACACTGCCGTCGTGCTGCGTCACCTCGATCACTTCGCCGGGTGCGTAGGCGGCGGTCAAGGGCTCGCGGCGGGGCATGAAGTCGAGCCGGTTCACGGCCTCGTTGTGGGCCCGCACGTGGTCGTAGCTCTTGGTGCTGCCGGCGTGGTTGTTGAAGGCCACGCACGGGCTGATGACGTCGATCAGTGCCGCGCCGCGATGCCGCAGCGCGCCCTTGATGAGCGGCACGAGCTGCGCCTTGTCGCCGGAAAAACTGCGCGCCACGTAGCTGGCGCCGAGCTGCAGCGCCAGCGCCGCGAGGTCGATCGCGGTGTCGGTGTTGAGCACACCCTTCTTGCTCTTGCTGCCGGTGTCGGCGGTGGCCGAGAACTGGCCCTTGGTCAGGCCGTAGACGCCGTTGTTCTCGACGATGTAGGTCATGTTCACGCCGCGTCGCATCGCGTGCGCGAACTGGCCCAGGCCGATGCTGGCCGAGTCGCCGTCGCCGCTGATGCCGAGGTAGAGCAGCTCGCAGTTCGCCAGGTTCGCGCCGGTCAGCACCGAGGGCATGCGGCCGTGCACGGTGTTGAAGCCGTGCGAGTTGCCGAGGAAGTAGTCGGGCGTCTTCGACGAGCAACCGATCCCCGAGAGCTTCGCAACGCGGTGCGGTTCGATGTCGAGTTCCCAGCACGCCTGGACCAGCGCCGCCGACACGCCGTCGTGACCGCAGCCGGCGCACAGGGTCGAGACCCGGCCTTCGTAGTCGCGGCGGGTGAAGCCGAGCTTGTTGGGCGGCAAGGTCGGGTGGTGGAGCTTGGGTTTGGTGAGGTAGGTCATGGGGGTGGCCTGGAGAGTGGTTGCTGGTTCGCAGCCCTCAACCTAGCCCGCTCCCAGAGGGAGAGGGGATAAACGCGCAACCCGTTTAGTCGGGAGAGGGTGAATTGCTCCCTCTCCCTCTGGGAGAGGGCTGGGGTGAGGGCTGCGGGCCGCGCCAAGGTATCCACCAATCGCCGCCACCAGAAACCGCGCCGTGATCGGTGTGCCGTCGTAGTGCAGCACCGGCACCAGCCGCGCCGGGTCGACTTGCTGTTCGGTCGTCAACAAGCTGCGCAGTTGCGCGTCGCGGTTCTGCTCGACCACGAACACCGTGTCGTGCGCCGCAATGAACGCATCGACCGCCGCGCTGAACGGGAACGCGCGAATCCGCAGGCTGTCCACGTGCACGCCCTGCGCCTGCAACACGTCGAGGGCCTCGCCCATCGCCGGGCTGGTCGAGCCGTAGCAGATGACGCCGAAGCGCGTCGGCTGCGCAGCCTGGCGCAGCAGCGGCGGCGGCACGAGCTGCTTGGCGGTCTCGAACTTCGTCAGCAGGCGCTGCGCGTTGTAGAGGTAGTCGGGCCCGGCCTCGGAGTAGCGCGCATAGGCATCACGCGTCGTGCCGCGCGTGAAGTACGCACCCTTGTCGGCATGCGTTCCGGGGTAGGTGCGGTAGGGGATGCCGTCACCGTCGACATCGAGGTAGCGGGCGAACTCGCGGCCAGCGTCGAGGTCGGCGGTGCTCACCACCTTGCCGCGGTCCATGCGCGCGGCGGCGTCCCATTCGAGCGGTGCGCACAGGCGGTGGTTCATGCCGATGTCGAGGTCGGTCATCAGGAAGACGGGGGTCTGCAGGCGGTCGGCCAGGTCTAGGCATCGGGCCGCGAACTCGAAGCATTCGCTCGGGTCTTCGGGGAACAGAAGCACGTGCTTGGTGTCGCCGTGCGAGGCGTAGGCGCAACTGATCACATCGGCCTGCTGGGTGCGCGTGGGCATGCCGGTGCTGGGCCCGCCGCGCTGCACGTTGATGATGGTGACCGGGATCTCGGCGAAGTACGCCAGGCCGATGAACTCGGTCATCAGCGACACGCCGGGGCCCGACGTGCAGGTGAACGCGCGCGCCCCGTTCCAGCCCGCGCCAGTGACGATGCCGATCGAGGCGATCTCGTCTTCGGCCTGGACGATGGCGAACTTGTTGCGCCCCGTGGCCTTGTCGACGCGGTAGCGGCCGCAGTACTTCTGGAACGCCTCGGCCACCGACGACGACGGCGTGATCGGGTACCACGCACACACCGTCGCGCCGCCGTAGACGCAGCCGAGCGCGGCGGCCGCATTGCCTTCCATGAAGATTCGCGTGCCCACCGCATCGCGCCGCTCGATGCGCAGCCCGAGCGCATCGTCGAAGTATTCGCGGCCGTGGTGCAAGCCCATCATGAAGGCGTCGAGGTTCGGCTGGATCAGTTTGGCCTTGCCCTTGAACTGTTCGCCGAGCAGCGTCGCGATGACTTCAGGCTCGATGCCGAGCAGCGCCGCGAGCACGCCGACATAGACGATGTTCTTCAACAACTGGCGTTCGCGCGGGTCGGTGTAGCGGGTGGCGCACAGATCGGTGAGCGGCACGCCGATCAGCTGGATGTCGGCGCGCAGCGGCGCGGCCGAATGCGGCAGCGGCTTGGAACTGTCGTACATCAGGTAGCCGCCGGGTTCGATCTCGGCCACGTCCTGGGCCCAGGTCTGCGGGTTCATCGCCACCATCAGGTCGACGCCGCCGCGCCGGCCCTGGTAGCCGTGCTCGTTGACGCGCACCTCGTACCAGGTCGGCAGGCCCTGGATGTTGCTCGGAAAGATGTTGCGCGGCGCCACCGGCACGCCCATCCGCAACAGACTGCGCGCGAACAGCTCGTTCGCCGACGCCGAACCCGAGCCGTTGACGTTGGCAAACTTGACGACGAAGTCGTTGACGGCTTCGATGCGATTCATCCAGCGCTCCGGGTCAACGCAGTGGCTGGCTCACGGCAGTCCAACTCACGCACCGCAGAGGCGCGGAGAGCGCAGAGAGCGCAGAGGGTCGCAGAGAAGACAACAATTCTCTTGGAGTTCTCTGCGCAACTCTGCGCTCTCGGCGCCTCTGCGGTAAGCATTGAAGACTTCATACCGTCGTCCGCCGCCCACCGCCCGTGCGGCAACCACGCCCGGCCTGCGTCAGGTCGATCAGGAACTTCTGCATGTCCCAGGCGCCGGTCGGGCAGCGTTCGGCGCACAGGCCGCAGTGCAGGCACACGTCTTCGTCCTTGACCATCACGCGGCCAGTCTTCAGGGTGCCAGAAACGTACAGCGCCTGCTCGGTGTGCAAGGCCGGCGCGTGCAGGCGGGTGCGCAGCTCGGCCTCATCGCCATTCGCGGTGAAGCTGATGCAGTCGGTCGGGCAGATGTCGACGCACGCGTCGCACTCGATGCACTGGCCGGTGTTGAACACCGTCTGCACATCGCAGTTCAGGCAGCGCTGGGCTTCCTTCCACGCCGCCTGCACGTCGAAGCCGAGTTCGACCTCGACCTTGATGTTGCGCAGCGCCACGTTCACATCGCGCCACGGCACCTTGTGGCGCAGGTCGGGCGACACCGCGTTGTCGTAGCTCCACTCGTGGATGCCCATCTTCTGCGACACCAGCGTGACCCCGGGCGGCGGCCGCACGTTGATGTCTTCGCCGTGCAGGAACTTGTCGATCGAGATCGCCGCAGCATGGCCTTGCGCCACGGCCCAGATGATGTTCTTCGGGCCGAGTGCGGCGTCGCCACCGAAGAACACGTTCGGCCGGCTCGACTGCAAGGTGACGGCATCGAGCGCCGGCATGCCGTGTTCGTCGAAGGCGATGCCGGCGTCGCGTTCGATCCACGGAAACGCGTTCTCCTGGCCGACCGCGACCAGCACCTCGTCGCAGGCGAACACTTGCGCGGCCGCGCCAGTGCTGACGAGTTGGCGCCGGCCGCTCGCATCGCGAACCGCGCGCACCGTGTCGAAGCTCATGCCGGTGAGCTGGCCGCCATGGTGGAGAAAGGCGGTCGGCACCAGGCAGTCGAGGATCGGAATGTTCTCGTGCGCCGCGTCTTCCTTCTCCCATGGCGAGGCCTTCATCTCGGCCGCCGGCGAGCGCACGATGACCTTCACTTCGACACCGCCAAGCCGCTTCGCGCTGCGGCAGCAGTCCATCGCGGTGTTGCCGCCGCCGAGCACGATGACGCGCTTGGCGATGCCCGTGACATGGCCGAACGACACCGACGCGAGCCAGTCGATGCCGATGTGGATGTACTTGGCTGCCTCCGTGCGGCCGGGCAGGTTCAGGTCGCGCCCGCGCGGCGCGCCGGAGCCGACGAAGACGGCATCGAACTGGCCGTGCTCATTGCCCGCCAACAGCGCCGTCATCGAATCGATGCGCGTGGCGCCGCGAAATTCGACGCCGAGCCGCAGCACATAGCCGGTCTCCTCATCGATCACTTCTTCGGGCAGGCGGAAGCGCGGGATCTGGGATCGGATCATGCCGCCAGCCTGGGTGTCGCCATCGAACACTGTGACCGCATAGCCGAGCGGCGCCAGGTCGCGCGCCACCGTCAACGCCGCCGGGCCAGCGCCGACGCAGGCGATGCGCTTGCCGTTCATCTGCAACGCCGGTCGCGGCAGGCGGCCCGAGATGTCGTCGTCCTTGAAGTCGGCGGCAACTCGCTTGAGCCGGCAGATGGCCACGGGCTCGGGCTTGTCGGCCTGTGCTTCCTCGACCCGGCCGCGCCGGCACGCCGGTTCGCACGGCCGGTCGCAAGTGCGCCCGAGGATGCCGGGGAACACGTTCGATGCCCAGTTGACCAGGTAGGCATCGGTGTAGCGGCCGGCCGCGATCAGGCGGATGTATTCGGGAACAGGGGTGTGGGCGGGGCAGGCCCATTGGCAGTCGACGACCTTGTGGAAGTAGTCGGGAGCGTGGATGTCGGTGGCTTGCAACGCGTCCTTTTCCGCAAGCCGACGATGCTGGATGCCGGCCCGCACATGCGCGTGATTCGCGCGCGGCACAGGAGGCCGATGCTAGGCCGCACGCACCGCGCTGTCAGCGGGGGTTTGCGCCAGTGCGAGGTTTGAAGGGAAATTCATTCACCCGATCACCCCAGCGCATCGGCCCAGATCGTGCGCGCCCAGTTCCATGCGTACGCCGCCTCCTGCTCGTTCGCGGCCGGCGACAGCCCGCCCGAGCCGGCCACGGTCTTGTAGGTCTTCTCGGCCGCCACATAGGCGTGCACGCTGGCGACGTGGACCACGCGCTGAGCGTCGACGAAGCTGTAGCAGGTGTTGGTCAGCATCGGCGCCGGGTCGATGTCCCAGCCGTTCAGCTCGGCGACGATGGCCGCCGCCACCACCTTCGCATGACTGTTCGCCATGTGGCCGCTCTTCGGCATCGCGGGAGCAATCTGGATCGCGTCGCCGATCACATGGATGTGCTTTGCGGCCGTCGATTCGAAGTTCAGGTAGTCGACCTGGCACCAGCGCGCATTCGCGTTTGCCAGGCCGGTGCCGACCGCAATCGCCCCGGCGCGCATGGCCGGCAGCACGTTCAGCACGTCGGCCCGCACATCGTCCTGAATCTCGAAGCGGACGGTGCCGCCTGATCCCGCCCCGCCCGCCCCGCCCGTCCCGACCACCACGCCGGTCGCCTTGTGCTGCGGCC
The DNA here is from genome assembly GCA_025355745.1 of Rhizobacter sp. GTDB lineage: Bacteria > Pseudomonadota > Gammaproteobacteria > Burkholderiales > Burkholderiaceae_C > LMDS01. Next base: position 25,173 of record JANXZA010000204.1, on the reverse strand, counting down.
GGTACTCGACCATTCCGGCGTACTGCTCGGTCCAGGCGCGCTTGAACAGCGCGGGCTTGCTGGTCACGTCCGGGTTCGCGTCGAGCACCAGCACCTTGGCGCGCGGCTTGGCGGCCTTGAAGTAGGCGGCGACCATGCAGGCGCGTTCGTACGGCCCGGGCGGGCAGCGGTACGGGGCTTCGGGAATGGCGATGGCGAAGACGCCGCCGTCGGGCATCGCCTCGAGCTGGCGGCGCAGCGCGGCGGTCTCGGGCCCGGCCTTCCAGGCCTGCAGCACGCGGCCGTCGGCGTTGGCTTGCTGCGCGCCTTCGATGCTGTCCCACATCATCTCGACGCCGGGTGACAACACCATCCTGTCGTAGCGGATGCGCGCGCCCGAGGCGAGCACCGCAACGCGCTGCAGCGGATCGATGCTGGCGATGCGGTCGCGCACCAGCGTCACGCCGTGGCGGCGCGCGAGCGTGTCGTAGGGCACGGTGAGGTCGGCGAGCGTGCGCTGGCCGCCGACCACCAGGTTCGACATCGGGCACGAGACGAACGAGGCGTCGGGCTCGACCAGCACGACGTCCAGGCGCTGGCCGGACAGCAGCCGCAGGTACTTCGCCGCCGTGGCACCGCCGTATCCGCCGCCGACCACCAGCACGCGGGCGGATGCGGGCACGGCCACGCCGGGCGCGCCGACGCGGCTCGTCGCGCAGCCGGCCACGCCGGTGCCGAGCGCACCGATCGCACCGACCGCACCCCCGGCTCCCACCGCTTTCAACAAGTCACGACGACGCAGCTTCATGGCAATTGCCTCACTTCGGTTGGGCGGCGAAGTAGCGCGCCAGTTGGTCGATCTGCGCATCGCTGTAGCCACGCGCGATCTGGTGCATCACCGTGGCCGGGCGGGCACCGCTCCTGAAGGCGCTCATCTGCTCGACCAGGTAGCTCGCCGGCAGGCCCGCCAGGCCGGGCACGGCGGCCCCGTCGATGGCGTGGCCGTCGGTGCCGTGGCATTGGCCACAGGTCGCGGCCAGGCTGCGGGTGCGCAGGATCTGCGCGTCCTGGGCAGGGCTGGCGGTGACGCAGGCGAGCAGTACCGCGCCGATGAGAAGGGCTGACTTGTCAGGTTTCATGGGTGACCTTGTGGGCGCTTCGGAACGGACATTGTCGGCACCGGGCGAGCGCAATCGCCGTGGCTGTGGCCGTGAAAAACCTCATGCCGGCAGCGCCTGCATCGCGGCCTGAAAGTGGCGCTCCAGCTCCGGCGGCAAGGGTGAATCGAGCAGTGCACAGCTCAGGCGCAAGGCGTCGGCCGATGCGTCGGTGAAACGTCCGCGCGGGCTGTGCTTCAGCGCGGCGGTGACCCAGTCGCGGGCCAGCACCGGGCGCTGCATCCAGGCCAGCGCCTGCAGCTCCTGCAGCGCGTGCACCAGGCCGTCGATGTCGGGCGGCGTGCACGGTGGGATCGGCGTGTGGTGCTCCCAACGCGCCATCACGGTGGCGTACCACGCCGCACCGGCTGGTTCATCGGCAGCCTCATCGACCTGAGATTGCGCAGCGGCTTCGGCATCCACCTCGACCGGCACCATGCGCGACAGGAACGCGCTGTAGCGCGCCACCGCCAGCACATCGCTGGGCGGCAGGCGCGACAGATCGGCCTGCGCTGCAGCGTGCACGGTAGCGGCCGAGGCCTCGCCGAGACGTTGGCGCATCAGCAGCCAGTGCAGCCGGTCGAGCGGCCGCACCGCGCCGCGTGCAGCCATCACGCGGCGGGTCGATTCGAGCAGCGCCTGACGCGCCGCCAGCGCCTGGTTGCGTGTGCGCCGCAGCAGCACGTCGAGCCAGGGCAGGCGCGCTGCGGGCGACAGCTCATCGATGTGCGCGCGCAGCGCTGCGGCGTCCGGCGTGGCCGCCGTTTCGGCCCGCCAGGCCCGCACCGCACGCCGGCTTCCGGTGGGCAGCAGCAGGGCCAGCACGGCAGCGTGCAGACCGAGCGCGCCATGGACGCGCGACAGGTGGTCGGCGGCGGCGGCCTCGCGTTCGCGCGCGGCCTTCTGCAATTGGTAGGGCGTCTCGGGCATGGCGGGAAATCGATCTCAGAATGTGCCGGCCGCGCGGAAACCGAACAGGCCGACGATCAGCGCAGTGGGGAACTGTCGCACTGCGTCGTTGTACTCCGTCACGGCGTGGTTGAACTGGTGCCGCGCAAAAGCCAGGGTCGTGTCGGCGGCGCCGAGCTGCGCGTTCAGAGCCGCCAGGTCGAGGCCCGCCACCGCCTGCACCGGCAGCCGCGCCCGCGCCTCGCCGACGATGTCTTCGGCCATCCGCAGGCTCGCGATGGCCCCGGCCGCGCCCGGCCGAACCCGGGCATGCGAGCTGGCGGCACGGCACTGCCGGCACGCGGCGCGCAGGGCGTCGAGGCGGGGGACGGCATTCGGCAGCACCGGCGCGAGGGCGTCGAGCTGCTGCATCAACAGACTCTCGCGTTGCGTCAAATGCAACTCGACCGGCACGAACTGACGCACGATGGCACCGCGCAGGCGCACCAGCCGGTTGTAGGCGCCGACGATCCAGAACAACAGCGCGGCACCCATCACGCAGAGAACGATTTCAAGGCTGGTCACGGGCCGGACTCTAAGGCACCGCAGGCCGTGCGAGCCGCTCGCGGGGTGTCAATGCGTTTCGCCTCGGCTCGAGCGCCCGCCATTGTGGACAGCGCCATGAAAACGGCCCGCACGAGGCGGGCCATATTGATAGCGCCGGGTCGATCAGGTGGCGCGGCGGCGGTGCGCGACGCTGCCGACAACGGCCAGGCCCGCCAGCATCAATGCATAGGTCTCGGGTTCCGGCACGGGCGGGGCGGCGTCCACGAAGGCGAGCCCGCGCACATCCCTGTACGGTACGTGACCGACGATCGACGAGCTGCCGGTGCCGAGGTCAATCTTGATCAGGTTGTCGGCGCCCAGCGTGATGCCGTACAGCTGGTTGCTGCCGTCGAAGGCGATTTCGGTCAGGCCGTCACCGCCGGCCACATCGGCATAGACCAGCGTCGCGGCACCAGTGGCGAGATTGACGGAGTAGATGCCGCCGCCGATCGTTCCGGCATAGACGACGCCGGCGCTGTTGGTCGACAGACCGAGCGGCGTGTTCATGCCGGATGCGCCGATGAATGTGGCCGCACCGCTGGCCGGGTTGACGCGGTAGAAATCGCCATTGCTCTGGTTCATGCTGTACAGGGCGGTGAAGCCGGCATTGAAGGTCAGCGCGGTGATGAAGGTGCCGGAGGCGCCCACCAGCGTCAGTGCGCCGGTGCTCTGGTTGGCGGTGTACAGGTTGTCGAAGTCACGCACGTACAGCGCGCCCGTGTTCGGGTTGTAGGCGGCGCCGATCAGCGTCTTGCCGGAGGCCGGGCCGATTGCAGCCGTCGCCGCGGTGCCGGGGCTGATCGTGATCAACTGGCCGGTAGCGGCATCGGTGCCGTAGAAGGTGCCGGCATGGGCCCCGAACGATGCGAACACGAGGCCGAGCGTGAGGCCGATAGAGCGGCCGATAGAGCGGCCGATCAACTGGAGCGGTCGAATGAATTTCATGGGTCACCTCGTTGTTGTGGGTCGAACCGCCAGGCGCGACCCTGAACGGCGCTGTCGACTCGGGGAGGCGAAGTCTCGGTTGCCAGGGCATCGAAGTAAACTCCCCCGATTCATGGGGGACGGTGCCGGCTTGGCCCGCCTAACTGTTGACCCAGGTGTTGAAGCCCTTGCGCCGCAAATCGCAGGCCGGGCACAGGCCGCAGCCATAGCCCCAGGCGTGGCGCTGGCTGCGGTCGCCGAGGTAGCAGGTGTGGGTGTGCTCGACCACCAGGTCGATCAGCGGCTCGCCGCCGAGCTGTTCGGCGAGCGCCCAGGTCTGCGCCTTGTCGAGCCACATCAGCGGTGTGTCGAGCGTCATCGGTGCGTCCAGGCCAAGGCTGATCGCGACCTGCAAGGCGCGCAGGCTGTTGTCGCGGCAATCGGGGTAGCCGGAGAAATCGGTCTCGCACATGCCGCCGACCAGCACGCTCAAGCCGCGCCGGTAGGCCACGGCGGCGGCGAAGTTGAAGAACAGCAGGTTGCGCCCGGGAACGAAGGTGTTCGGCAGACCCTGCGCGTTCATCTCGATGGCGCGCGCATCGGTCATCGCGGTGTCGGAGAGCTGGCCCAGCACCGACAGGTCGATCAAGTGATCGTCGCCGAGTTTGCGGGCCCAGCGCGGGAAGTCTGCATGCAAGGCCGAGCGAACATGCAGCCGGCACTCCAGCTCCACGCCGTGGCGCTGGCCGTAGTCGAAGCCGATGGTCTCGACGTGCGCGTAGCGGTCGAGCGCCCAGGCCAGGCAGGCGGTCGAGTCCTGGCCGCCGGAAAACAGCACCAGCGCGCGGCGCGCGTCGGTGCGGTCGGCCATGCGGCGCCTCGGCGCTTGCGGGCTGCGCTGGGTGATTGGCGCGCGGCCCTCAGCCACGCACTTCGCCCTGGCCGAGCACGACCCACTTCAGCGACGTGAGCCCTTCGATGCCGACCGGCCCGCGCGCATGCAGCTTGTCGGTGCTGATGCCGATCTCGGCGCCCAGGCCGTACTCGAAGCCGTCGGCGAAACGGGTCGAGGCATTGACCATCACGCTGGCCGAATCGACCTCGCGCAGGAAGCGCATCGCGTTCGCGTGCGAGTCGGTGATGATCGCGTCGGTGTGGTGCGAGCCGTAGCGGTTGATGTGGGCGATGGCGGCGTCCAGGCCGGCCACGACCTTGATGCTGATGATGGGCGCCAGGTACTCCTCGGCCCAGTCGGCCTCGGTGGCTTCAACCAGCTTCGCGCCGGCGACGGGCCGCAGCAGCGCCTGGGCCCCGGCGTCGGCGCGCATCTCCACGCCCTTGGCCACGAACCGCGCGCCGATGAGCGGCAGGAACGCCGGCGCGATGGCCGCATGCACCAGCAGCGACTCGGCGGCGTTGCACGGGCTGTACTTCTGCGTCTTCGCGTTTTCGGTCACACGCAGCGCCATCTCGAGGTCGGCACTCGCATCGACATACACATGGCAGTTGCCGTCGAGGTGCTTGATGACCGGCACCCTGGCCTCGCGCGCAATCCGTTCGATCAAGCCCTTGCCGCCGCGCGGAATGATCACATCGACCGCTTCGGGCGCGGTAACCAGGAAGCCGACGGCGGCCCGGTCGGTGGTCTGCACCAGCTGCACCGCGTCGGGCGGCAGGCCGGCCTCGGCGAGCGCGGCCTGCACGAGCTGCCACAGCGCCAGGTTCGAGTGGATCGCCTCCGAGCCGCCGCGCAGGATGGCGGCGTTGCCGCTCTTGATGGCCAAAGCTGCGGCCTCGATCGTGACGTTCGGGCGGCTCTCGTAAATCATGCCGAACACGCCGAGCGGCACGCGCATGCGGCCAACGCGGATGCCGCTCGGGCGCTGCGTCAGGTCGGTGATCGCGCCAACCGGGTCGGGCAGCGCGGCGATCTGCTCGCAGCCTTCGGCCACCGTCTCGATGGCATTGGCGTCAAGCCGCAGGCGGTCGATCAGCGGGGCCGCCAAGCCGGCGGCCGTGGCGGCCGCGATGTCTTGTGCATTCGCGGCCTGCAGCGCCGCCGGCTGCTCGCGCAGCCGGCGCGCGAGTGCCAGCAGCGCGGTGTTCTTTGCGGCCGTCGGGGCCGCTGCCATGTGCGCGCTCGCGGCGCGCGCGGCGGCGCCCATGTGGGCGATGGTGGCTTGCAGGTCGGTCGAAGTCATCGGCCGATTGTCGCAAAACGCAACCGCTTCGGCGGCGGGCCCGCCGGCCTGCGCCCGGGCCAGCGCATCTGGCAGGCCCGTTCAGTGGATCAGGCCGCCTTCTTGGCCCAGGCGCTGCACCAGCCCTTGGCGTTGACCTGCTTGCCGGCGAACAGCGGGCAGTTGCCGAGCGCATCGGTCGGCTTCGACTGCCACAGCGCGCAGTCGCTGCACATCTGCGCGGCCTCGTGCTTGGGGTACTTCTTCGTATCGGCCTTGGTGGTGTCGGACACGTAGCCCAACGCCACGGCTTGCGGGTCTTTCTCGTCCAGCTTGGCCTGGGCGAAGGCGTTGTTCGCGGTCACTGCGGTCACGGCGGCGCCGGTGGCGGCCAGGGTCATGATGAAGGTGCGGCGGGAGGGGGTCATGGTCGTCCTGTGGGTTGGGATGGTGGAAAAACGTCGCGAGTCGAAAGGTGGTTGACGGGGAGCGAATCACGGCGCCGCTCGGCGCCGATCGGCAAGTCTATTTGAACAACGGTCGAACCTGCGTGAAGCCGCCGTCCACCGGGATCACCTGCCCGGTGATGCGCGCCGCGCCGGGGCCGAGCAGCCACGCCATCACATCGGCCACCTGGGCGGCACTCTGCACGCCGCCGAGCGGGTACTGCCGGCCGGCGGCGTCGCGCATCGCGTCGAGCTTGAGCATGCCGGCGGTCAGCGGCGTGTCGGTCATGCCGGGGGCCACGGCGTTGATGCGCAGGCCTTGCGCGGCGTAGGTGGCGGCGGCGCTGCGCACCAGCGCCTCGACGCCGCCCTTGGCCGCCGCGATCGCCTCGTGGTTGGCCACGCCGATGCGCGACACCACCGAGCTGGCGAACACGGCCGCACCCGCCCTTGCATCGGCACCGCCCTTGCCGCGCAAGGCCTCGACCCACGCGCCGAGCATGAAGAAGGCGCTGTCGAGGTTGACGCGCAACACCTCGCGGTACTGCTCGGGCCGGGTGCGGTGCAGGGGCGCGATCAAGGTGCTGCCGACGCAATGGGCGAGCAGGGCGGGCGCGGCGCCCAGCGCTTCGGTGCAGGCCGCCAGCGCCAGCGCCGCACCCTCGGGCGTGGTGGTGTCGGCGGCGATGTGCAGGTCGGCCGGCACATCGGCCAGCGTTGCGGCGTCGCGGCCGACCACGGCGACGCGGTGGCCGGCCGCCCGCAGCAGGACAGTCAATTCGCGGCCGACGCCGCCACGCGCGCCGGTGACCAGGGCGATTGTCGAAGGGCTCATGACGAGGTATTTCGCTGCGGTTGTAAGGTGGCGGCCGGGTCGGCCGGTGTCAGGTTCAGGCCCGGCAGGTCGCTGACCTTGCGCATTTGGCGCGTGGCACGCGACCACCAACGCGAAAACGAATCGCAGCGCGTGGCCACAGCCGGGAACAGGCGCGCCACCGGCCGGCACCCAAGCTGCGGGCTGAGGTGGTCGCCGAGGTGCGCGCTGGCCAGCGTCTGCACGCTGCGCGCCGCACTCAGGGCCGTGGCCAGTTCGGCGGCACTGCCAAACCAATGTACCGAGGCGAGTTCGGCCATGCGGGTCGCGACGAAATTCCAGCGTGCCACGCTCCATGCATGTTCGGCGTGAGTCTGCGCGATGAAAGCGGCCACGCACAGCGTGTTCGGCGCCAGGTCGGCCGGCACGTCGCCGAGCGCCCAGGGGTGAACCAGCCACACATCGCGGCCGCGCACCGCCTGCGCGTTCGGTGCCGAGAGGGCGGGCGCCAGACCGGGTGGCGGCGTCGCAAAGCGTTCGGGCTCGTCGATGCCGTCGTCGCGTCGGCGCCGCGGGGCTTGCGCCGGCACATCGGCCTGCGCGTCGCGGGCGATCTGCTCCAGCGCGTCGTAGCTGGTGTCGAGCACCGTGCCCGGGCTGTGCCACTCGGCGGGTGCAAAACGTGCCACGTTGTCGGCATTGAACAGATACGGTTTGCTGCTGCCGGTGCCGGCCACCCACTGCCAGCTCAGGTGGTTGCTGGCCAGGTCGCCGTCAAGCAGGTGGCCGTACAGCCACTCGGCGCCGGCCCGCCAATGGCACTTGCGGATGTGCACGACATAGCTGGCCAGCCACATCCGTGCATGGTTGTGCAGGTGGCCGGTGGCGTACAGCGTGCGCACGGCGGTGTCGATGACCGGCACGCCGGTGCTGGCATTCAGCAAGTCGGCCGGCAGCGAGTCGGAATAGGCCGCATCCGGCAAGAGGCCCGGGTGCAGCGACTCGAAGATCGCCTCGCCCCGCTGCTGCCAGACATGCTGAAAGTACTCGCGCCAGCCGAGCTCGAAGACGAACCGGTGCTGCACATCCAGTGGCTCACGCGCGACCACCGCCGCGAGCACTTCCGGCAGGGTCAGAAAGCCGTGCGTGATGTACGGCGAGAGCCGCGTCGCAGCGCCGTCCAGCGAGTTGCGGCTGCGCGCGTAGAAGCCGGGCCGTACGGCTGCCAGCGCAGCCTGGGCGGCCGCCATCGTCGGAGCGAATGTCAAGGTCATGGCGGGGCCGGGGCAGGCTTGGAACGTCAAGATTGTCGGCAATGACAGAAGAATCAGATGGTAGTCAATATGACTGCAAAGTGGAGTCATCAGCCACAAGCCGCGAGATTAGCTAGAATAACTCGATGCAAAAGCAATTCAAGCGAGCATCATGACCGATCTGAAACAGAGCCCCGATGGCGCCTCTGCAAGGCCTCCCGAACCGCCCCTGGGGTCGCTGCAAGGGCCGCGTTACCGCAGCGGCGCGGTCGCGCGAATGGCCGGCGTTCCGGTCTCGACCTTGCGCATCTGGGAGCGTCGCTACCAGGTGGCGGCGCCGCCGTTGACAGCGTCGGGCCATCGGCTCTATTCGGCCCACGATGTGCAACGGCTGGCATTGATGAAGCGCCTGATCGGCCTCGGCCACGCCATCGGCACCATCGCTGGGCTGGACCTCGCTGCACTCGAACAACTCGCCGCTGCGCGGGCCGACGCTGCGAGCTTTGCGGTGCTGCCGGCGCGCACGGCGCGCACGACGGGCCGGATGTCGGTGGCGGTGATCGGCAACGCGCTGGCGCAGCGGCTTTCAGCCGCGGTGTCGGCCGCCCCAGCTGTACCGGCTGCGGTGGGTGAGCCGCGCGGCGCGGCGCTGGCGGCGCGTTTCAAGGTGGTGGCCGTCAGCGCCGACCTGCTGGCGGCCGAGGCCGGCGCGCACGGGCTGAGTGCCGATTTGCTGCTGGTGCAGTTGTCGACCTTGCACACGGAGTCGGCCGATCGCGTGCTCGCGCTGGCGCGCCGGCTAGCGTCGCGCCAGGTCATCGTGCTGTACGCCTTCGGCCCGGACCGGGCGGTGCAGACCCTGCGCGCCGCCGGCGCCGTGGCGCGCCGCGAGCCGGTCTCGAGCCACGATCTCGCAGCGCTGCTGGCGGCCGGCCACGCCTCCCGTGATCCGGGCCCAACCGCGCGCGCGATGGCCATGGCCCAGAAGTTGGCCAACGCCAGCGTCGCACCCCGGCGTTTCTCGGACGAGGCGCTGGTGCAGATCGGCGCGATGGCCACCACGGTGGCCTGCGAATGCCCACGCCATGTGGCCGAACTCGTTGCCCAGCTCGCCAGCTTCGAGACCTATTGCGCCGAGTGCCTGAACACCGGCCCGGACGACGCAGTGCTGCATGCCGACCTGAACCGGGTGGCAGCCAGCGCCCGCGCCATGTTCGAGGCGGCGCTGGTGCGGGTGGCGCAAGCCGAGGGGTTCGAGCTGCCGAGTTGACTGGCCGGCGCACCACCGTCCCGGAACTTCAGCCGATCTCGTGGACCCGGTGGCACGCCACGAGCTGCCTGCCGCCTAACGATTCCAGCCGCGGCACCTCGACCGCACAGCGCGCCACCGCGAACGGGCAGCGCTTGTGGAAGGCGCAGCCGCTCGGCGGGTTCAACGGCGACGGCAACTCGCCCGTCAGCACCTGCCGCGTCTGGCGCGCCTGCACATCGATGCGCGGCGTGCTCGTCAGCAGCGCCCGCGTGTACGGGTGGCGCGGCGCGGCGAACAGGGCCTGCTTCGGCGCCTGCTCGACCACCTTGCCGAGGTACATCACCAGCACCTCGTCGGCGATCAGCTCGACCACCGCCAGGTTGTGCGAGATGAACACGTAAGCGACCTGCGTCTGGTCCTGCAGGTCCATCAGCAGGTTCAACACCTGGGCCTGGATCGACACGTCGAGCGCCGACACCGGCTCGTCGAGCACGACGACCTTCGGCGCCAGCATCAGCGCGCGCGCGATCGCCACGCGCTGGCGCTGGCCGCCGGAAAACATGTGCGGGTAGCGCGCGGCGTGCTCGGGCCGCAGGCCGACGCGCGCCAGCATCGCGCGGGCTCGCTCGGCGCGCTCGAGCGCGCCCAGCGAGGTGTTGATGACGAGCGGCTCTTCGAGCGCGTGGCCGATCTTCTTGCGCGGGTTCAGGCTCGCGAACGGGTTCTGGAACACCATCTGCACCTGCTGGCGCAGGCGCTTCTTCAGGTGCGCATCGGCCTGCGTCACGTCGGCGCCATCAAGCAGCAACGCGCCGCTGGTGGGTGGCTCGATCATCGTCAGCTGGCGCGCCAGCGTGCTCTTGCCGCAGCCCGATTCGCCGACCACCGCGAGCGTCTTGCCGGCGCCGAGCGCGAACGACACGCCGTCGAGCGCGCGCGCCAGCGCCTTCGGTTTCAGGAAGCCGGTCGAAACGGGGTAGTGCTTGGCCAGCGCGCGCGCTTCGAGCACCGTATCGCTCATGTCACCGCCACCAATGGAAAGAAGCAACGCGCCTGCGCACCTGCAACGCCGACCTGCACGCCGACCTGCACGCCGACCAGCGCCGGCGCCTGCGCGCGGCAGCGCTCCTGCACGTAAGCGCAGCGCGGCGACAGCAAACAGCCCGCCGGCCGATCGAAAGCGCCCGGCACGACACCCGCCATCGAACGCAGGCGTTGCGCGCCGAGGTTGTGTTCGGGCAGGGCCGCCAACAGCGCTTCGGTGTACGGATGCCGCGGCGCCTGGAAAAGCTCTGGTACGGCGGCCGTCTCGACCACCTGGCCCGCATACATCACAAGCACGCGCTGCGCCACTTCGGCGACCACGCCGAGGTCGTGCGTGATCAGCACCAGCGCCATGCCGCGCTCGCGCTGCAGCTTCAGCAGCAGGGCCAGCATCTGCGCCTGGATCGTCACGTCGAGCGCGGTGGTGGGCTCGTCGGCGATCAGCAGGCGCGGCCGGCAGGCGATGGCCATCGCCACCATCACGCGCTGGCACATGCCGCCGCTCAGTTGGTGCGGATAGGCATCGAGGCGCTGTTCGGCGTCGGGGATCTCGACATCGCGCAGCAATTGAAGCGCGCGTGTGCGCAGCGCCTTCCTCGACCCGCCTTCGTGGATCCGCAGGGTCTCGACCAACTGGAACGCGACCGTGAAGCACGGGTTCAAGCTGGCTGTCGGGTCCTGAAAAATCATCGCGATGTCGCGCCCCAACAGTTGCCGGCGCTCGCGCTCGGGCATCGTCAACAGATTTCGGCCATCGAACCAAAGCTTCGATGCATCGACCCGGCCGGGCGCGTCGATCAAGCCCATCAGCGCCAGCGCCGTCACGCTCTTGCCCGAGCCCGATTCGCCGACGATGCCCACCACCTCGCCCGCCGCCACGCTCAGGCTCACGCCATCGACGGCCTTGAAGGCGCCGAAGGTGACGCTGAGGTCCTGGACTTCGAGAAGGGCCATAGCCAACTCCGCGCCCTCTGCGCCTCTGCGGTGCGTGAGTGAATCTCTTGTCTCAGCCATCACCGCTTCAGCTTCGGGTCGAGCGCATCGCGCAGCCCGTCGCCCATCAGGTTGAAGGCCAGCACCGAGACCAGGATCGCCAGGCCCGGCAGGGTCACGACCCACCACGCGCTCTGGATGAACTCGAGCGCGCTGGCCAGCATCGAGCCCCATTCGGGCGTCGGCGGTTGCGCGCCCAGGCCGAGGAAGCCGAGCGCGGCGGCGTCGAGGATGGCGGTCGAAAAGCCCAGCGTCGCCTGCACGATCAGCGGCGCGGCGCAGTTCGGCAGCACCGTGTCAATCATCAGCCGCAGGTGGCTTGCACCGGCGATGCGCGACGCGTTCACATAGTCTTTCACCATCTCGCCAATGACGGCCGCGCGCGTCAGGCGCACGAAGTGCGGCAGCATCACGATGGCGATGGCGTACATCGCATTCATCAGCCCCGGCCCGAGGATCGCCACCACCGCCACCGCGAGCAGCAGGCTGGGCAGCGCCAGCATGATGTCCATCAGCCGCATGATCGTGAACCCGATGCCGCCGCAGTAGAAGCCCGCGACCAGGCCGAGCGGCACGCCGATGCTCATCGACAGCCCCACTGACACCAGCCCGATCAACAGCGACAGCCGCGTGCCGTGGATCAGCCGCGACAGCATGTCGCGCCCGACCGGGTCGGTGCCGAGCAGGAACACATGGCCGCCGACTGGCTGCAGCGACGGGGCGTGCAAGGTCGCGTCGCGGTACTGCTCGCTCGGTGCGTAGGGCGCGATCACGTCGGCGAACAGCGCGCACAGCACCAGCGCGGTGATCAGCGCCAGGCCGATCACCGCGCCGCGGTTGCGGCGGAAGTCGCGCCAGAGTTCGGCCAGCGGTGACGGTGCCGCCTGATCCAAAACGGCACTCATAGCAGCCTGCGGGTCGAGCGCCGGGCCGTTCCCAAGCCGGCCCGCATCCCCTCGGGGGACCGGCCGACGTATTCATCGGACGAGGGGCGCCATGACTTCATTGATGCCGAATCCGCGGATTGATCAGGCCATAGAGCACATCGACGAACAGGTTCACGCCGATGATGACGCTGGCCGACATCAGGATGCCGCCCTGCACCGCAGGGTAATCGCGGCGGTGGATCGCCTCGACCAGCCACTTGCCGATGCCGGGCCAGGAGAAGATGGTCTCGGTCAGGATCGCGCCGGCCAGCAAGGTGCCGACCTGCAATCCGATCGTCGTCACGACCGGGATCAGCGCATTGCGCAGCGCGTGAATGCCGACCACGCGAAAGGTCGACGCGCCCTTCGCGCGGGCCGTGCGCACATAGTCTTCGCGCAGCACTTCGAGCATGCTGGAGCGCGTCATGCGCGCGATCACCGCGAGCGGGATCGTGCCGAGCGCGATGGCCGGCAGCACCAGGTGCGAGAGTGCGCTTTTGAATGCGCCGGTGTCGGGCGCGAGCAGCGCGTCGATCAGCATGAAGCCGGTGACCGGCGCCACATCGAACTGGATTGCGATGCGGCCCGCCACCGGCGTCCAGCCCAGGCCGACCGAGAAGGTCAGGATCAGCAGCAGCCCCCACCAGAAGATCGGCATCGAGAAGCCGGTGAGCGACGCGCCCATCACCGAATAATCCCAGACCGTGTTGCGCCTGGTCGCGGCCAGAATGCCGGCCGGAATGCCGAGCACGAGTGCCAGCGCGAGTGCGCAGATTGACAGTTCGATGGTGGCCGGGAAGCGCGCGATGAACTCGGCAAACACCGGCTCCTGGGTGATCGTCGAGCGGCCCAGGTCGCCGTGCAGCGCCTTCCACACATAGTCGGCGTACTGCACCGGCAGCGGCCGGTCCAGGCCGAACTCGTGCAGCAGCCGCTGGTAGCGCTCGGTCGTCATACCGCGTTCGCCCGACAGTGCCTCGACCGGGTCGCCGGGCAGCAGGCGGATCAGCGCGAACACCAGCAAGGTGATGCCGATGAAGGTCGGCAGCACGAGGCCGAGGCGCTTCAGGAGGAAAGTGAACATGAATCCAATTCATTCACCGCTGAGCAAGGGAGTTAGCGGAGTCGGCGCAGAGTTAAGAAGGGCATTGGCTTCTTACTCTGCGCAACTCCGTCAACGCCGCCCCTCTGCGGTGAAGTGTTCAAGAGGCCTCACTTCTCGACCATGTCCACCTTGTTGAAATAGTGGTGCGCCGTGGCGTCCATCTTGTAGCCGATGACTTCCTTGCGCACCGGGTCGAAGCGCACCGAGTGGGCGATCGTGATCCAGGGCGCTTCTTCCTTGGCGATGACCTGGGCGCGCTCGTAGAGCACGGCGCGCTCGGCCTGCTTGGTCACGCCCTTGGCCTTTTGCACCGCGTTTTCGAAGTCCTTGTTGCACCAGCGCGCGACGTTGCCGCCGCCCTTCACCGCCGAGCAGCCGAGCAGGGGCACGAAGAAGTTGTCCGGGTCGCCGTTGTCGCCCGACCAGCCGAACATCATCGCGTGCTGTTCGCCGGTCTTGCTGCGCTTGCGGTACTCGCCCCATTCGAACGTCAACAGCTTGGTCTTGACGCCGATCTTCTCCCAGTCGGCCTGGATCAACTCGGCCATGCGCTTGCCGTCCGGGTTGTACGGGCGCGTCACCGGCAGGTACCAGAGTTCGACTTCGGTGCCGTTCGGGTAGCCGGCCGTGGCCAGCAGCGCCTTCGCTTTCGCCGGGTCGTAGGCGTAGTCGGTGACCTTGTCGTTGTAGCTCCACAGCGTCGCCGGGATCGGGTTCTTCGCCACCTGGCCCGCGCCCTGGAACACCGAGTCGAGGATTGCCTTCTTGTTCACCGCCATGTTCAGCGCCTGGCGCACCTGCTTGTTGTCGAACGGCTTCTTCTCGACGTTGAACGCGATGTAGCCGACGTTCAGGCCGTTCTGCTGCACCAGCGTGATGTTCGGGTCAGTCTTCATCAGCGCCACGTCGGCCGGCTTCGGGAACGCCATCACATGGCACTCGCCGGTCTTCAGCTTGGCGTAGCGCACCGAGGCGTCGGTCGTGATCGCGAACACCAGGTTGTCGATCTTCGGCCGGCCGCCCCAGTAGGCGTCGAAGGCCTTGTAGCGGATCACCGCATCCTTCTGGTACGAGCCGAACGTGAACGGGCCGGTGCCCACCGGCTCGCGGTCGATTACTTCGGGCGTGCCTGCGGCCTTCATCCTGTCGGCGTATTCGGCCGACAGGATCGAGGCGAAGTCCATCGCCATGTTCGCCATGAACGGCGCCTCGGGCTTCTTCAGCACGAACTTGACCGTCATCGCATCGACCTTCTCGACGCGCTCGACGATGTTCTTCATGTCCATGTCGTCGAAGTACGCGTAGGTCGTTCCCGGCGTTGTCTTGGCCATCGGGTGCGCCGGGTCGGCCATGCGGTTGTACGAGAACAGCACGTCGTCGGCGTTGAAGTCGCGCGTTGGCGTGAACTTGGGCGTGGTGTGGAACTTCACGCCCTTGCGCAGCTTGAAGGTGTAGCTCAGGCCATCCGGCGCCGCGACCCAGCTTTCGGCCAGGCCGGGGATCACGTTGGTGGTGCCGAGGTCGAACTCGACCAGGCGGTTGAACATCGGCACCGAGACGGCGTCGAAGGTGGTGCCGGTGGTGTAGTACTGCGGGTTGAAGCCCTCGGGGCTGCCCTCGGAGCAGTAGACCAGGGTCTTGGCCGCGAAGGCCGTGCCGGCGACAGTGAGCAGCGTGGTGGCCGCGAGCGCCGGCAAAGTGAAGCCGCTGAGTTTCATGGGGGGTTCCCGGAAGTTGAACGGTGGCGTGCTCATCGTGGGAGCGCGGGACGATGATAGGCGCGGGGTTCGAGTCAAGAGGAAACAGCCTTCACCGCCGAGGGGCGGAGTTGACGGAGTTGCGCAGAGGAAATTCAAGCCTGCCCAATCTTGTTTCCTGCTCTGCGTCAACTCCGCTAACTCCGTTACTCAGCGGTGAATGAATTCGCTCTTCAGCCCTTTCACCCCACCCACCGCAGCACTGCCAGCCAGAGCGGCGCGGTGGCGACGAAGGCGAGGGTCGAGAACACGGTGGCGGCGGTCGTTTCGGCTTCGAGCGTGCGGTAGCGCTGGGCGAAGATCAGCGCATTGCTGCCGATCGGCAAGGCCGCCATCATCACGACCACCGCCAGCGCCAAGCCGTTCAGGTGGAAGCCCCAGTGCGCGACCGCCAGCACCAGGGCCGGCAGCACCAGCAGCTTCAGTACCGACAGCGCCACCGCACTGCGCGCCGCGCCCTGCACGCCGTAATAGGCCAGCGACAGGCCGATCAGCACCAGGCACAGCGGCACCACCGCCTGCCCCAGGGTCTGCAGAATCTCGTCGGCCACGCTCGGCAGCGGCAGGCCGAGCAGGTTCCAGCTGAGGCCGATCAACACCGGCAGCACGACCGGGTGAATGACGGTGTTGCGCGCGGTCGAGAGCAAGGTGGCGGCGAGGTGCGTGCCGATCGCGCCACGGCCGTGCTGTGCATGGGCCAGGTCAAGTTCGACCAGCGCGGTGCTCAAGGTCAGCAGCACCAGCGCGTGCAGGCTGACGATCGCCAGGTGGATCGCCAGGCCGGTCTCGCCGAACAGCGCGGCGGCCATCGGGATGCCGACCTGCACCGTGTTGCCGAACGCCGACGAGATTGCGCGCACGGCCGGTGCGGCCACCGCCATGGCGCCTGGCTGTTGGTGGCTCCTGAGCCGCTGCACCGCGTAGACCGCGATCAGCATGCCGATCAGCGGCACGAACACCGCCACCAGCGTGCCCCAGGGCAGGGTCTTGAAGTCGATGCGCGCGGTGGTGCGGAACAGCAGCGCCGGCACGAAGACGTAGTAGGCCGCGTTGGCCAGCGTGCGCGCCGGGTCACTGGCCGAGGCCTCGCCGCCCGACACGTCCAGCCATTTGAGCTTGCCGACGACCCAGCCGATCGCCACGACGACAAAGATCGCGACGAGCTTGAAAAACACCAGCGAACTCATGCCGGTCGGCTTGTGCGCCGGCGCGGCCGCGGGCGGAATGCTGCGGTAACCAGACCGGCCTACTCGGCCATCGAATACGGCCCGCCGCGTTCCAGTGCGCGCCGGTAGGCCGGGCGCTGCTGGAAGCGCCGCACCCAGGCGTCGAGGTTCGGGTAGCTCGCGCGCAGCCCGCGCGCAGCCTCACCGACGAAGCTCATCTGGATGTCGGCGCCGCTCAGCGTGTCGCCCACCAGCCACTCGCGGCCTTGCAGCGAGCGGTCGACATAGCCCAGGTGGTTCGCCAGTTCGCTGTCGATGCGCGGTGCCAGCGGTGCGCCGGCCGCGCCGAGCCGCGAGACGTAGAGCCGCAGCAGCAGCGGCAGCATTGCCGAGCCCTCGGCGTAGTGCAGCCACTGCTGATAGACCTCGAAGTCGCGCGACGGCGTGGCGGGTTGCAGGTGGCCGTTGCCGTGGTGGCGGATCAGGTGGTCGACGATGGCGCCCGATTCGATCAGGGTCATGCCGTCGGCCTCGAGCACCGGCGACTTGCCCAGCGGGTGCACTGCCTTCAGCTCCGGCGGCGCAAGGCGCGTGGTCGCGTCGCGCGTGTAGTGGCGAATCTCGTACGGCAAGCCGAGTTCTTCGAGCAGCCAGAGCACGCGCTGCGAGCGTGATTCGTTGAGGTGGTGAACGACGATCATGAAGGGCGGGCTCGCAGAAGTAGGGTCGGAAGAATTATGAGCGTGGCGGTGGCTTGTCTTGCGGCCTCTGTTGAAGCGCATCCCGAAGCGCATCTCGAAGCTCATCTCGAAGCTCGCCCCTCCTCGGCATGTCCGCACCGCGCCGCGAGCAGGTGATGGCGGCGGCGCGGGCGGCAAAGCTCAGTGCATCGTGCAGCTCGCCCGAGGTCAACGCTGCCAGTGCAGTTGAAGTCAACGCGCCGTGCTCGGCCAGCCAGGTGAGCAGGGCGGCCTGGAAGGTGTCGCCGGCCCCGACGGTGTCGATCACCGCGACCGCCACCGGTGCGCTCACAGCACTTGCGTGCCCGGTCCAGCCGAGCGCGCCGAGGGCGCCGCGCGTCACCACCACCGCCGCCACGCCGTGCGCCAGGGCGTGTGCCGCAAAGGCGTCTGGCGCGAGGCCGGGTTGCAGCAGGCCGAGGTCTTCATCGCTGACCTTCAACAGGTCGGTGCGCGGCAGCATCCAGGCGAGCTGGTCGCGCCAGCGTTGCAGGTCGGGCTCGACGTTCAGGCGGATGTTCGGGTCGTAGGCGATCAGCGTGCTTTGCCCTTCGCCTGGCCCTTGGCCTTGCCCTGGCCGTGGCCGTGGCGTGCGAACCCGCGTCACCAGCGCGCGCAGGGTCGAGGCGACCGGCTCCACCACCGTGGCATACGAGCCGACGCTCAACGCAGTGATGCCGGCCGGCACACGCGCCAGGTCGGCCGCGTGCAGCAGCCGGTCGGCGCAACCGTCGCCGTAGAACGCATACGAGGGCACGCCCTGAGCGTCCAGGCCGACCAGGCTCAGGGTGGTCGGCGCGTCGTTGCGCGCCACGGCGCCGGTGTCCACGCCCTCGGCGACCAGCGCGCGCATCAGGCGCTCGCCGGCGAAGCCAGTCGAAATCGCACTGAAGAAGCCGACCGGCTGTCCGAGCCGCGCCAGGCCGACCGCCAGGTTGAACGGCGAACCGCCGACCCGAGCGTCCAGCGCCAGACCGGTGCCGGTTTCGCCGGCCGCAAACACGTCCAGCAGGGCTTCACCACAGACCATCAACATCGTCGTCTCCTGTCGTCATTTCCCATCGTCATCTTCCCCTCGGTTGGCGGCGCCGTGCCGGTGCCACGGCTCAGGTTTCTGGCCCGCAGCTTCGGGCCTGTATGGCGGCCCGACCATTCGGGTTTTCTATGAATAAATCGACCTGGCTTACGCTGCGGCCCGAAGGCTCGAACCCTGTCGGCATGCGCCAGCCTTCGGTGCCGATGGCGCTCGGCGGCTGGCAGGCAGTGCTCGGTTCGAGCGTCGCCACCACCCCTGCGAGCAGCCGGCACAATGACGGCGCATCGGAGAACCCATGACCATCCAGACCATTCCCACCACGCCCATCGAAGGCCAGCGCCCTGGCACTTCGGGCCTGCGCAAGAAGGTCACGCTGTTCCAGCGTTCGCCCTACCTCGAAAACTTCGTCCAGGCTATCTTCGATTCGCTCGAAGGCTTTGCCGGCCAGACGCTGGTGCTCGGCGGTGATGGCCGCTACCTCAACGACGTGGCGATCCAGATCATCTTACGCATGGCGGCGGCGAACGGCTTCGGCCGGGTGCTGGTCGGCCAGCACGGCATCCTGTCGACACCGGCCGCGAGCTGCGTGATCCGAAAACACGCGGCCTTCGGCGGCATCATCCTGTCGGCGAGTCACAACCCGGGCGGGCCGGACGGCGACTTCGGCATCAAGTACAACATTGGCAACGGCGGGCCAGCGCCGGAGAAGATCACCGAGGCGATCTATTCAAACACGCTGCGCCTAACGCGCTACTTGAGCGTGGATGCACCGGATGTGAACCTCTCCCAGATCGGCACCAGCGTGGTTGCCGGCATGGCCGTCGAGGTCATCGATCCGGTCGCCGACCACGCCGACCTGCTCGCGCGCCTGTTCGACTTCGAGCGTATCGGCGCGTTGCTGCGATCCGGGACGTTCCGGATGTGCTTCGACGCAATGCACGCCGTCACCGGGCCGACCGCGCACGAGATCTTCATCAATCGGCTCGGCGCCCCTCCGAGCAGCGTGATGAACGGCGTGCCGCTGCCCGACTTCGGCGGTGGCCACCCGGACCCGAACCCGACCTATGCCGAAGACCTGATGAAGGTCATGTTCGCCGAAGCCGCGCCCGACTTCGGCGATGGCAAGGCGGCGGCGCCCGACTTCGGCGCCGCGAGCGACGGCGACGGCGACCGCAACATGATCGTCGGCCGCCACTTCATCGTCACCCCCAGCGACAGCCTGGCCGTGCTGGCCGCGAACTCGCAGCTCGTGCCCGGCTACGCCGCCGGTCTGAAGGGCGTGGCGCGCTCGATGCCAACCAGCGCGGCGGTCGATCGGGTGGCAGCCGCGCTCGGCATCCCGTGCTTCGAAACACCGACCGGCTGGAAGTTCTTCGGCAACCTGCTTGATGCCGGAAAGGTGACCTTGTGCGGCGAGGAAAGTGCGGGCACCGGCAGTGACCATGTGCGCGAGAAAGACGGCGTCTGGGCGGTGCTGTTCTGGCTCAACATCCTGGCCGTGCGCGGCGAATCGGTCGAGGCCATCGTGCGCGACCACTGGCGGCGCTTCGGCCGCAATTTCTATTCGCGCCACGACTACGAAGGCGTGGACACGGCGGCCGCGAACGACCTGATGGCGCAGCTGCGCGCATCGCTGGCCACGATGCCCGGGCAGACGGTGAACGGCAGCCTCATCGCCAGCGCCGACGACTTTGCCTACACCGATCCGGTGGACGGCTCGGTGAGCACGGCGCAAGGCATCCGCATCAGTCTGGCGGATGGCTCGCGCGTCGTGTTCCGCTTGTCGGGCACCGGCACCGAAGGCGCGACCTTGCGCGTCTACCTCGAACGCTTCGAGGCCGACGCCGCGCTGCATCACATCGAGACGCAGCAGGCGTTGGCCGGGTTGATCGCGCTCGCCGACGCGCTCGCCGGCATCGTGCAACGCACCGGGCGCACGGTGCCGACGGTGATCACGTGAGGGCATTGCGTTGAAGACATGTTTCGGGCATCCGGGCGGTCACGCGACCCGGCCCGGCGCGTCACCATGACCGCTTCGCCCACCCTGCACCTGCGCCCGTTCCGCGCCGCCGACGAAGCCACCGTCATCGCCCTCTGGTACGCCTGCGGCCTGACGCGGCCCTGGAACAACCCGCAGCTCGACATCGCGCGCAAGCTCACCTCCGAACCCGAGCTGTTCCTCGTCGGCACGGTTGACGCCACGCTCATCGCCACCGCGATGGTCGGCTTCGACGGCCACCGCGGCTGGGTCAACTACCTGGCCGTTGCGCCGAACCACCGCAGGCTCGCGATCGGCCGGGCGCTGATGCACGAGGCCGAGCGCCTGCTGATCGAACGCGGCTGCCCGAAGCTGAACTTGCAGGTGCGAACGGCCAACGTCGAAGTCATCGCCTTCTATCGGAGCCTGGGCTATGCACAGGACGACGTGGTGAGCCTGGGCAAGCGCCTGATCGTCGACTGATGCGGCGCGCTGCGATGCTTGCGATCGAGGTCAAGGTCAAGCCGAATGCACGCGCCAGCACGCTTGCGCTGTCCGAGGCAGGTATCTGGCTGGCGCAACTCAAAATGGCCGCCGGTCGATGGCAAGGCCAACTGCGAATTGATCGCTTTGGTGGCGCGCCACTTTGGCGGGCGCAAGACTGAGGTGACGATCATCGGCGGGGCCCCCGGGACGAATCAGGAGGCTGCGGATCGCCGGCGGCGATTGACCAGGAAGCTCGCCGAATGTCAGCCCGTCGGCGCGTCGGCTCGATGTGTGGGGGGTGTGCGCTGTCCGATTTTCAGTGCGTGCAACGTATGTCAAATCAAGCCGAGCCGCTTCGGACGCCGGCTCGGAGACACGCCATGGACCGACTGCCAACCCCCCGCCCGGGCGAACGCACGCACGAACTGCGCTTCCGTTCGCTGTCCAACCAAGGCCGCGGTTACGCCTTCCCGTGTGACCGCGAAGGGCACGTGAACCTCGACGATCTGACCGAGCACGCACGTTGCAACTATTTTTTTGCGCACACCGTGATCGGCAGCGAGTTCTACATGCCGGTGGTGCTGACGGTGCTGACGGTGCGGCCTGCGGTCGTGCCGCCTAGCGCCGCCCGTACATCATCTGCTTCGCCAGCGCCGACTTGACCGGCCCGAGCGCCTGCAACGCGGCGATGCCCAGGCCGCGCGCCGCGCCCGCGCCGGGCAGCTTCCAGGTGAAGCTGCGGGCGAGGAAATCGGTCGCGGCGATCATCGCCCAGCGGTCCGGGCCGCGCTGCCATTCGAGCTGGCGCAGCACCGCGTTCACGTCGGGGTTGCGCGCCAGCGCCTGAACCAGCTCGAAGGCATCGCGCAGCCCCAGGTTCAGGCCCTGACCCGCCACCGGGTGCAAAGTCTGCGCGGCATTGCCGATGCGCACGCTGCGGCCGTCGGTCAAGGTGCGCTCGGCGTTCAGGCCGAGCGGGAAACGCTTCAGTGGCGAAATCGATTCGATCCGGCCCACAGCGGCGTGGAAGATGCTGTTCAGCACCGTGACGCGCTGCGCGTCGTCGAGTTCGGCGACCGGGTCGTCGGCGCTGGTCACGCACCACACGAGGCCGGCGCTGCCGTCTTTCAGCGGCAGCAGCGCGGCCGGGCCGTGGCGGGTGAAGCGCTCGAAGGCGACGCCGTTGGCGCGGGCGGTGTCGGAGGCGGCGAACGTGACTTTGCCGACCCACGCGGTCTGTTGATAGTCGTGCGTGATCGGGGATCGGTCCTTCAGCCCGAGGGCCTTGCCAGCCGGGTCGGCGAACACGCCGCCCTCGGCCACCACCGCCAGGTCGAAGCGCTCGGCGATGCCGGCATCGACCTCGACGCCAGTGCTGGTGCTGGTGCCGGTGCCGGTGCCGGAACCGAAGCCGCGAGCACCCACCGCGTCGCCGTCCCGCAGGTTCTTCAACGCCGCCACCGGCGCGCCGAAACGGCTGCGCAGGCGCTTTGGTTCTTCTGCTTCTGCCGCCATCCAGACCTGCTGCAAGGGCGCCACGATGGCGCCGTAGCTGAGCACCGCGCCGAGCATCGGCACGGCCTCGTCGATGGCGCGGATGCGCAGTTCGGGCTCGCCGAGCCGGGCACTGAGGAAGTCGGGCAGGAAGGGCAGCGCGGAAGGCGGCTGCTGCGACACACGCACCTCCAGGATCGGCTGGGCCAGCTCGGCGCGCCACGCACCCAGCCGCTGCAGGATCTGCACGCTGCCGAGCGACAGGGCCAGCGTGCGCGGGTCGCCGGCCACGTCCTTGTTGGCCGCTCGCGCATCGAACAGCGTGACGTTGGCGTCGGGCAGCGTGCGCGCGGCGTGCAAGGCCAGCGCCAGGCCGACCGGGCCGGCGCCGATCACGGCAATGTTGAGTGGCGAATCGTTCATGGTGTGCGCTTTCGTGAATGATGCGAGGTGCTGCGGCGCATTATTCGCCGCTGCGGGGGCTGCTTTGCAGCAGGCGCGATCAGGTGCCGCGTGGCGAACGGGCTTCGACGGGGCGGCGCCGCCATGCGGCACCCTGACGCTATGATATGGGTACCCATATCGGAGCAACGCATGAAGACGACTCTGGACATTTCCGATCCCTTGCTGGACCAGGTCCGCAGGATCGCCGTGCGCGACGGTGACACGCTGCGCTCGCTGGTCGAGCAGGGCCTGCGCAAGGTGGTGGCCGAGCGCAGTGCCAAGGCCAAGCCGTTCAAGCTGCGCGACGGCAGCGTCCACGGGCAGGGCGTTCAGCCGGAGTTCGAGAACGCCACATGGGAACAGTGGCGCGACCTGATCTACGAAGGGCGTGGTTCGTGATTGCGGTTGACACCAACATCCTCGTCTACGCACATCGAAGCGAGATGCCGTTTTACGCCGCCGCCTCCCGGCAGATCACGGCGCTTGCCGAATCAAGTTCTCCGTGGGCGATCCCGTGGACGTGTGTGCACGAGTTCCACAACATCGTCACCAACCCGCGTGTCTTCAAGCCACCGTCCACGGCGCTGCAAGCGGTGTCCCAGATATCGCACTGGCTCGAAACGCCTTCGCTGGTGTTGCTGCATGAGGGCGCAGCGCATTGGGCCACGCTGCAGGCGCTGATTCGCAGCGCGCGCGTCGTCGGTGGGCAAGTCCACGACGCGCGCATCGCCGCCATCTGCATCGAGCACGGTGTGCGTGAACTCTGGTCGGCCGACCGCGACTTCAACCGCTTCCCCGAACTGAAGGTCCGCAACCCTCTGGTCGGGTAGCGCCGATCTACCCGTTGGTCGGGTAGCGTCGATCTACCCGTTGGTCGGGTAGCGTCAAGCGGTCTCGCGAAGCCCGGCCTTGCGGGTGCTGCTCTTGCGCGGCGCGGTATCGCGCATCAGCGCCTCGATCTCGTCGGCCTGTACCGGCACGCCGCGGCTGATCAGCTCGCAGCCGGTGTCCGTGACCACCGCGTCGTCTTCGATGCGGATGCCGATGTTCCAGAAGCGCTCCGGCACCCCGGCGGCTGGTCGCACGTACAGCCCCGGCTCCAGCGTCACCACCATGCCGGGCTCGAGCAGGCGCGACGGCGGCATCACGACCGTGCGGCCCATGAAGTCTTTCTGCTCGACTGGCGCCTCGCCGAGCGACAGGTACTCGCCCACGTCGTGCACATCGCGCCCGAGCCAGTGGCCGGTGCCATGCATGTAGAACTGGCGGTACGCGGTGGACTCGATCACGTCGTCGACGCTGCCCACGGTGGCGCGGTTCAGCAGGCCGCTGTCGAGCATGCCTTGCGCCAGCACGCGCACCGCCGCGTGGTGGGCGTCGCGCTGGCGGGCGCCGGGGAAAGTGGCGTCGGCGGCGGCCTGCTGCGCGGCCAGCACGATGTCGTAGAGCTCGCGCTGCGGCGCCGTGAAGCGGCCGTTGGCGGGGAAGGTGCGGGTGATGTCGCTGGCGTAGCCGTCGACTTCGCAGCCGGCGTCGATCAGGCACAGCTCGCCGGCGCGCAGCGGCGCGGCGCCGGCCACGTAGTGCAGCACGCAGGCGTTCGCACCGGCCGCGACGATGGAGGTGTAGGCGGGGCTTTGCGCGCCGTGGCGGCGGAACTCGTGCAGCAGCTCGGCCTCGATCTCGTACTCGCGCACAAAGCCCTGCGGCGCGGCGCGAAACTGCGCGCCGCAAAAGCGCATGGCGCGCGCATGGGCGCCGGCGCTGATGCTGGCGGCCAGGCGCATCGTCGCCAGTTCGTCGGCATCTTTGACAAGGCGCATCTCGGCCAGCAGCGGGGTCAGGTCGCGCTGCATGGCCGGGCCCTGCACGCCGCTGCGCGCGCGCGCCCGCAGGCCGGCGAGCCAGCCTTCGAGTCGGGTTTCCAGCCGGATTTCCGGGCCGCTGTGCAGGCCGAACGGGAACCACACCGCCGGCTGGTTCGCGAGCCGCTCGGCCATCACGGCATCGAGCGTGGTCACATCGAAGGCGGCGCTCACGCCGAGGGTCTTCGGAGCATCGGCCGGGCCGAGGCGCAGCCCGTCCCAGATCTCGCGATCCGGATCCTTGGCGCGGCACAGCAGGGTCGCTTCACCGCTGTCCGAGAGCAGCAGCCAGCTGGCCGGCTCGTCGAAGCCGGTCAAATAGTGGAAGTGGCTGTCGTGGCGGTACGGGTGGTCGGCGTCGCTGTTGCGCGGCCGCTCCGGTGCGGTCGGGATCACGGCCAGGCCGCCACCGGCAGCGCGCAGCGCCTGCGCCAGCCGGGCCCGCCGGTCGATGAAGTTTGCGGTGTTCATCGCCGAACTGTAGCAACCCGGCACTGCGCGCGCGTCTGAGCTACGCTTGTCGGCTTCATGGAATTTGAAAGAGACACATCATGGAATACCGACGTCTGGGCCGCAGTGGCTTGAAGTTGAGCGAGCTGTCGCTCGGCTCGTGGGTCACGTACCACAACCAGGTCGACAC
>JANXZA010000173.1 GCA_025355745.1 Rhizobacter sp. | reverse complement strand
CCGCAGGGCACGCAGATGATGATGCGCGGGCTCGGGCGAAGGATGCCGCGCGGATGGACCATCTTGATGAACTGCTTGAGCATCTGCTCGGTGACGGTGAAGTCGGCGATCACGCCGTCCTTCATCGGCCGGATGGCCTCGATGTTGCCCGGCACCTTGCCGAGCATGGCCTTGGCTTCCTTGCCGACGGCCTGGATGGTTTTCTTGCCGTTGGGGCCGCCTTCATGGCGGATGGCGACGACCGAAGGCTCATCGAGCACGATGCCTTTGCCACGCACATAGATCAGCGTGTTGGCAGTGCCGAGGTCGATGGCCAGATCAGTCGAGAAGTAGCGGCGGAAGGATCCGAACATGATGTGGGGTGCGGGTTCGAGCGGTGGCCTGCGGGCAGTGAAGCGTGCGCAGCGCGGCGGGCGAAACGGGTTCCGGTTGGGGCGAGGTGGTGAAGCGCTGACGGCCACTGCTGTGAACAGAATCAGGCGGCCGCCGGGGGCAACGAAAAGCCTGAACTCCGGTGCAAATTGCAGCGTCTCAAGGCGTGTGGATAACCGGGGATAATACCGCAAGCCCTGCTGCATTCGACCTGCCGCAACCCTCACCGAACGTAAATTCACGCCCGCATTTCCATGCCCCTGACCCCGGAAGACGTGAGCCGGATTGCCCACCTGGCACGGCTCGAACTCGACCCCGCCGACGCGGCCGCGATGCTGACCCAGTTGAACGGTTTCTTCCGCATCGTCGGCCAGATGAGCGCGGTTGACACCAGCGGTGTCGAGCCGCTGTACACGCCGCTGTCGGCAGTGCAGGACGTGCAGTTGCGGCTGCGCGAAGACGCCGTCACCGAGACCGACCACCGCACCCTGAACCAGCGCAGCGCACCGGCCGTGGAAGACGGGCTGTTCCTGGTGCCGCAGGTGATCGGCGGATGAAGGCCTTGCACGAACTGGGAGTGGCCGAGCTCGGTGCGCTGCTCGATGCCGGCCAGGTCTGCAGCGTCGAAATCACCACGCATCTGCTGACACGGCTTGCCGCTCACGAACATCTCGGCGCGCTGCTGACCAGCGACGCCGGCCTGGCGCTCGAACAAGCGCGCGCGGCCGACACGCGCCGCGCCAATGGGGAGCGTGGCGCGCTGCTCGGCGTGCCGCTGGCCCACAAGGACATCTTCGTCACCCGCGAGCTGCCGACCACCGCCGGCTCGAAGATGCTGGCCGGTTACCGCAGCCCTTTCGACGCCACCGTGGTGGCGCGCTTGGGCACGGCCGGCGCCGTCACGCTCGGCAAGCTGAATTGCGACGAGTTCGCGATGGGCTCGGGCAACGAGAACTCGGCCTACGCGCCGGTCAAGAACCCGTGGGACTTGAGCCGTGTTCCGGGTGGCTCGTCGGGCGGCTCGGCCACCGCCGTGGCGGCGCGGCTGATGCCGGCGGCCACCGGCACCGACACGGGCGGCTCGATCCGCCAACCGGCCAGCTTCACCGGCATCACCGGCATCAAGCCGACCTACGGCGTGTGCTCGCGCTTCGGCATGATCGCGTTCGCCTCCAGCCTCGACCAGGCCGGCCCGCTGGCGCGCTCGGCCGAAGACTGCGCGCTGCTGCTCGGCGCGATGAGCGGCTTCGATGCCCGCGACTCGACCAGCGCGCAGCGCCCGCCGCAGGACTTTCATGCGCAGATGTTGCAGCCCTGTGCGGGCTCCACTGCAGCGCTGCCGTTGAAGGGCTTGCGCATCGG
This sequence comes from Rhizobacter sp., assembly GCA_025355745.1. Classification (GTDB taxonomy): domain Bacteria; phylum Pseudomonadota; class Gammaproteobacteria; order Burkholderiales; family Burkholderiaceae_C; genus LMDS01. The sequence goes on along the minus strand of JANXZA010000173.1, from coordinate 42,168 downwards.
CCTGCCGAGCGAATTTTTCCCGGCTGCACTCGCCGCCGACGTGGACGGCGCCGTGCGCGCCGCGCTGCGTGAACTCGAACGCCTGGGCGCCACGCTCGTCGATGTGAGCCTGCCGCGCACCGAACTGTCGATCCCGGTCTACTACATCATCGCGCCGGCCGAGGCCTCATCGAACCTGAGCCGCTTCGACGGCGTGCGCTACGGCCACCGCGCGGCCCGCTATGGCGACCTCGAGGACATGTACAAGAAGAGCCGCAGCGAAGGCTTCGGTGCCGAGGTGAAGCGCCGCATCATGATCGGCGCCTATGTGCTGTCGCACGGGTATTACGACGCGTATTACCTGCAGGCGCAAAAACTGCGCCGGATGATCGCCGACGACTTCCAGGCCAGCTTCCGGCAGTGCGATCTGATCGCCGGGCCGGTGGCGCCCAGCGTGGCCTGGAAGCTCGGCGAGAAACGCGACGACCCGGTGGCCAGCTACCTGGCCGACATCTTCACCCTGCCCGCGAGCCTGGCCGGCCTGCCCGGCATGAGCCTGCCCGCCGGCTTCGCGGCCACAGGCGAAGGCGCCGGCATGCCGGTGGGACTGCAGCTCATCGGCAACTACTTCGACGAGGCCCGCCTGCTGCGCGCAGCGCATGCATTCCAGCAGGCCACCGACTTCCACCTGCGCTCACCGAGCGGCTTCTGACATGGCCAGCACCGCCCCCTTGATCCGCGGCTACGAGGTCGTCATCGGCATCGAGACCCACACCCAGTTGTCGACCCACAGCAAGATCTTCAGCGGCTCGGCCACCGCCTTCGGCGCGGCACCGAACACCCAGGCCTCGCCGGTCGATCTGGCCTTGCCGGGCACCTTGCCGGTGATGAACCGCGGCGCCGTCGAACGGGCGATCCGGTTCGGCCTGGCGGTGGGCGCGAAGGTGGCGCCGGTGTCGATCTTCGCGCGCAAGAACTACTTCTACCCGGACCTGCCGAAGGGCTACCAGATCAGCCAGTACGAGACGCCGGTGGTGCAAGGGGGCACGGTCGAATTCTTTGTGGCCGGCCCTTCCACAGGCTCAGGGCAGTCGGAAAAGCATGTGGTTCACCTGACCCGTGCCCACCTCGAAGAAGACGCCGGCAAATCGCTGCATGAAGCCTATCAAGGCCAGACCGGAATCGACCTGAACCGCGCCGGTACGCCGCTGCTCGAGATCGTCACCGAGCCCGACATGCGCAGCAGCCGCGAGGCAGTGGAATACGCGAAGACTTTGCACCGGCTCGTCACCTGGATCGGCATCTGCGACGGCAACATGCAGGAAGGCTCGTTTCGCTGCGATGCCAATGTGTCGGTGCGCAAGCCCGGCACCGAATACGGAACGCGGCGCGAGATCAAGAACCTGAACAGCTTCAAATTCATGCAGCAGGCGATCGACTACGAAGTGCAGTGGCAGATCGACCTGATCGAAGACGGCGGCACGGTGCGCCAGGCCACCGTGCTGTTCGACGCGGCGAGCGGCGAGACCCGCGCGATGCGCAGCAAGGAAGACGCGCATGATTACCGCTACTTCCCCGACCCCGACCTGCCGCCGCTGGTAATCGACCCAGCCTGGGTCGAGCGCGTGCGCGCGCAGATGCCCGAGCTGCCGGCGGTGATGGCGGCGCGCTTCGAGCGCGACTACGGGCTGGCCGTGGCCGACGCCGCGCTGATGACGCAAAGCAAGGCCGTCGCCTCGTACTTTGAAGCCGCCGCCGCGGCCAGCGCGCAACCGAAGCTGGTCGCGAACTGGATCATGGGCGAGTTGTCGCGCCGGCTCCATGCGCAGGGCCTGGACATCGGTGCCAGCCCGGTCGGCGCACCGGCCCTTGCAGCGCTGGTCGCGCGCATCGGCGACGGCACGATCTCGAACAGCGGCGCGCGCCAGGTATTCGATGCGCTGTGGTCTGGCGAGGGTCAGGCCGTCAACGCGCTGATCGAGCTGAAAGGCCTGAAGCAGATGGGCGACAGCGACGAGCTGGAACGCATCGTCGATGCTGTGCTGGCGGCGAATGCCAAGTCGGTCGAGGAATATCGCGCCGGCAAGGACAAGGCCTTCAACGCGCTGGTCGGCCAGGCCATGAAAGCGACGAAGGGCAAGGGCAACCCGGCGCAGGTGGGCGAGTTGCTGAAGAAAAAACTCGCCGGCTGAGGGTTCGCTTCGGCACCTCGCCGCAGTGCGGCGAGGGATCACGTCACTTGCGCGGCGCCGATGCAGCTGCACCCGACAGGCTGCCCAGCGACCCCGGCTGCGCGCCGCCCCACAGCTTCTTCAGGCGCTCGAGTTCCAGGTCGTAGAGCTTGTTGATTCGCACCCCTTCGCCCTGCTGGTTCTGCGCCAGCATGCGCTGCGCTTCGATGCTCGCATCGTTCGCGTCGAGCTGGGTCTTGAGCTTGGCCGGCAGCGGCTTGCCGAGGTAGAACTCTGCCTCGTTCAGCAAGGGCTTGCGCTCGGCGGCCAGCAAGCCGAGCCGGGTTTCGGACACGCGCAGCGCCTTGCGCACATCGTCGAGTGCAGCGGCGCGGGCCTTGCGGTGCGCGGCTTCATCGGGGAAGCGCGACAGCAGGTTGCGGTCGCGCTTGATGGCATCGAGCTTGGTGGCGCGCTCGGCCGCCGCCTCGCGATCGCGCGCTTCCTGGTCGGCGCGTTCATCTGCAGTCGGCGTCGGCGGCACCACGCGCCGCACCGAACCATCGGCGTTCAACACGCGCTGCTCGCGTGAGTTGCACTCGGCGATCGGGCGGTCGGAGGTGAGCTTCTTGCCGCTCGCATCGGTGCAGGAGTAGATCTGGCTTGCACCCATCGCCGACGCGTCGGCGGCGATGGCCGACGGCACCTGCGCCACGGCCCACCCCAGCGACGCCAACATGCCCAGCAGCACCCTCCCGCATTTCATGGTGTTCGCACTCCGTAACGCTCACGATAGGCCGTCACGCCGGCGACATGCGCGCCGAGTTGCGCATCGGCGTTCGACTGAAGGTAGCGCAGCAGATCGTTCAGCGTCGCGATCGCGACCACCGGCAAACCGTATGCGCATTCGAAGTCTTCAACGGCCGAGAGGACCGACAGGTTGTCATCGCTGCCGCCGCGTTCCATCCGGTCGAGCGCAATCAGCACCGCCGCCGGCTCGGCCCCGTCGGCGCGGATCAGCTCGACCGACTCGCGCTTCGAAGCACCGTCGGTGATCACGTCGTCGATGATGACGACACGCCCGCGCAGCGCCGCGCCGACGATCGTGCCACCCTCGCCGTGCGCCTTCGCTTCCTTGCGGTTGAAGGCGAACGGCACGTTGCGACCGAGGTTCGCCAGCGCCACCGCCGTTGCCGATGCGAGCGTGATGCCTTTGTAGGCCGGGCCGAACAGCATGTCGAAGCGCACGCCGCAGGCGAGCAATCGGCGCGCATAGAATTCTGCGAGACGCGCCAGCTTGGCGCCGTCGTCGAACAGGGCCGAATTGAAGAAGTACGGCGACAGCCGGCCGGCCTTGGTCTTGAACTCACCAAACCGCAGCACGCCGGAGTCGACCGCGAACTTCACGAAGTCGTGGGCGAGCGCGTCGTCGTTCGCGGTCTGGAGCATCGGAAAGTCCTGTTGTGTTCCGTCTTGTCTCATTGAATCTGAACGGCATCCGCTCGGCCGCGACGAAGGGTTTCGAGGCCTGGGCCGAAGGCGTGGCGGCCGATTGTATGGGCGTGCAGGAGGTCAAGGCGCAGGCCGATACGGTGGTCGGCCGCTTCGACACGGTGGCCGGGATGCGGGGGCATTTTCACTATGCCGATAAGAAAGGCTACTCGGGCGTGGGCCTGTATACGCGCAAGGCGCCGAGCCGGATGATCCTGGGCATCGGGGACGCGGAATTCGACGCCGAAGGGCGCTATGTCGAAGCGCGGTTCGACGATGTTGCCGATGCAACATTCCGCAAGCTCAGCATCGTCAGTTGCTACTTCCCGAGCGGCTCCAGCGGCGAGGCGCGGCAGGCGGCCAAGTACCGTTTCCTGGCGCTGATGACGCCACGCTTGAAGGCGCTGGCCGCCGAGCGCGAGTTGATCCTGGTGGGCGACATCAACATCGCCCACCACGAGATCGACCTGAAGAACTGGAAGGGGAACCGCAACAACAGCGGCTTCCTGCCCGAGGAACGCGCCTGGCTGACGAGCCTGTTCGACGACATCGGATTCGTCGATGTGTTCCGCACCCTGAACCCGCACCCGGAGCAGTACACCTGGTGGAGCAACCGTGGCCAGGCGCGCGCGAAGAACGTCGGCTGGCGGCTCGACTACCACCTGGCGACGCCGAAAGTTGCGAGCTGCGCCCGCGCCGAACACATCTACCTCGAACAACGTTTCAGCGACCATGCGCCGCTGGTCATCGACTACGACTTCACGCTCTGACCACCCGCCTAACTCCACTTTTGCACGGAACCCGCCATGGCCCTCGAAACCATCGAAATCGAAACTGCGCCGAACCCCACGGCGAGCATCATCATCCTGCACGGCCTGGGCGCCGACGGCAACGACTTCGTGCCGATCGCGCAGGAGCTGAACCTGGCGGCCATCGGAGCGGTGCGCTTCGTGTTCCCGAGCGCACCGACGCGCCCGGTGACGATCAACGCCGGCTACGTGATGCGCGCCTGGTACGACATCCTCGGCACCGACCTCGTCCGGCGCGAAGACGAAGCGGGGCTGCGCGCATCGCACGCGCAGGTCGAGGCGCTGATTGCCCATGAGTGCGCGCGCGGCGTGCCGGCCGCGCGGATCGTGCTGGCTGGCTTCTCGCAGGGCTGCGCGATGACCTTCATGGCCGGCCTGCGCCACGGCGAACGGCTGGCCGGCTTGATGGGCCTGTCGGGCTACCTGCCGCTGGCCGCACTCACCGCCGCCGAGCGCACCGACGCGAATGCCAACGTGCCGATCTTCCAGGCCCACGGCAGCGCCGACGGCGTGATCCCGATCGCGCGGGCCAGCGCGTCGCGCGACGCGCTCATCGCGCTCGGCCACCCGGTCGAGTGGCACACCTACCCGATGGCGCATTCGGTCTGCCCGCAGGAGATCGCCGACATGAACGCCTGGCTGCTGCGCGTGCTGGCGTGAGCGGCTCGCGGCCGAACGCGCGGAATGGTGAATAAGTCACACGCCATGACGGGCATATTCACGCCCTGAGCGCGCACGCGCTGCCTACGCTTGCAGCACCGGACCGGACCCCGTCCGCACCGGTGCTTCAACGGAGGTATGCCATGTTCGACCTGTCTTCCCGCTCGGCCCGCGTGCACCCTGAACCTTGCGACGAATCCACCGATCCGCGCCGCGCCGAGACCCTGAGCTACCACGGCCCCGAGCGCCGTGCCGAGCCAGCCGGTAGCCCGCACTGGATGGCCGCCGCGCTGGACGAGATGGACTACGGCGTGCTGCTGCTGCACCGCGATTCGCAGGTGCTGCATATCAACCACGCAGCGCGCACCGAGCTCGACGACCAGCACCCGCTGCTGGTGCTGGGAGGGCGCCTGCGCGTGCGCCGCAGCGTCGACCTGGCGCCACTCAACGACGCACTGTGCAGCGCCGCCGTGCGCGGCCTGCGTAAATTGCTGACCCTTGGCGAGGGCACGCACCGGGTCAGTGTGTCAGTCGTGCCGCTGGCCACCAAGAGCACCCACACCGACCCGGTGGTGCTGGTGATCCTGGGCAAGCGTCAGGTCTGCGAAGTGCTGTCGGTGCAAGGCTTTGCGCGCAGCCACGGCTTGTCGGCAGCCGAGGCCCGGGTGCTCACGCTGCTGTGCCACGGCACTCCGCCGAACGAGATCGCAGCCCAGATCGGCGTCGCCATTTCGACCGTGCGCAGCCAGATCGGCAACATCCGCATCAAGACCGGCGCCGAGAGCATCCGCGCACTGGTGCGTCAGGTGGCGGTGCTGCCGCCCTTGATGGGCGTGCTGCGCGGTGTGCCGAGCCAGTTTGGGTTGGCGCATTGCGGCGAGCTTGTTGCCGCCTGAAGGGCGCGCGGTCCGATGGTGCTGTCGAACGCGATTCGATGCGGCAAAGTGACAGCGCAAACCGGGCCGCCTGAGTAGCATGCGGTCTGCGCCACCGCCCATTCACGGGCGGTGGCGCAGCCAATGCCCTTGCCCAAGCCCCAGCCCGCCGAGCCGACAACAGACCCCTATGCAGTCTTGCCCGAAGCGTTGCGGCGGCTCGCCCTGCGCGGCGAACTGAAGCGCTATCGCAAGGGCGTGACCCTGATCCACGAAGGCGCGCAGGGCGACACGTTGTTCGTGCTGCTGGCCGGGCGCGTGCGAGTGTTCGGCAGCGCCGACAACGGCCGCGAAATCACCTACGGCACCTACGGCCCCGGCGAGTACCTCGGCGAAATCATCCTGGACGGCGGCCCGCGCTCGGCCAGCGTGATCACGCTGGAGCCCACCGCGTGCGCGCTGGTGACCCGCCAGACCCTGCTGCAGCACATTTCCGACCACCCCGAGTTCGCCTTCGACCTGCTCGCCAAGGTGATCCACCGTGCCCGCGCCGCCACGCTGAGCACCAAGCAACTGGCGCTTGACGATGTGTATGCACGGCTGGCCTCACTGCTCAACACGCTCGCCATGCCGCAGGCCGATGGCACGCGGCTGATCGCCGAGCGGCTCACGCACCAGGCGATGGCAAACCGGCTCGGCTGTTCGCGCGAGATGGTGAGCCGTTTGATGAAGGATCTGGAAGGGGGCGGGTATTTGCGCCCCGACGCTGACGCGCTGATATTGCTTCGCACGCTGCCGGCGCGCTGGTAGCTCGAGCGCGTGCTTGCGCAACTCCGCGCTGGCCGCCGCCCTTCAGCTGCCGCTGCGCGCCCCGTCCACCGGTTTCGGTGGCGCGCCACGCGGCGCCTCGAAGCGCTGCGCCGGGCGCGCCGCCTTGGCATACAGCGGCTCGACTTTCGGCAGGTTCACCTCGATGTCGTGAATGCGCGTCGGGCCCGACGGGTGCGTGCTCAGCCATTGCGCCGGCGCGCCCTTGTTGGCCGCCGCCATCTTTTGCCACAGCGTCACGCCGGCATGCGGGTCGTAGCCGGCGCGGGCGGCGAGTTCCAGGCCGACCAGGTCGGCCTCGGACTCGTCTTCGCGGCCGAACTTCAGCGTCAGCAGCTGGCCGCCCATGTCGGCCAGGTAGCGCCCGCCGTTGCCCAGGCCGAGCAGGGCCGAGCCGAGCTCGATGGCGCCGCGGGTGGCCATCGTCTTGCCCATGCGCTCGCGGGCGTGCTCACGCAGCGCGTGGGTCATCTCGTGGCCCATCACCATCGCCACCTCGTCGTCGGTCAGCTTCAACTGGTCGAGGATGCCGTAGTAGAAAGCGATCTTGCCGCCCGGCAGGCAGAAGGCGTTGATCTGCTTGCTGCCGATCAGGTTCACTTCCCAGCGCCACTGGCGCGCCCGCTCGTTCCACTCATAGGTGTACGGGATGATGCGCTGGGCGATGGCGCGCAGCCGCACCACCTGCGGATGGCCGTCCGGCGCCAGCGCGCCTTGCTGCGCCGCTTGCTGGCGCATCTGGACGTACTGCTGAATGCCCGCCTGCTCGACCTGTTCCGCCGAGACGAGTTTTGCGAGGCTCGATTTCGGGCCCACCTCCACGCCCTCGCGGGCCCACGCCGGCGCCCACAGCGCGCTGCCGGCGACGAGCAGGCCGCCGGTAAACAGGCGGCGCGAGTGCAGGGCGCAACCGCAGCCCGGCACGCGGCCGGCGGCGGGCAAACAGGGGCGATGAAGTGGGGTGACGTGCATGGGGTTCGGGCTCATGGAGTGAGGCGCATTGGATCGGTCGGGGCCGCTGATTTCAGTCGTCCAGCAGCGGCGCGCTCGCATCGTATTCCAGCGCCCGCACCGGCGCGCGCAGCCACCACAGCATGACCAGGGCCGGCAGCGCGGCGAGCGTGGAAACGATGAAGAACGCCGGCCAGCCGATCGACTCGGCCAGCACGCCGGCGAGCGGACCGACCCAGACCCGGCCGACCGACGCGAAGGCGCTCAGCAGCGCGAACTGCGTGGCTGTGAAGCGCTGGTTGCACAAGCTCATCAGGAAGGCGACGAAGGCCGCCGTGCCCATGCCGCTGGCCAGGTTCTCGCACGCGATCACGAGCAACAGGCCGCCGTCGACCGGGGTGGCGTGGATGAGCTTCACGAAGCCCCAGTCGAAGGCCGGGATCGTCAGGCCCGGCAGCACGCCGCGGCCGTTCACCGCGAGCCACCAGAACCCGAGGTTCGAGACCATCTGGAGGATGCCGAAGATCAGCAGCGCACGCCACAGGCCGAGCCGCAGCATCAGCGCGCCGCCGATCAGTGCGCCGCCGATCGTCAGCCACAGGCCGATCACCTTGTTGACCACGCCGACCTCGGCGGTGCTGTAGGCCATCGCCTGCAACAGGAACGGTGTCATCAACGAACCGGCGAACACATCGCCGAGCTTGTAGAGCACTATGAAGGCCAGGAAGGCGGCCGCGCCGCGCTGCGAGAAGTAGCTGCGCAGGCCGCCCAGCAAGGTCTCGAAGCGGGCAGCGCGCGCCGCCCACGCGGCCAGCGGCAGCGTGAAGGCGATGCCGAGCACCAGCGCCGCGAGGTCGGTCCACTTGGCTTGCAGCGGCGCGGCGACCGTGCTGCCAGCGAACAGCGGCGCCATCAGCGCGCGGGCGATCGGCGGGCCGAGCCAGTCGCTGACGACGACGCCGAGCGCCACCGCCGCCAGCACTGCGAGGAAGCCGAGCACATCGCGCCGCGCCGCGCTGACCGGCGCGGCGGCGTGCGGCAGCTTCGACAACCTAGGCAACTTCGGCAAGGCCAGTGCCGAGACGAACGCTGCCACCACCATCACCCCGGCCATGAAGCGGTACACGCTCGGCCAGCTCCAGCCGCCGCCCTGCGTCGGGTCGACCCAGATCAGCGCGATGCCGCCCGACAAGATCATCGCCAGCCGGTAGCCGAGCACGCCCATCGACGCGCCGAGGCCGCGCTCACTGGCGGCCAGCAGGTCGGTGCGGTAGGCGTCGATCACCACGTCCTGCGAGGCCGACAAAAACGCCACCAGCACCGCCACCAGCGCGAAGCCGCGCGTCGCGCCGGTGGGCGAGGTGGCGGCCATCCACAGCAGTGCGCCGGCCAGCGCGAGCTGCGTCAGCACCAGCCAGCCGCGGCGCCGGCCGAGGCCGGGCAGCTCGAAGCGGTCCATCAGCGGCGCCCACAGGAACTTGAAGGTGTAGGGCAGGCCGACCAGGCTGAGGAAGCCGATCGTCGCCACATCGACGCCTTCGACGCTGAGCCAGGCCTGCATCGCCTGGCCCGTCAACGCCAGTGGCAATCCAGAGGCAAAGCCGAGCACCATGACGACGGCAAGGCGGTGCAGGGCGGCAGCGTTCAGGCGTGAGGGAATGGCAGCGCGGCCGGCCGGTGAGGTCATGGCCGGCATTCTATGGAGCGGCCCTGTTGCTCCCTCGCCCCTTTGGGGAGAGGGTGGGGGTGAGGGGCGGGCCGCGCCAGACCTGAGCAGCGCGGGCCCTCACTTGCAGTGCGCGTCCGGGCTTGCAAGCCCGGACCGCTGCGCGGGCTCGCCGCGTGCGGCTCGAAAGCCCCGCTTCGCCCCCAGCCCTCCCAGAGGGAGAGGGAATAAAAAAAGACCCCTAAGGTGGCTCGCCCGGCCCTTGCTTGTAGATCGCCTCCGCCAGCGCCAACAATTGCGCGCGAGGCAGTGCACCGACCAGCGCGTAGCCGCACGGCCCGCCCTGCGCGCTGCGCCCTTCGACCCAGTAGAACAGCCCGGTCTCGCCTTGCTGCTCATAGCGGAAGGCGGCGGGCGTGGCGCTGTCGGGCTTGCGCAGATAGACCGTGACGCGCACCGGCTTCGGCGCCGGGCCGGCGCCGCTCGCGCGACTCACACCGCTGCCGTTCACATCCACCGCCTGGTACATCAACTGCGCGCTCGGCCCGGTGGCATCCGGAAGCAAGCGGCCACCGACCAGCTCGAAGCCCTGGGCCCGCAGGTCGAACAGCTTCACCGGCACGTCGAGCCGCTTCGTGAGCCAGCGGCTCAAATGTTCTTCCTGCGCCTTCACCTCGACCGGATGGCGCACCTCGGGCACGTACACCGCATGCGCCACGGCTGCACGTTGCACCCAGGCCGGCTCGTCGGCACGCGCCAGCGCCTCCACCGGCGCGGGCTGGAAGCGCCACATCACGGCCGCACCGGCCGCGCCACCGAGCGCGAACACTGCCAGCACGGCGGCCCAGCGCAGCCAGCCTTGGCCCGGCATCGCCAGGGTCTGCGGTGCCTTGCGCCAGACGACCTGCGTCAGCGCCTGCGGCACGGCCTCGTCGAGCACTGGGTCGAAATGTTGGCGCAGCGCTTGCGCGTCGGCAGCCCACAAGCGCACGCGCGCCGCGTCGTCCGGGTGCTCGAGCAGCCAAGCGTCGACTTCGGCGCGCCGCTCGGGCGGCAATTCGCCGTCGAGCCAGGTGTGCAGCAGGGTGTCGTCGAAAGGAGCGCTCATGGCATGTCGAAGGGCAACGGATACAGAAGAGGTCAGAGGTCAGAAATCAGAGATCAGAGGTCGAAGATCAGACGACGCGACGCAACGCCGCGCCAGCGTGCAGCGCGCGCGCCGGCACGCCGTCAAGCAGGGCGCGCAGTGCGACGCGGCCGCGCGAGATGCGCGACATCACGGTGCCGATCGGCACCCGCAGCACCTCGGCGCACTCGGCATACGAAAACTGTTCGAGCGCGACCAGCAGCAGCGGCTCGCGCTGCTCGGCCGGCAATTGAGCCAGGGCCGCCATCAGGTCGATGCGCAGGCCGATGTCGGGGCTGGCAGCGTCGGCCACGTCGTGCAGCGGATCGGGCTGAGATTCATGCGGCGTGACGAAATTGAAGCGGGCGTTGCGGCGGCGGTCGTCCATGTAGGCGTTGTGGGCGATGCTGATCGTCCACACCAGAATGTCTCGGCGCTGGTCGAACTGGTGCCAGTGCGCCAGCGCGCGTTCGAGCGCGGTCTGCACCAGATCGTCGGTCGCGCCCGCGTCGAACACCAGCGAGCGTGCGTAACGGCGCAGACGCGGGATCGCGCCCAGCAGCTGCTGGCGAAAGGCAGTGGGTGCGTCCACGTTAGGTGTACGCCAGGGCCGGCGCGCCTATTCCGCCCGGGGCCAGATGGCGGCCTCGGAAAAGCCGAGCGCCGTGAAATCCGCCACGCGCAGCGCGGCCTCGTTGGCGCAGAAGAATTCGTCGAGCTGCGGCGGCGCGATGCGGGTTGCCGACAGCATGCCGTGCACCTGGCCGCGATGGTGAATCTGATGCTGAAACAGGTGCGCGAGCAGCCGCACGATCGGCTCGATGTGGACGCCGGCGCTGCGCGGCACGGCGACGTGGCTCGTCAAAGCCGGTGCATCGAGCGCCTGGCACAACGCGATCAGCCGATGGTCGCTCACGGTTTGAGCCACCTGCAGTGCCTCGCACGTCTCGAACGGCTGTTCGGGCTCGAAGAAAGCGAGGAAGTCAGGGTTCACCGGCGCGCTGACGCGGCTGCGCTCGATCGCATCGATGTAGTACCCATCAACGGTGAGGTTGTGATTCAGGGTCGCCTTGATCGACGGGAAAAAACCAGTTCGCGGCGCCGCAAACTCCACCTGGCTCAGCACCCCGCAGGCGCCCAACAGCCGGCGATTCGCCCAGGCGTTGTTGTAGGCCTGGGTCAGCAGGTGGTGGGCGAGCGGGTCCATGGCGCGCAGTCTAGGCGCCGCGCGTTCGGGTGTCAGCCGAGCCGGACCGAATCTCGGACAATCGCTCCATGAACCCCCCGCGCCGCGCGCTCGCCCCCAGCTTCTCGATCCCCGACTTCCGCGCCGCACTCGGCATGTTCGCCACCGGCGTGACGATCGTCACCGCGCGCGGCGCCGACGGCGTGCCCGTGGGCCTGACCGCGAACTCGTTCAACTCGGTCTCGCTGACGCCGCCGCTGGTGCTGTGGAGCCTGGCGCGCAGCGCCGGTTCGATGCCGGCCTTCGAGCGCGGTTCGCACTACGCGATCAACATCCTCGCGGCCGACCAGCACGCGCTGGCCGAACGTTTCGCGAGCAAGGCGGCCGACCGGTTCGAGGGTCTGTCGTTCCGCGAAGGCGCCGGCGGTGCGTTGATTCTTGAGGGCGCAGCCGCAGTGTTCGAATGCTTCAATCGAAGCCGCTATGAGGAGGGCGACCACGTCATCTTCGTCGGCGAGGTGGAGCGCTGCGAGCAGCGCGCCGGCGCGCAGCCGCTGATCTTCCACGGTGGGCGCTACTTCACCGAACTGCCGTTGTAGTCCAGACCGCAGGCTCAGGTCGGCCAGTCGCCACCGCGCGTTGTCGCGCAAATTCCGCGAACCACGCCACGCACGAGGCGTTCGCCATCGCATCGAGCTTGAAGACCTGCTCGGCCGGCGTGCCCATCAGCAGCTTCTTCAGCGGCAGCTCCATCTTCTTGCCCGACAAGGTGCGCGGCACTGCGGCCACCTGGAAGATGTCGTTCGGCACATGGCGGGCCGACAGCGCGGCCTTGATGCCGGCCTTCATCTGCCGGGTCAGCGCGGCGTCGAGCACGCGGCCCTCACGCAGCACGACGAACAGCGGCATATAGCTTTCGCGGCCGAGGTATTCGAGGTCGACGACGATGCTGTCCAGCACCTCCGGCAGCAGCTCGACCGCGCGGTACAGCTCGGCCGTTCCCATGCGGATGCCGTGGCGGTTGATGGTGGCGTCGGAGCGGCCGTAGATGATGGCGCCGCCGCGCGCGGTGATGCGGATCCAGTCGCCGTGGCGCCAGACGCCCGGGTACATGTCGAAGTAGCTCTCAAAGTAGCGCTTACCGTCTGCGTCGCCCCAGAAGTACAGCGGCATCGAGGGCATCGGCTGGATGCAGACGAGCTCGCCGACTTCATCGACGAGCGCGCTGCTGCGGCCGCTGGCATCCGGTTCGCCCCAGGCCTCGACGGCCGCGCCGAGGCAGCGGCATTGCATCTCGCCGGCCACCACCGGCAGTGTCGGCAGGCCGGCGACGAAGGCGCCGGCAAAGTCGGTACCGCCTGAAATCGGCGTTAGCCAGATGTCGCGACCATCGACCTTCGGCAGCTGCGCGTAAACCCACTCGTAGGCGTCGATCGCCAGCGGCGAGCCGGTCGAGCCGATGGCCCGAAGCCGCGACAGATCGGCCACGGTCGCAGGTTCGATGCCGGCCTTCAGGCAGGATGCAAAGAACGCCGCGCCGGCGCCGAAGAAGGTCACGCCGGCATCGGCCGCAAAGCGCCACAACACGGTCCAGTCGGCCGCGCCGAGACGCCCGCTCGGGTTGCCGTCGAACATGCACACCGTCGTGCCGCCGAGCAGCGCGCCGAGCTGTGAGTTCCACATGATCCAGCCGGTGGCGCTGTACCAGAAGTAGCGGTCGCCACCGAGGGCGCTGGCGCCGACGTTGTTGTGCAGCGCGCCGGCCTTCAACGCCTCGATCATCACCCCGCCATGGCCGTGGACGATGGGCTTGGGCAGGCCGGTGGTGCCGCTTGAATAGACCACCCAGAGCGGGTGGTCGAAGGGCAGCCAGGCAGGCGCGAAGGCCGCTTGCGCCGACGTGAGTTCGGCGAAGTCGTGCAGGGTGCGCCCGGGCGCGGCGAGCCGGCCGGCGTCGGCCGCACCGTCCTGGTAGCGCAGCAGCACCGCGTCGCGCACGCTCGGCAGTCCGTCGAGCAGGCCGCACAGCACGTCCATGCGGTCGTGCGAGACACCGCCGTAGGCGTAGCCGTCGCAGCCGATCAGCACCTTGGGCTCGATCTGGCGGAAGCGGTCGAGCACCGCCACCGGGCCCATGTCGGGCGAGCACACCGACCAGATCGCGCCCAGACTGGCAACCGCCAGAAACGCCACCACCGTTTGCGGGATGTTCGGCAGGAACGCGACCACGCGGTCGCCGCGCTGCACGCCCATGCGTTGCAATGCAGCGGCGAGCGAGGCGACCTGGCGGCGCAGTTCAGGCCAGCCGATCTGTTGCAGCTCACCGCGTTCTCGCAGGGCTTCGTTCTGAAACACGATGGCCGGGTGGCCGGCCGCCTGCGCCGCGTCGGCGTGCGAAAAAACATGCTGCGCGTAGTTCACCTGCGCGCCCGGGAACCAGCGTGCGCCGGGCATCACGGCATCAACCAGCACGGTCTCGAACGGCGTGGGCGATTGCAGGCCGGCGAAGGCCCAGATCGAACCCCAGAACGCGCGCAGGTCGGTAACCGACCAGCGCCAGAGCGCGTCGTAGCCGGCGTGCGTGGTCGGGTCGAAGTGCAGGCCGCGCTCGGCGGCGAGCCAGCGGGTGTAGCGCAGGATGTGGGGTTCGGGAGGTGTCATGGCGCGATTGTGGAACTGCGGGTTGGAGCGGGCAATGGGTGGCGGCGCACCGCCCTCACCCTCACCCCAACCCTCACCCGCCAGCGGGAGAGGGAGAGGGAGCAAGACAGCGCGGCGCGTCTAGCCAGCGCCGGCCATCCGTTCGCGCAGTGCGGCGTCGACTTCGATGTACTGCCAGATCTCGTTGCGAAACGGGGTCTGCCGGTAGCCGCTGATCCACGGGTGGTTCACGTCGGTGTAGACGCGGTGGACGTGGATGCGGTACGGCATGTAGGCGCAGACCAGCTTGCTGGCCTCGATGAACAGCGCAGCGCGCTCCGGGCCGTCGGGCAACAGCAGCATGCGGCGGTAGATCGCGTCGAACGCGGGCAGCTTGAAGTGCGCCAGGTTCTGGCTGCCGATCGACGGGCCGTACATATACGCCAGCGCCGGCTGCGCGTCCTGGCCGAGCGTGGAGCCCAGGCTCCACATCTGCAGCTTGCCGGCGCGCGCCGCCTTCATGTTCTCGGGCCACTGCGCGGTCTCGAAGATGATGCGCAGGCCGACGGCGGCGAGGCTCTTCTGCCAGTTCTCGTCGAACTGGCGTTCGATCTGCGATGACTGCGTGGCCATGCGCAGCACCAGTGGCGAGCCGTCGGGCCGCTCGCGCCAGCCGTCACCATCGCGGTCGACATAGCCGAAGACATCGAGCAAGGCCTTGGCGCGCGCCGGATCAAAACTGCTGTTGTCGCTCTTGTACGCCGCATCGAAGCCGTAAGTGCCCGGCGCCATCGGGGCTTGCGCCGGCAGCGCGCCGCCGCGCCGCACGATGCGCACATCGCGGTCGATGTTGTAGGCCAGGCCGATGGCGCGGCGCAGCGCGACCTTGTCGGGCGTGTAGCCGCCGACCAGCGCGTCGTCCATGTTGAACCACGACATCGTGAAGTCGGTGTTGACATAGCGGCGCACCTGGATGCCGCGCTTCGCCAGGTTCGGCGCGAGCGAGCCGGTGGGCACAGCGTGGTGGGTGAAGGCATTCGGCACGCGTGCGAAATCGACCTGCCCGCTCAGGAACGACAGCCAGCGCGCCTGCTCTTCTTCGAGCACCGAGATCACGACGCCGTCGTTGAGCGGCAGGCGCCGGCCCTTGAAGCGCGCCAGCCAAGCCTGCCCCTGCACATCATCGGCGGCAGGCTCGGCATCAAACAGCACTTCGCGAAAACCGGGGTTGCGTTCGAGCACGATGCGCGAGCTGCGGCGCCATTCCTTCAGGCGATACGGCCCGGTGCCCACCGGGTGCGCAGGAATCGCGTCGCCATAGAACTCGACCACCTCGCGCGCCACCGCGCCCAGGCCGCCGGACTCGGTCAGCGTCGTCAGAAAGCGCGGCCGGGGCTCGCGCAGGCGGAATTGGACGGTGTAGCGGTCGAGCGCGCGCAAGCCTTCGGTCGGCGTGTCGTAGTCGAAGGGCTGCTTGCGGCCGAGGGCCGCATTGCGCACCGTGTCCAGGCCGACGATGCCTTCGTCTTCGAGGCTCGACAAGGCCGGGCTCTTGGTGGCTGGATCGAAGTGGCGCTTGAAGGCATACACATAGTCCTGCGCGACCAGCTCACGCCGGATTTGGCGACCATCGGGGCCCTGAAACGCCGGGTCGTCGGCGAAGAAGATTCCGCGCTGCAGGCGCACCGTCCAGACCCGGAAGTCGGCCGACACCTCGGGCATGGCAGCGGCCGTCAGCGGCCGCACCTTGACGGGGATCGCCAGCGGATCGTAGCGGTACAGGGCCTCGAAGATGTGGGCGGTGACGGTGCGCGAATACAGGTCGCCGACCTGCGCCGGGTCGAAGCCGGTTTCGGCGACGGGGAAGGGGACGTGCAGGATGTTGGCGCGGGTCGGCTGTGAAACTGAAGCCGGTGCCGACGCCGAAGGCTCGGGCGCCGCCTCCACAAGCCCCGGCAGCGCCAACGCGCCGAGCACCGCCGCCGAGCAGCGCCGCCGGTCGATCATCGCGGCGGCCGCAGGCGGTCGTCGATGTCCACGTATTGCCACCAGTCGAGCCAGAACACCGGCCGGCGGTAGCCGATCAGCTGCGGGTAGGTCATGTCGGTGGCCATCCGGTTCAACGTGAACTTGTAGGGCATGTAGGCGATGGCGATCTTGTCGGCCTGCTCGAACAGCGCCTTGCGTTCCGGGCCGTCTTCGAGCAATTGCAGGCGGTCGTAGATCGCGTCGAAGGCCGGCATCTTGAAGCGCGCCATGTTCTGGCCGCCGATCTGGCGGCTGTCGTAGCGTGCGAAGGCGCCGATCGAATCCGGCGCATCGCCATAGCTGCCCACCCCCCAGATCGGCAGGCGGCCGGCGCGCGCCGCCTTCAGGTTCTCGGGCCACTGCGCCACGGTCAACGCGGTGCGGATGCCGATGGCCGTCATGTTGCGGTCCATCACCTCGGCGATCTTGCGCGAGCGCTGGTCGGATTGCGTCGCGATCTGCAGCACCAGCGGCGAGCCGTCGGGCATGTCGCGCCAGCCGTCGCCGTTTCGGTCGACATAGCCGTAAAGGTCGAGCAAGGCCTTCGCGCGGGCCGGGTCGTAGTCGCTGAACTCGCTTTTGCCGGCGGGGTTGAACGCGCTCGTGAACGGCAGCATGGCGGTCTGCGACAACACGCCCTGGCCGTTGTAGGCGTAGTCGATCTCGGTCTGCGTGTCCTTGCCCAGCGCAATGGCACGGCGCAGCGCGACCTTGTCGGCGCCGTAGCCGCCGACGGTCGGGTCGTCCATGTTGAAGAACATCGAGTTGCTCGCCGGCTGGACGATCTGCAAGCCGCGGATGCCGCGCTTCGCCAGGTTCGGTGCGATGCGGCCGTTCGGCATCGCCTGCGAGACGAACTGGAAGCCGACCTGGTAGGCCAGATCGGCCTCGCCGTTGACGAACGACAGCCAGCGCGGCTGCTCTTCTTCGATGATCGAGATCTCGACCCGGTCGATCATCGGCAGGCGCCGGCCCTTGAGGCGCGCGAGCAGGGCCTGGCCTTCGGCGTCGTCGGCGGCGGGCTCGGCGTTGTAGAGCACCTCGCGGTAGTCCGGATTCCGGTCGAGGGCGATGAATGAGCTGCGCCGCCACTGCGCCAGTTTGAACGGCCCGGTGCCCACCGGGTGCGCTTCGGCCTGCTCGGCGTAGAACGCGACCACCTCGCGGGCGACCGCGCCGAACACCGAGCTGCCGGCCAGGTTTTCGGGGAAGCGCGGGCGCGACGCCTCCAGGGTGAAGCGCAGCGTGTAGCGGTCGGTTGCACGCACGCCTTCGATGACGCTGTCGTAGTCGAAGGGTTGGCGCTTGTCGAGCGCGGCCTGGCGCAGCGCGGCCAGGCCGACCAGCCGTTCGGTCTCGAGCGACGACCAGATCGGGCTCTTGTTGGCCGGGTCGGCGAAGCGCTTGAATGCGTAGACGTAATCCTGTGCGACCAGTTCACGCCGAATCTGGCGACCATCCGGGCCTTTGAAGGCCGGGTCGTCGGCGAAGTAGATGCCGCGCTTGAGCTTGACGGTCCAGACCCGAAAGTCGGCCGAGGCCTGCGGCATGCCGTCGGCCGTGAGCGGCTTGATCTTGATCGGCCGGGCGAGGTGGTCGTACTGGTACAGCCCCTCGAAGATGTGGGCCGTGAGCGTGTGCGAATACAGGTCGTTCGACTTGACCGGATCGAGGCTTGTCTCGGCCACCTCGAAGGCATAGCGCAGCACCTTCGGCGCGGGCGGCGCGGCACTGGGCTGGGCTTGCGCTGACATCGCAATGCCAAGCAGAGCAGCGAGGCACAGCGCAATCAACGGCGTCTTCAAAGCAGTGGCGGCGCTCATGTCAGCGCGTCAAAGATGAACCCACCACCGCAGAGGCGCCGAATACGCAGAGGGTCGCAGAGGAATTCAAAAGGCATATTTTCTGTATTTCTTACTCTGCGCAACTCTGCTCCCTCACGCGTCTCTGCGGTGCGTGAGTTGTCTCTGAACCCTCACTGCCCACGCCGCGCCAACTCCGCTGTGTCGATGTCGATGTACTTCCAGAACTCGCGCAGGAACACGTTGCGGTGGTAGCCCACCACCCAGGGCTGCGCCAGGTCGGTCCATATGCGGTGGACGTGGGCCTTGTAGGGCATGTAGGCAATCATCAACTCCTTCGCTTTCGTCATCGCCTCCATGCGCTGCGGGCCGTCGGGCAGGCTGTGCTGCAGGTCGTAGAGGCGGTCGAACTCGGGCAGGTTCAGGCGCGCATGGTTGGCCTGACCCTTGCTCGGGCTGTAGCCCAGCGACAGAAAGCCTTCGCCGTCGGGCCCGGCCGTCCAGCCCACGCCCCACATCATCAGCTTGCCAGTTCGCGAGGCCTTCAGGTTCTCGGGCCACTGCGCAGTCTTGAACACCATGCGGATGCCGATCGCGTCCATGTTCTTCTTCCACTGCGTGATCAGCTGGCGGCTCAGGTCGTCGGGCTGGGTGGCGTATTCGATCGTCAGCGGCGCGCCGTCGGGCTGCTCGCGCCAGCCATCGCCGTCGCGGTCGACATAGCCGTACAGGTCGAGCAGGGCCTGCGCCTTGGCGCGGCTGAACTCGCCCATCTCGCTGCGGAACTTCGGGTCGTAGCCCCAGGTGCCCGGGCCGATCACCGACTGCGCAACGATCGCCTGGCCGCGCCGGACCGCGCGGATCTCTTCGTCGACATTGACGGCCAGCGCGATCGCGCGGCGCAACGCCACCTTCTCGGGCGTGTAGCCGCCAACGATCGGGTTCTCCATCGCGAAGTACGACATCGAGGCGTCGTTGCGCAGGTAGCGCACGTCGTAGATGCCAAGCTTGGCCAGGTTCGGCGCGATCCGGTTGTTCGGGATCGCCACATAGGTGAAGTCTTCCGGCACCTGCTCGATCATCTCCATCTCGCGGTTCACGAACGCGAGCCAGCGCGGCTGCGACTGCTCGATGATGCTGACCTCGATGCGGTCGATCATCGGCAGCTTGCGACCCTTCAGCCTGGCCACTGCGGCTTGCGCCAGCGGGTCGTCGGCGGGCGCATCCTCGTTGTAAAACTCGTCGCGGTAGCCGGGGTTCTTGTCGAAGCTGATGCGCGAGCTGCGCGCCCAGGCGCCGAGCTTGTAGGGGCCAGTGCCCACCGGGTGTTCCATGATGCGGTCGCCATAGAACTCGATCACCTCGCGCGCCACCGCGCCGGTGACGGCGGGGTCGCTGATGTCATCGGTGAAGCGCGGGTTCGGCTGGCCGAGCTTGAAGCGGATCGTGTAGCGGTCGAGCGTGCGCAGGCCTTCGATCTCGCGGTCGTAGTCGAACGGCTTCTTGCCTTTCACGGCGGCGTCGCGCAGCTCGGCCATGCCGAGAATCTTGTGGATCTCAAGCGTGGACAGGCGCGGGCTCTTCCAGCGCGGGTCGAAGTGGCGCTTGATCGAGTACACGTAGTCGGCCGCCGTCAGCTCACGCCGAACCTGGCGACCATCCGGGCCGTTGAACGCCGGGTCGTCGGTGAAGAAGATGCCGGGGCGCACACGCACCGTGAAGGTCGTGAAGTCGGCCGAGATCTCGGGCATCGCAGTGGCGGTGTTCGGCTTCAGGCGCACCGGGCGGGCAAGGAATTCGGTCGCGTAGAGCGCGTCGAAGATGTTGGCCGCGAGCGTGGACGAGTACAGGTCGGAAATTTGCGCCGGATCGAACCCGGTCTCGGCGATGCGCATCGCGTAGCGGAAGACCTTCTGCGGCGCGGCCGCGGCGGGCGCGGTCACGGCTTGCGCTGCAGCCGGCGCGGGGGGCGCCATCGCCAGCACCGCAAGGCACACGGCAGCGCCCTTGCGCAAGGTGGACAGGCAACGCAACGGGGTGCGGATCGGCATGACGGGCGTTCCTTGTGGGACCACTTCAAGGCCCCGACTCGGCGGTGGCCGGCACGGGTCTCGGGGTTCATCGAAGCCGCAAGTCTACGGGCGGCGGCGGCCCGCGCGCAGCGGTGCATGCCCGAACGCAAGGCCAGCCAAAGGGCAAATGCGGGGGAAGGCGGTCGGGCGCAGGCCCTAGACTTGGCGGCGCCCGCACCCCGGGCGCTTTGAACGCCACGAGCGCGCAAGGCTGCAAGCGGGTGCCCCCGAATTGACTCGATGAGGAGTGTGACAAGCCATGGCGGCCTACCTGATCCGACGCCTGTGGCAGATGATCCCGACGCTGTTCGGGGTGGTGCTGCTGGTATTCCTGCTCTTCAAAGGCTTCGGTGGCGACCCGGCCGAAATTCTCGGCGGCCTGAACGCCACCACCGCGCAGATCGACGCGATCCGCCAGCAGCTCGGCCTGAGCGAGCCGCTGTACGTGCAGTTCGGCATCTTCCTGAAGCAAATCGTCACCTTCGACTGGGGCAAGAGCTGGGCCACCAGCGAGTCGGTGAGCCACCTGTTCGCCACCCGCCTGCCGGCCACGCTGACGGTGATGACGCCGATCCTGATCCTCGAGACACTGCTGGCGATCCCGTTCGCGATCTTCGTCGCCTATGTGCGCGGCTCGCTGACCGACCGCGCCATCATGGTGGCCACCACGGTCGCGTTGTCGATCTCGTTCCTGGTCTACGTCATCGTCGGCCAGTACGTGTTCGCGTTCCAGCTCGGCCTGTTCCCGGTGCAGGGCTGGAGCGACTCGGTGCTGACGAATCTGCGTGTGTATGCGCCGCTGCCGGTGCTGCTCGCGGTGGCCGTCTCGCTGGCGCCGCAGACGCGGCTGTACCGCACCTTCTTCCTCGACGAGATCGGCCACGACTACGTGCGCACCGCGCGCGCCAAGGGCATGACCGAGCGCACCATCCTGCTCAAGCATGTGCTTCGCAACGCGATGATTCCGATCCTGACGAACGTGGCGGTGTCGCTGCCCGGCATCTTCGTCGGCTCGTTCCTGATCGAGGTGTTCTTCTCGATCCCCGGCCTCGGCCGCGAGCTGTTGCTGGCAGTGAACCGCAGCGACTACCCCGTGATTCAGGCCTTCGCGATCTACACCGCCGTCATCACGATGCTGGTGAACCTGGCCACCGATGTGCTGTACACACTGGTCGATCCACGGGTGGTGTTGAAATGAGCGCGGTCTTGGGTTCAGCGGTTGGCGTCACTCCGCGCGATGCGCGCCGATCCAGCGGCGTCTGGCTCGCCGCCGCGCGGCGCTTCCGCCGCGACCACGTCGGCATGGGCTCACTGGTCATCGTCGCGGTCTTCCTGCTCGTCGTGCTGGCCGCATCGCTCGGCCTGATCGCGCGCGACTGGCAGGTCGAGCGCGGTGTGCCCGATGCACCGCCGACCTTCATCGGCGCGGCCGCGAAGAGCGAGGCCGTGGCAGTTGCCGGCCCGACCGGCCCGAACGTCGACATCTCGGCGATCGACCCGCTCGCACCGCGCTACAAGGAATGGGCCGAGGCGGCAAAGAAGTACCAGACCACCGAAGCGGTGCGCGCCCTAACGCTGCCGTTCGGCGGCGACCGGCTCGGCCGCGACGTGCTCGCCAAGGCGGTGAAGGGCGCGCAGGTGTCAATCTTCGTCGGCGTCTCTGCTGCGCTGCTGGCCACCCTCATCGGCACCTTGCTCGGTGCCGTGGCCGGCTTCTTCGGCGGCAAGATCGGCGACCTGCTCGAGTGGGTCTACAACGTCTTCACCGCCGTGCCCGGCATCCTGCTGATCTTCGCGTTCGCGGCGGTGTTCGGGCGCGGCATCGGCTCGGTGGTGCTGATCCTCGGGCTGGCGGGCTGGACCGGCATCTACCGGCTGGTGCGCGCCGAGTTCATCAAGCACGCGGTGCGCGACTACGTGCGCTCGGCCGAAGCCATCGGCGCGAGCACCGCGTCGCGCATGTTCAGGCACATCCTGCCGAACGTCAGCCATGTGGTGCTGGTGCAGTTGTCGATCCATGTGGTGGGCTTCATCAAGTCGGAAGTGATCCTGTCGTACCTTGGGCTGGGGGTCGGTGTCGATCAGGTTTCGTGGGGCACGATGCTGGCCGAAGCGCAGAGCGAACTGATCCTCGGCCACTGGTGGCAACTGGTGGCGGCGACCCTGTTCATGGCCATCTTCGTGACCGCGTTCTCGTTGATGACCGACGCGCTGCGCGATGCGCTCGACCCGAAGTTGCGAGGGTTGGAATGAGCGCCCTGCTGTCGATCAAGGACCTGCGCGTCGCCTTCCGCATCGGCAAGGAAGCGGGTGTGATGCAGCGCTTCGAGGCGGTCGGGCGGGGCGACACCGGGGTCAGCTTCGACGTGCCCGAGAACACCACCGTCGCGCTGGTCGGCGAGTCGGGTTCGGGCAAGAGCGTGACCGCCATGTCGATCCTGAACCTGCTGCCCGACAACGCCGAGCGGCGCGGCGCCATCACGTTCCAGGGCCGCGACATGCTGGCCGCGCCGATGGCCGAACTGCAGAAGCTGCGCGGCCGCGAAATCGCCTGCGTGTTCCAGGACCCGATGACCTCGCTGAACCCGGTGTTCACGGTCGGCGCGCAGATCTGCGAGCCGCTGATGAAGCACCTGGGCTTGAGCGCGCGGCAGGCCATGACACGCGCCGAAGCGCTGCTGGTCGAAGTCGGCATGCCCGAGCCGAAGCGCCGGCTGTCGGTCTATCCGCACCAGCTCTCGGGCGGCCAGCAGCAGCGCGTGATGATCGCGATGGCACTGGCCTGCGAGCCCAAATTGCTGATCGCCGACGAGCCGACCACGGCCCTGGACGTGACGATCCAGCGCCAGATCATGGAGCTGCTCGCGGGCCTGAAGGCGCGCTACCGGATGAGCATGCTGTTCATCAGCCACGACCTCGGTGTCGTCGGCGAAATTGCCGACCATGTGGTCGTGATGCGGCAAGGCACGGTGCGCGAACAGGCGCCGGTGGCGAGCATCTTCGCGAACCCTCAGGACGCGTACACGAAGGCGCTGCTGGCGTGCCGGCCGACGCTGGAACAGCGCACGCCAAGGCTGATGGTGATCGACGACCACATGGCCGGACAACGGCACGGCGCCGCCGTGCCTGCGGGGCGGGCCGCTGCGAGCCATGGCAAGGCGAAAGACCCGACCGCCCGCGTCATCATCGAAGCCCGCGCATTGACGAAGAGCTTCTGGCTGCGCAGCGGCGTGTTCGGCCGCAAGGAGTTCAAGGCCGTCGGCGGCGCCAGCGGCGTGGGCGCGACCTTCAAGCTGCGCCAGGGCCACACGCTCGGCGTGGTCGGCGAATCGGGCTCCGGCAAGACGACGCTGGGCCTGGCGCTGCTGCGCCTGCACGAGCCGAGCGGCGGGCCGGTCGGCGGCGCCGTCACCTTCGACGGCATCGACCTGCTGGCCTTGAGCAAGGGCGAGATGCTGCCGATGCGCAAGCGCATCCAGGTCGTGTTTCAGAACCCGTATGCGTCGCTGAACCCGCGCTTCACGGTCGGCCAGACGCTCGTCGAGCCGATGACGATTCATGGTGTCGGCAAGGACAACGCCGAGCGCGAGGCGCGGGCGCGCGCGCTGCTCGCCAAGGTCGGCCTGCTTGATGAGGCGATGGACAAGTACCCGCACGAGTTCTCCGGCGGCCAGCGCCAGCGCGTTGCCATCGCCCGCTGCCTGACACTCGACCCCGAAGTGCTGGTGCTCGACGAGGCCGTGAGCGCGCTCGATGTCTCGGTGCAGGCGCAGGTGCTGAACCTGCTGAAGGACTTGCAGGACGAGCTCGGTCTGGCCTACCTCTTCATCAGCCACGACCTCGCCGTGGTGCGCTTCATGGCCGACGAGGTGCTGGTGATGAAAGACGGCGAGGTGGTCGAGCAGGCCAGCGTCGAGCAGATCCTGGACGCGCCGCAGCAGGCCTACACGCGGCGGTTGCTGGGGGCGATTCCGCGCGGGTACCGGACGGCGGCGTGAGCCTTCGCTCGAGCACCGCGCGGCCGCGGGAGCCGGTGCGCGCCGCGCAGTGACAAATTTCGTCGAGCCTGTTACTTCGACCCGCGCAGAAGCAACGCATTTCGGTCGCTGCGGTGAGGCCAGTGTGCGAAATGCCGCACCTTCGCCATGCAGATCACGCGCGGTCGAAGTGGCATGGAAGCTGCACCTCCCGGGCACAAGCGATGCGCCCTGGGCGTTCCGGGGCCGCAGTCCGCAACCTTTGGATGTCGTTGCCATGCTGATCCCACCCCGACTGCGCGTTGCCATGTCCGGCCGCCTCAACCGCCGCGCCGCGCCGAGTTGCCGCGGCGGTGCCTCCTCGTTGTTGCGTCTGACCCTGCCCGTTGACCGCCGCCTGCCCAGCGCCGGCGAGCTCGCCGGCTGGATGAACCACGACGCCAGCGCCGTGATGCCGGTCACCGGCCTGCACTTGCAAGCAACCGGCAGCAAGTTCGGTATCCGACCCGCAGTCATATCGTGATGAACAGCGCACAGGCCGGCGTGGCGGCGGAGGGCCGAACTTCGGCATCGGTTCGCCGGATCGTGCTGCCCGTTCCTTCGCGCTCTATCGCCGCAGCCGCAGCCGCAGTCACCGGCCCTTCGCGGGTCTTGCAGGCCATCGGCACGCGCGGCCAACTGTCGTTGCTGCCTCGGCCCGGCCTGTCGCGCTGAACGGGGCGAGGCCGCGCTGGCGGCACCGGCGCATTGCGGGCAAGCCCTCTGCCCGGCAGCCGGCAGGCTGCGACACACTGCGCGCTCGCCCACTGCACAGGCCGGTCCATGTCCACTCTTCTTCGTCGTCGCCACCTGCTTGCCAGCGCCGGCACGCTCGCCCTGCCGATCGGCTTCTTCCCGGCCACGCTATTGGCGCAGGCTGGCTGGCCGAACAAGCCGGTGCGCATCGTCGTGCCGTTCGCACCGGCCGGCACCACCGACATCCTGGCGCGGGCGCTGGCACCCGAACTCGGCAAGGCCTTCGGCCAGACCTTCATCATCGACAACAAGCCCGGTGCCGGTGGCAACCTGGGAGCCGACGCGATCGCCAAGTCGGCGCCCGACGGCTACAACCTGCTGATGGGCACGGTCGGCACGCACGCGATCAACGCCGCGCTGTACCCGAAGATGGCGTTCGACCCGGTGCGCGATTTCACCCCGATCGTGCTGGTGGCCGGCGTGCCCAACGTGCTGGTGATGAACCCGGCGAAGGCGCAGGCCTACGGCATCAACAACGTCGCCGACCTGATCCGCTACGCGAAGGCCAACCCCGGCAAGCTGAACATGGCGTCGAGCGGCAACGGCACGTCGATCCACCTGAGCGGCGAGCTGTTCAAGGCCATGACCGGCACCTTCATGCTGCACTTCCCGTACCGCGGCTCGGGCCCGGCGCTGCTCGACCTGATGGGCGGCACCATGGACCTGATGTTCGACAACCTGCCCTCGGCCCTGCCGCAGATCAAGGGCGGCAAGCTGAAAGCATTGGCCGTGACCAGCGCGCAGCGCAGCGCGGCCCTGCCCGAGCTGCCGACCATTGCCGAGGCCGGTCCGGTGAAGGGCTTCGACGCGAGTTCGTGGTTCGGCCTGTTCGCCCCCGCCGGCACGCCAGCCGAAATCGTCAACCGCATCCAGCAAGAGACCGCGAAGGCCTTTCAGGCGCCGGCGTTCAAGGAGCGGCTGCTGGCGCAAGGCGCGATCCCCGGCGGCCAGCCGAGCGCCGAGTTCGTGAAGTTCATCGCGGCCGAGACGAAGAAGTGGGCGCAGGTGGTGAAGGTGTCGGGGGCGAAGGTGGACTGAGCTTCGCGCCCAGCGTCCGGAACCCGAACAGCGGGCGCAGCCAGCGCACCCGCCGCGCCACTTCGGCCGTGACCACACAGGTGATCACGGTGCCGCCGACGATCAGCGTCGCTTCCGTCGCACCGCCCAATTGCAGCGGTTTGAGCCACGCCGCCAGTGCGATCAGCACGGTCTGGTGGACGATGTAGTACGCGAAGATCACCTCGACGAGGTAGGCGCGCCAGCGGTGGTCGTGGTTCAGGTGGCGCTGGGCGAAGCCGAGTGCCGCCAGCACCGCGCCCCAGGCCAGCGCCTCGCGTCCTGCGCGCTCGGCCCACAGCGGGCCGCCGAACCCGAGCGAAGGCGGCAGAAAGACGGCTGCACCCGCCACCGCGAGCCCCAGCGCCGGCCAGCGCAGACGGTCGATCGCCAGCCACAGCGCCGGCCGGCGCGCGATCACGTAACCGAACACGAACATGCCGACGTACTGCGCGTGGTTGTACCAGTCGGCGACCATCGCGTGGTTGCTGCCGAAGCGCGGGAAGAGCGTGGAGCGAATCACCCACAGCGCAAACCAGGGGCCAATCAACAACGCCGCAAGCACGGCGCGGGACGGCGGGCTAACAGGTGAACTGAGCGGCAGGCCGGCACGCGGCGCAAGCGCCAGCACGATCAAGGTGTAGACCAGCAGGTAGGCGACGAACCAGAGGTGGTTCCAGGTCGGGATCGGCGTACGAAAGCTTTGATCGAGGCTCAGGTAGCGGCCCCAGAACTGAAGCAGGCTGCCGGAATAGCCGCTGCGCTCGACGACCTCGAAATAGACCTGCGGCACGACCACGATCAGCATGCCGAACAGCAGCGGAATGAGCAGCCGCCGCGTGCGCTCGCGGGCCAGCGCGCCACGCTCTCTACCGAGCCCGCTTCCACGCTCGCCGGCCTGCGCCACCATGAAGGCCGTGGCCGCGCCGGAGATCACGAACAGCAGCGACAGCCGCCACGGGTTCAGCGCCAGCATCAACCCGGTCAGCCACGGCCCGCCCCGGTAGGCGCTCTTCACATGGAAGGCCCAGGGCACGTACAGCATGCCGACGTGGTAGCCGATCAGCAACGCAAAGGCGGCGATGCGCAGCCAGTCGAGGTCGTGGCGGCGCGTCGCCATCGCTTATGCCGTCGCACCCGCCCACGCCCCCTCGCTCACTCGATGCCGACCATGCCCGCGTCCGGGTAGCGCGTGCCGGCAACCTTCGCCGGGTCGAACAGGCGGTCGAGTTCGCTGACCTGCGCAGCCGTCAGCAGCACATCGGTCGCAGCAACGTTCTGCTCCAGATAGGCGATGCGCCGCGTGCCCGGAATCGGCACGACGTGCGAGTGCTTGGCCAGCAGCCAGGCCAATGCGACCTGCGCGTTCGTCAACCCGAGCCCATCGGCAAAACTGCGCAGGCCATCGACCAGCTCGCGGTTGACCGCCTCGGCCGCGCCGCTGAAGCGCGGGTTGTGCTTGCGGAAGTCGGTCTCGGTCAACGTGGCCGACGCGACCGTGCCGGTCAGGAACGCGCGCCCGAGCGGGCTGTACGCAACGAAGGTCGTGCCGAGCTCGGCACAGGCTTGCAGCATGCCGCTTTCGGGCTCGCGCGACCACAGCGAATACTCGCTCTGCACGGCGGCCACCGGGTGCACGGCGCAGGCCTTTCGCAGCGTGTCCACCGACACTTCCGACAAGCCGAGCTGCCGCACCTTGCCGGCCCGCACCAGCTCGGCCAGCGTGCCCATCAGGTCTTCGACCGGCACCTCGGGGTTGCGCCGATGGCAGTAGTACAGATCGATGCAGTCGACGCCAAGCCGCTGCAGGGACGCGTCGCAGGCACTGCGGATGTAGGCGGCGCTGTTGTCGATGCGGCGCTCGTACTGGCCGCTGGCGCGCACGATCCCGAACTTGGTGGCAATCACGACCTGCGCCCGCCGCGCCGCGCCGCCCTCTTTCAGGAATCGCCCGAGCAGGCTTTCGTTGTGGCCCAGACCGTAGGTGTCGGCGGTGTCGAGAAAGGTCACGCCGAGTTCGAGTGCACGCGTCAGCGTGGCGAGCGACTGCACATCGTCGGTGGCGCCGTAGAACTCGCTCATGCCCATGCAGCCCAGGCCGAGCGCGCAGACTTGGGTAGGGGCCGGGGTGCGGGCCTGGCCCAGGGTGCGTTGCTTCATGGTCGGATCGTCCTTTGGCCGCAGGGATGGCAAGGCCGCACCTTACCCCAGGGCGAATCCGCGAGGCGCTCAGCGCGGCAGCGCGAAGCCCATCTGCCCCAGGGTGTCGGCCACCAGTTCGAGGCGCAGCACCGGGCTGTCGAGCGCCATGAAGCGGTGCTTCAGAGCCGGGTTCAGCGGCAGCATCTCGCACCAGCGGTTGGCGAGCCAGCCGCAGTCGTCCCAGCGATAGGGCTTGAGGATCGGCACCTCGGCGCCGGCCTCGCTGCTCAGCTCGATGCTGTGCTCGATGTTGCGCACCAGCGCCTGCAGCGCCTCGCATGTGAAGGCCAGGTCGGCGGGCACCGGAACGACGGCGTCATCGGGCAGCAGTTCGACATCGCCGACCCACAAGCCGAATCTTTGCTGCTCGCTGCGCTCGACGCGAAAGCGCTGCGTACCGGTGCAGCGGATCAGCATCAAGCCGGGGCCGGGGCGATGCAGCTCGTCGATGCGCGCCAGCGTGCCGAGCGGGAAGAAGGCCTCGGCGGCGAAGCCGTCGCCGGCCGTCGGGCCCCTGGATTCGCGCTGGCGAACCTCGCGGCCCTGGCTCAGGCAGACCACGCCGAAGGGCTCGCCGGCTTCGTGGCAGCGGCGGATCATGTCGAGGTAGCGCACCTCGAAAATCTGCATCGGCAGCAAGCCGCCGGGGTACAGCACCGAGCCGAGCGGGAACAGAGGCAAGCGCAACAAGGTGGGCTGGGAAGCATCCATCGGAAGATGCTAAGCGCGCCGCGATACCCCTGCGCCGGCCCCCACCTTGGCCCCCGACCTTGGCCCTCGCAGCGCGTCACCGGCGGCGCGGGGCCGGATGGTCTAATGCCTCGCCTGACGCTCTTCCCCAGCCGTGCCGCCCCTACCCCCACCCACGCCCACCTCATCGCTCTGGGCGCAACGCCTCGATTCGCCGCGCTGGCTGCTGGCCGCGCTGACGCTGTGGCTGCTGGCCACGCTCGGCCTGCGCCCGCTTCTGCTGCCGGACGAAGGCCGCTACGCCAACGTCGCGCGCGAGATGCTCGTCGGCGCGGCGCCCGACTCGTGGTTCGTGCCGACGCTGAACGGCTTGCCGTTCTTCCACAAGCCGCCGCTGATGTACTGGCTCGACATGGCGGCGATGCAGCTCTTCGGCACCACGCCGTTCGCAGCGCGGGTCGCACCGCTGCTTGGCGCGTGGGCGATGGGCGCAGCCTTGTACCTGGCGCTGCGGCGCTGGCATGGCGCGCGCATCGCGCGCATCGCGCTGGTGGTGCTGGCGACGTCGCCGTTCTTCTTCTTCGGCGGCCAGTACGCGAACCACGACATGCTGGTCGCCGGGCTCATCACGCTGGCCGTGCTGTGCATCGCCCGCGCCGTCGACGCGCCGCCGCGCGTGCACACCGGCTGGCTCGCCGCCGGCTGGGTGGCGTGCGCGCTGGCGGTGCTGGCGAAAGGGCTGATCGGCATCGTGCTGCCGGCCCTGGTGATCGGGCCGTGGCTGCTGGCGCAGGGGCGCTGGCGGCAGACGCTAGGGCTGCTGCACCCGCTCGGGCCGCTGGCGTTCCTGGCCGTCGCGGCGCCGTGGTTCGTGGCGGTTCAACTTCGTTACCCGGGGTTCTTCGATTACTTTTTTATCGAGCAGCACTTCCGCCGCTTCGCCCAGGCGAGCTTCAACAACGTGCGGCCGTTCTGGTTCTTCGCCCTCGTCATGCCGCTGCTGACCTTGCCCTGGAGCCTGTGGCTGTCGGCCGCTGCACGCCGCCTGCTGCCGCTGCGCCACGACCCGGCGCAGCGCGCCACGCTCGGCCTGTACGTCTGGTGGGGGCTGGCGGTGCTGGGCTTCTTCTCGCTGCCAAGCTCGAAGCTGGTCGGTTATGCGCTGCCGGCGCTGGCGCCGTGGTGCGCGCTGCTGGCGTGGGGCATCGCGCTGCGCCCCGCTCCTGCCTCGCGCATCGGAACCGCGTGGCGCGCATCGCTGGCGACGGCCGTGCTGCTCTGCGGCGTCGGCGTGGCGGGGCTGACCTGGAAGGCGCCGCACTCGAACCGTGCGGCGGCCGAGGTGCTGGCCGCACAGTTGCAGCGCGCCCCGGACGACCGGGTCGTGATGGTCGATGAATACCTGTACGACGTGCCGTTCTACGCCAACCTGAAGCAGCCCGTGCTGATCGCCAGCACCTGGTCGGACCCTGACCTGCCAAAGCGCGACAACTGGCGCAAGGAACTGTTCGACGCGGCCCGCTTCGCCCCGGTCAGCGGCCAAGCCGTGCTGTGGCCGCTGGAGCGGCTCGGGAGCCTGCCGTGCAGCAACGCCGCAGCCTGGTTCGTGATCAAGCCGCAATATGCACCTCGGGTACTGAGCCTACCCGGCGCGAAGCGCGTCTACGCCGATGCGAACACCGAGCTCTGGCGCGTGCCGGGGCGCCCATGCCAAGTCGTGCCGGCGACACCGGCGGCGCCGCGTTGAGGCCCGCCGCCGCGTTCGTGCGCTACAGCGCGGTCGGCGCGATCGCCACCGCCGTGCACTACGGCGTGCTCGTGGGGTGCGTCGAGCGCGGCCACTGGCCGGCGTTCGCGGCCTCGGGTTTCGGCGCGGTGGTCGGTGCGCAGGTGGCCTACCTCGGCAACCGCTGGTTCACGTTCGCGCACCGCGGCGCGGTGGCCGCGTCGTGGCCGCGCTTCCAGGCCACGGCGTTGCTGGGGGCGCTGCTCGGCATGGCGATCGTGGCGCTCGGCGTACGGCTCGGCGTTCACTACCTGATCGCGCAAGTGCTGGCCACCTTGACCAGCCTCGCGATCACGTTCGCGGTCAACCGGGTCTGGACGTTTCGATGAGCGGCACGGACCAGACGCGGCCGAGTTGCACGCCCGCCGCCGCCAGGTCTTGCGGGAACGCCGCACTGCCGAGGTAGGCCGATTCACGCAGCCGCGCGGCGGCGATCGGGTCTGGCGCGGCAGCGTCTGACGCATCGCCCGGGTGGCAGAACAGCAGCCCGCCTTCGGCCGGCAGCGCAGCCAGCCAGCCCTGCATCAGCGCCCGGTAGTCGGGCTCGGTGAAGTCGTAGGCGCCGAGCAGCGCCGGGTTGTGCGCGATCTCGCGCCGCGCCAGCTCGCCGGCCAGTGCGCGCCCGCCGGTGCGCTCGATCAGTGCGCGCTTGACGCCAAAACCCGGGCCGAGCACGCGCCCGGTGCTGCGCATCGCCGGCAGCGGCTGGACGTGCTCGAGCATGTCGAGGATCAGGTCGCGCAGCCCGGGCAGGTGGTGCACATGCTGGTGGCCGTCGATGAACGCCGGCGCGCTGCCATGCGCCCGCATGAAGGCCGCGAGCTGCGCGTGCGCCTCGTTGCGCAGGGCGCCACGCGGCAACACGCCGAGGTGAGCGCGGGCGATCAGCAGCGGCAGCGGCGGGAACTGCGGCCAGCGTTTCGCCAGCCTCGGGCTGAGCGGCCGGCCTTCGGTGAAGTTGAGGTGCAGGCCGACGTCGACGCTCGCCGGCAGGCCGTTCAGCAAGGGCACGGCGCTGGCCCACCCGGCACCGTTGGTCAGGCACGAGATCGCCGTCAGCCGGCCCGTGTGAGCCAGCCGCACGATGCCGGCGGAGATGCCGGGCGACAGGCCGAAGTCATCAGCGCAGACCGCGAGCACGCGCGGCGCCGTCATGCCGGCGGTTTGCCGGGCGCGGCCATCGCAGCAGCGGTCGGGGCAGCGGCCATGGCAGCCGTCATGCCAGCGGTCATGCCCGAGATGGCACCCCGGCCGGCCTCGCTGCCGACCACGTACACCGGCCGCTGCTTGACCTCGTCGAAGATGCGCCCGACGTATTCACCCAGGATGCCGATCGACAGCAGTTGCACGCCGCTGAAGAACATCACGCTGGTCACCAAAGTGGCCCAGCCGGGCACGTTGTTGCCGAACACGAAGTACTCGAAGATGAACCAGAAACCCAGGCCGATGGCACCCAGCGCGATCAACACGCCGACGCCGCTCCACAGCCGCAGCGGCGCGTTGGTGAACGCGGTGACGCCGGTGAACGCGAGCCGCGCCAGACGCCGCATCGAGAAGCTGGTGGTGCCGGCGTGGCGCTCGGCCGGCACGTACGGAATGATCTCGTTGCGGAACCCGACCCAGGCGTACAGGCCCTTCATGAAGCGGTTCCGCTCGGGCAACGACTTGAGCGCATCGACGACCTTGCGGTCCATCAGCCGGAAGTCGCCCGCATCGACCGGGATCGGCACCGCCGCGTTGCGGTTCACGAGGGCATAGAAGATCGCGGTGCCCAGCCGCTTGGCCCAGGTTTCGTCGGCGCGCGAGGCGCGCGCCGCGCACACCATGTCGGCACCGCGCACCCAGGCGGCGAGCATCTCGGGCACCAGCGACGCCGGGTGTTGCAGGTCGGCGTCCATCAGCAGCACCACCTCGCCATCGGCGCGGTCGATGCCGGCGGTGAGCGCCGCTTCCTTGCCAAAGTTGCGCGACAGCCGCACATAGCGCACGCCGGGCCGGCTGAGCCACGGCGCGATGGTGGCCGGTGTGGCGTCAACGCTGCCATCGTCGATGACGATGATCTCCCAGCGCTCGCTCAGTACCGCGAGTTGCGCCGTTAGCCCGGTGAGCAGCGGCGCCAGGTTGGCGGCTTCGTTGAAGGCCGGCACCACGCAACTGATGGCAGGGCGGGACGGGCGGGGCGGTTCGGTCATGGGCAGCTTGTTTTCGATGCCGCGACTTTACGCCGCGCCGCGCGGGCTCAGCGCCTGAGCGTTGGATCGGGGCGGCAGGCCCAGAACCCCAAACTCACCACCGCAGAGGCGCAGAGGTACGCCGAGGAACGCAGAGGAACACAGAAAAAACCATTCACTCTTTTGAACTCTGCGTTCTCTGCGTCTCTGCGGTGGTGAGTGGTCTTGTGCATTCAATGCGCCTCGACAGCCTCTCAGCTCGGGTACCAGACCACCGGCCGGCGCGCGCCCTCCCAGCCTTCGAACATCGCGCCGTAGACCTCTTCGATGCGGTTGCGCTTGATCTTGAAGGTCGGTGTGATGAAGCCGTTGTCCACCGTCCAGGGTTCGCTGACGACCACCAGGCAGTCGAGCCGTTCGTGCGGGTCGAGCGTGGCGTTGATGGCCGCCAGGTGCGCCGTGAGCGAGGCTTCGAGTGCTTGGCGCTGGGTGGCGTCGTGCGACTTCGCGACCGCGTCGGCGTTCAGCATCACGATGCCCAGCGGCTGGCCCAGGTTCGCGCCGGTGACGACGCAGGCCTCGACCGCGGCGTTCATCACCAGCTTGTCCTCGATCGGCGCGGGCGCCACGTACTTGCCCTTGCTGGTCTTGAACAGGTCTTTGACGCGGCCGGTGATGCGCAGATTGCCTTCGGCGTCGAGCTGGCCCTTGTCGCCGGTGCGCAGCCAGCCGTCGGCGGTGGTCGCCTCTTGCGTCAGCGCCGGTTCCTTGTAGTAGCCGAGCATCACGCCGGGGCTCTTCATCTGGATCTCGCCGCTCACCGGGTCGATGCGGCTTTGCACGCCGTCGTAGGCCATGCCGACGGTGCCGGGGCGTGGCACGCCGGGCAGCGTGGCGTGCGAGACGCCACAGTTCTCGGTCATGCCGTAGACCTCGACGATGCTCAGCCCGAGGCTGGCGTACCAGCGCAGCAATTCGGGCGGCATCGGCGCCGCGCCGCCGGCCGCGAACGTGCAGTCCTGCAGGCCGAGCGCGGTGAGGATTTTCTTGCGCACGATGCCGCGCAGGATCGGGATCTTCAACATCAGCGCGAGTTTTTCGGGCGGCATCTTCGCGTTCACGCCCTGCTGGAACTTGACCCACAGCCGCGGCACCGAGAACAGCACGGTCGGGCGCGCGCGTTGCAGGTCGGCGGCGAAGGTCTCCAGGCTCTCGGCGAAGAACACATGCATCGAGCTCGCCAGCAGGCAGTGCTCGACGATCGTGCGCTCGGCCACATGGGCCAGCGGCAGATAACTCAGGATGCGGCCCTCGTGGTTCAACGGAATGCGCTTCAACGCCGCAGCGGTCGACCAGCCGAAGGTCGCGAAGCTGTGCATCACGCCCTTTGGGTTGCCGGTCGTGCCCGAGGTGTACATGATGGTGGCCAGCTCGGCGCCATCGCGCACCGGCTCGCCGGTGAGCGGCGCGGTCGCCTTGACGATCGCGTCCCACGCCGTGAAGTCGTTCGGCGGTGCCAGCGGCGTGCCGATGCACGGCAGGCCGGCCGGCACGCCGGGCTTCATGGCATCCCAGCCGTCGAGCTTGCCGATGAACAGCAGCTTTGCTTCGCTGTGCTCCAGGATCTGGCGCACCGTGCCGGCCGCCAGCGTCGGGTAGAGCGGCACCGAGACGAAGCCGGCCATCCAGATCGCGAAGTCGGCCATCAGCCAATGCGCACAATTCTTCGACAGGATGGCGATGCGCGACCCCGGCGCAAACCCCATGCTCTGCAGGTGCGCGGCCATCCGGCGGGTTTCGTCCAGCACCTGCGCCCACGTGAAGTCGCGCACCACGCCGCCACCCTGCGGCTGGCTCAGGATGACCCGGCCCGGCGCGCTGCGCTCCCAGTGGTACAGGCGCTGCAGGGCAAGGGCGTCGGGGGCGACGACCGCCTCGATGGTCGAAGATGGCATCGCGCGTTTCCTTCAAGGTGGTTTCAGGCCAAGGCGCACGGTAGGGCATCGCAGCCGGCCGGCCAATAGCGGAACTACCGGGAAGCGCGGGGGAATTCAAATGTGGAACTCACCACCGCAGAGGCGCAGAGAACGCGGAGGATCGCAGAGAAATTCAACAATATTCTTGTCTCGACTCTGCGTTACCTCCGCGTTCTCTGCGCCTCTGCGGTGCGTGAGTTGATCTCTTCAGAATCAACCGCTGCCCCGCTCCGCAGCCGCCTCGATCTGTTCCTTCACGCGGCGCGCGCCGCGCAGCACCAGGACGGTGTCGAGGTCGGCCTGCGGAGCGACTTTCTCGGCCACTGCATCGAGCGTGTCGGGGTCGGTCATCAGCGCGTGCGCGAGCGCCGACAGGGCGCAGATCGAGCGGCGCTGCAACTGCATCGGCAGCTCGCCGGTGGCGTTGACGATGACATGGAAGCGCACGCTGGCCACCGCGTTCGCGGCCAGGCCCCAGCTCTCGCACAGTGCCGCGCCGAGTGCATCGTGGCTGACGCCGAACTCGGCGTGTTCGAGCAGCACCAGATCTTCATCGATCGGCGCCTGCGCGAGCAGCGCGCGGTAGCGGTCGCGGGCGTGGCGGAACAACACCGCCTTGCCGCACTCCTCAAACAGGCCGGCCGAATGGGCGGCCCACGGGTCGACGTCGATGGCCTGGCCGATGCGCCCCATCAACAGGCCGCGCACGCTGGCGCGCTCCCAGATCGGCGTCAGCTCGGGCGCCTGCGGAAAGACCGCGCGCAGCCCCATCTCGAAGGTGATCGCCGCGACCTCGCGCGTGCCCAGGTGGGTGATCGCCTGCTGCACCGTCTGGACCCGGCCGCGCAGGCCATAGAGCGACGAGTTGACCGCCTTCAGCACGGCCGAGGCCAGCGCCATGTCGGAGGCGACGAGTGCACTCAGCGCCTGCAGGTTGACGTTGTCGTCGGCCAGCAGCAGCGACAGCTTGACCAGCGCCTCGGGCTGCGCCGGGATGTCGATGTTGAGCGAGCGGAGTTGCGGGTCTACGGGCATGGTGGGCGGGTCCGGCAACAGGGTGTCGAGGCGGCAGGGGCTGGCCCGATGTTAGCCGCCGCCGTCCTATCGCCAGCCGCCGCGCCGAGGGTGCGCTACGCTTGCGGCGATGCAGTCACCCGTCCAGAAACCGAACGCCGACCCGCCCGCCGGCCCGCCCGCCGATCCGCACCCCGATCCACACCCCGGCGCGGCCCGGTTCGAATCGCTGCTCGAACAGTCCGCGGCCGCGTTGATGTCGGCACCGGCACAGGCGCTGACGCTCGCCGAACAGGCACTGGCCGGCCTGCCCGCCCTGCCGTCGCAGGAGGCGCCGGGTGGCGTCGAAGCGTCGCCCCGGCACGCCCTGGCCTTGCGCGCGCGCGGCCTGGCGCTGCACTACGGCGGCCGGCATGCCGAGGGCATGCTGGCCTTGAACCAGGCGCTGGCGCTTGCCCCGGCTGACGACGCTGCGCTGCAATCGCGCGTCCTGCGCGCCCTGTCGATCGGCTGCGAGTTGCTGGGTGCGGCGGACGACGCGCTGGCCTGGGCCAAGCGCGCCCTCGACGCCGCCCGCCGGCTCGACCGGCCGCTGCTGGCGGCCGACGCGATGCTGTCGGTCGGCGTGGCCTGTTCACGCGCCGGTGACGCTGCCGGCGGCCTCGGGTACTTCGAGCAGGTGCTCGCGCTGTTCGAGGCTGCGAACGACGACGAGGCCTGCATCAGCGTGCTCAACAACATGGGCATCAACTGCAAGAACCTGCAGCGCCACGATGATTCGGTGGCGCACTTCGAACGCGCGCTCGCGCTGGCCGAAGGGTTCGGCAATGCCAGCACGGCCGCCGTGCTGCGCTCCAACCTGGCCGAGCCGCTGCTGCTGCTGGGCCGGCTCGACGCGGGCCGGCGCGTGCTCGAAGCCGCGATCCCGCAACTGGCCGCGAGCGGCTTCCGGGACGGTGAGACGAATGCCCACGTCGTCCATGGCCGGTTGCTGCTGGCCGCCGGTGAAAGCGCTGCCGCACAGGCGGCGCTGGAACGCGCGCTGGCCCTGACCGAACTGACCGGCGGGCGCAACCATGCAGCGCGGGCCCACCTGGCGCTGAGCGCCTTGCACAAGGCGGCCGGCCGGGCGGCGGCAGCCTTGCACCACCATGAGGCCTATCACGCCGCCGAGCGGGCCCAGTTCAACGCCGACTCCGCCCGCCAGGTGAGCGCGTTGCGGGTTCAGCTTGAAGTCGCCGATGCGCGCCACACCGCCGAGCTGCACCGGCTCAAGCACATGGAAATCGCCCGTGCCCACGATGAGCTGAAGGCCTTGCACGCGGCCCTGCTTGCGGCCGACGAAGAGAAGAGCCTGCTGGTGCTGCGCCTGGCCGAGCAGAGCCGCACCGACGCGCTGACCGGGCTGGCGAACCGGCGCTGGCTCGACGAGCACCTGAGCGTGGAGCTGGCCCGTGCGCGGCGCCGCGCCACGCCGCTGTCGGCGGCGCTGTGCGACCTCGACGACTTCAAGCGCATCAACGACCGCTTCGGCCACACGGTGGGCGACGCGGTGTTGAAGCAGGTTGCGGCGATCCTGCGCGAGCGCTGCCGCGGCACCGATCTGGTGGCGCGCTACGGCGGCGAAGAGTTCTGCATCGCCTTCCTCGAGACCGACGCCGCACTCGCTGCGCGCAGCTGCGAGGCGCTGCGCGAAGCCATCGCGGCGCACGACTGGGCCAGCGTTCGCGACGGCCTGGTGGTGACGATGTCGATCGGCGTCGCCGACACGCCGGCCAGCATCGAGCGCCTGCTGGCCGACGCCGACACCCAGCTCTACCGCGCCAAGCACGACGGCAAGGACCGGGTGCGCTGGGCCGCGTCCGAGTGAACGCGGCCGACCCCGCGGCGAAACCAAGGACGAGGCCAAGATACAGGCACAAAACGAAAGGGCGTCAGATCAGCCCTGACGCCCCTCGACTTTTTGCTTCGGCCCTTGATGGCGCCTGTACTTTCGTCTGCCTCCAACAGCCGGGGCTGTGGGGTGCCTGCCTTGTCTCCTCAGCCCCGTCCTGCGCGGCACCTTGCCGGTGCCCGCCGCGAGTGGCGAGACTGTAGGCGCGTGCACTCGATCCGCGCCTGGGGCTTACCCCGAGTCAGGGCGGGCGAGCTGGCGTGACGTCGGCGGCCGGCACCGACAACACCACCTGGGTTCCCGCACCCGGCGCACTCGTCACGGCGACGCTGCCGCCGTGCAGCTCGGCGATGCGCTTGACGATCGCCAGGCCCAGGCCCTTGCCGCCTTCGCCGGTGGCCGGCGCGACGCTGTGGCGGCTCTGGTAGAAGCGGTCGAACAGGTGCGGCAGATCGGCGGCGGCAATGCCGGGGCCGGTGTCGGACACGCTGACCTGGACCCGCGCATCCACCCGCCGGGCTTCGAGCCTGATGCGGGCGCCGGGCGCACAAAACTTCAAAGCGTTGTCCACCAGGTTGGCGATGGCGCGTTCGAACAGCTCGACATCGAGCCTGGCGAAGGGCGGGGCGCCAAGGGCTCTAGCAGACTCCGCGCCAAGCGCTTCGGCGGACTCCGCGCCAAGCGCTTCGGCGCCATGGTCAGCCTGCAGGCTAACGCCCTGAGTGAGCGCACGGTCGGCGAAGCGGATGCAGATGTCGTCGAGCAATTCACCGGCGTCGACCACCTCGGTGCGCAGCCTGAACTCGGGCTCGTCAAGCTTGGCCAGGTCGCCGAGCGACTGCACCAGGCGCGCCGCGTTGCGCGTGTTGCGCAGCGCGATCTCGATCAGGCGGCGGTCATCGCCGTGCGGGTGTTCAAACTGCGCCGCGCCCTCCTCGGTGGCTGGGGCGGCCGGGGCAGCCCAGCGCCCTTCCAGCGTCTCCAGGCAGGCCACCGTGGCAGTCAACGGCGAACGCAAATCGTGCGATAAGTTGCTCACGCCTTCGCGGCGAAAGTGGTCGAGCCGGCGCAGCTCCTTCCACTGGCGCAGGCTGATGTCGAGCATCATTTCGAACGCGCCGGTAAGCTGGCCGAATTCGTCGCGGGTGCGCGCCGGCAGCAAGGTCTTGGCGGTGCTTATGCTCTCGTCCAGGCCGCGCTGCGAGATCGTCGCCACCGCCTCGGTCAGGCGGCGCAGCGGCCGCGTCACCGCCGCGATGATGAGCACCGCCAGCAAGGTGGTCAGCGCCACCACTGCGCCGATCAGCCACAGCGCAGGCCGGGTGGCGCTCATGCGCAGCGCGGCCCAGCGGCCTTCGGGCAGTCGCTCGGTGTGCAGCACCAGGTACAGGTAGCCGGCCACCGGATCGGCATTGCGGATCGCCGGCCGGCGCACGGCCTGCACCGCCACCACCGCGTCGGCGTCCATGCGTTCCGGGTCGTCGCCCATCACATAGGCCGCGCCGGGCTGGCCCACCGCCTGCAGCACCGGCGCGAGCGCGACCTTGAAGCCGGGCGGCATCGGCTTGCCGCTGCACACGAGCACGGTGCCGGCCGGGTCGAGCAGGTAGAGCTGGGTGTCGGGCTCGAACAGCACCATGTTGCGCAGCCAGGTCTCGAATTCGTCCGGCCGGCGTTCGTAGAGCGCGAACAAGTCGTCGTAGTTGGCCACCACGCGCTGCAGGAAGGCCGTGCCGCGGCGGTAGGCGGTTTCGTGCTCGAAGCGCTGAAACGCGTAGACCACCGCGGCGATCACCAGCAGCGCGGTCAGCAGGCCGGTGGCGAAGACTGTCAGCGCGAGCTTGAGGCGGACGGTCATCGCCGCGTCACCCGGCGCTCACACCACATCGCGCATCTTGTAGCCCGCGCCGCGCGCGGTCAGGATCAGCACCGGGCGCAGCGGGTCGGCTTCGAGCTTGGCGCGCAGGCGGTTGATGTGGGTCGTGACGGTGTGCTCATAGCCATCGTGCGTGTAGCCCCACACAGCCGTCAGCAACTGCGAGCGCGAGAACACATGGCCGGGGTGCGAGGCGAAATGCAGCAGCAGCTCGAACTCGAGCGCGGTGAAATCGATCAGCTCGCCACGGCAGCGCACCTGACGCTTGGACGGCAGGATTTCCAGCTCGCCGTTGTGGATCGCGGCCGCGCCTTTTTGTCCGGCCGCCTGCGCACTCGCTTGCGCATTCACCTGGGCCGCCGCCAGCAGCGCCGCACGGCGCAGCAGCGCCTTGACCCGCGCCAACAGCTCGGCGAGCGAGAACGGCTTGGTCAAATAGTCGTCCGCGCCCAGCTCCAGGCCGAGCACGCGGTCGAGCTCGGTCGACTTGGCGGTGAGCATCAGGATCGGCGTGGCACTGCCCTTCGAGCGCAGCGCCTTGCAGACCTCCAGGCCGTCGACACGCGGCATCATCAGGTCGAGGATCAGCAGGTCGGCGGCGCGCTCGGCGTGGCGTGCCAGCGCCTGCTCGCCGTCGCCCACGGCGGTGACTTCATAGCCGGCGCTGCGCAGGTTCATCACCAGCAGGTCGCGGATGTCGGTCTGGTCTTCGGCGACGAGGATGTGGGCGGGTGACATTGACGACGTGAAGGCAAAAGAGTGGGTCGATGTGGCGGCACCGGTTCTTACGCCAGCGGCGTTCGACCCCTTGACGCAATTGTGATGGTCCTGTGAGCTTCGGTGAGGCGGGCGTGAGGTGCGGCGGCCAAAGTTCATGTACCGACAACCGCTGAGGCCCACCGCATGGACACCGCCACCGCCACCGCCACCGTCACCACCGGCGCCCTCCAGCCCGCCCCCGCCAGCGGCGTCTGCTGGGCCGAGATGGTGGCGCAGCGCAGCTACCTGGTGCGCTTCGCCCAGCGCAAGCTGCGCGACCCGCTGCTGGCCGAGGACGCGGTCCACGATGTGTTCGAGGCGGTGCTGTCGGGCCGCGCCGTGTTCGCCGGCCGCTCGGCGCTGCGCTCGTGGTTGACGGCGGTGCTGAAGCACAAGATCGTCGATTCGATCCGCCGCAGCGCCGGCACCGATTCGCTCGACGACCACGACGATGACGGGGACGAACACGTCGCGCTGGCGATCGAATGCCCGCGCCCGCGCCCCGACCAGATCGCCGAGCAGCACCAGTTGCTGGCGCTCGTGCTGCAACGCATCGAGGCCCTGCCGGCGGGGCTGCGCGACGCGATGCGGCTGCGCGTGCTCGAAGAGCAATCGACCGACGCGGTGTGCCGCACGCTGGGCATCAGCGAAGACAACCTGTTCGTGCGCATTCACCGGGCGCGCAAGCAGCTGCTGTCCTGAGCGCGCCGGGCGCCCGGCAGGCCCCTACACTGAGCCGATGCCTCCTTCCTCACCTGCGCCGCCACCGCTGCTGATGGCCTGCCTGTGCGCGGCGTGGTGCGACACCTGCCGCGACTACCTGCCCGTGTTCGAGGCCTGTGCCGCCGCCTTCGGCGCGCAGGTGCAGCCACTGTGGATCGACATCGAAGACGACGCCGAACTGATCGACGGCATCGACGTCGAGAACTTCCCGACCCTGCTGCTCGCGCACGGCGACGCGCTGCTGTTCCTCGGCCCGATCACGCCGCAACCGCAGACGCTGGCGCGGCTCGTGGCCAGCGCGCTGGCCGGCGACTTGAAGCCGGCGGCGGGGGGTGACGATGCCGATACGGGCACCGCACCTTTGCCGCGCCGGTTGCGCGACTGGGCGGCGGCCCGATAGCCGTCGAACGAGGGATCTGGCGAGCACGCCCGACACCTCTCGGTCCAACACCTCTCGGTCCGACACCCCTCAGCCCGGCGCCACTTGCGCGGCCCAGGCCGCGACGATCTCCCGATGCGCCTGCACGGTGTCCAGAAAGGCCTGCCGCGTCGGCAATGCGCGCCACCGTGGCCTGCAAGTCGGCGTGCAAGGCTTCAAGCTGCGGCGCCGCGCGTGGCAGGTCGCCCGCCAGGCGGCAGTGATCGGCGATCAGCACGGAGGTGATGGCGACATGCGGCGCGGCGTCGATCGCCTCGAAGCGCGTGCGCCCTTCCTCGAATGCGGCCAGTGCGGCGGGCCGGTCGCCGGCGGCTTCACAGGCATCGGCACGCAGCAGAAAACTGCGCGCCATGATCGTGCGTTGCTCGATCTGCCGCGCCACCTCGAAGGCCGCGTCGGCACAGGCCAGCGCGGCCGCGACATCGGCGCCCGCCAGCGCGCACTGGCCGAGGTTGAAGTGCGCCGTGCCCTCGGTCAGCCGCCAGCCGGCCTGCCGGCCCAGCGCCAGCGCCTGCCCATGGAGAAC
>JANXZA010000147.1 GCA_025355745.1 Rhizobacter sp. | reverse complement strand
GATGTGTTGATCGCGCACCTCGCGCTGCCCGCACCGGCCACCACCGTCAGCGATGTGGATGACGACGAGTGGCGACGAGTGTTTGCACATCTGGTCGATCCTCTGCCCAGATTGATGCGGGCCGTGCTTCCGCAGATGATTGCGCGCGGCGCTGGCAAGGTCGTGTTGATCGGCAGTGCATCGGCGCTGCGCGGCATGAAGCGCACGTCGACCTACAGTGCCGCGCGCGGTGCCCAGATCGCCTGGGTGCGGGCGGCGGGCGTGGAGTTGGCGCGCCAGAATATTCAGCTCAATGCGATCGCGCAGAATTTTGTGGACAACCCGACGTACTTCCCGCCGGAGGTCCAGGCCAACCCGGCATTCCAGGAGCGCTTGAAGCGTGAGGTGCCCCTGGGCCGCCTGGTCACCGGCGACGAAGATGCGCTGTTCGCGGCCTACCTGGCCAGCGACGCGGCCGCGTGCTTCGTCGGGCAGGTGTTTCCGGTGTGCGGCGGGTGGGTGGCGTGACGCTGCGCCGGCGGGTGCCGGCGCGGGAACCTGGCCGGCATCGGGTTGCGGTCACCGTGTCGATGTCGAAAGTGCCGGGGGGCGGGGCTCGGCCCCGATTGGAAACTGCACTTGCGCGCACCTGCGGTCGCTTCCACGATCAGCTTGAAAACTCGTGCGCACACGCGCCGAATCGACGTCCCATCCGGCCGGGATTGCTGAAGCAGGTCAACTGGAATCTGACGCCATGACACTCCTCCCCAAGGCAAACCGTTGTCACCAGGCTCTCGCAGCATTCGCACTTGGCATCGCCTCCTTGAGCGCGCTTGCTGCTCCTGCTGCTCCCGCCAATTGGCAAGACGACCTGCAGCCCATTGCTTCGAGCGACTGGAGCCCGGAACGTGCAGCCCACTTACTGGAGCGCGCCGGCTTTGGCGGCACGCGCGCCGAAGTCGCCCGGTTGGCGGCGATGTCCTCGCGCCAGGCGGTGCAGACGCTGGTTCGCTATGGGCAAACAAGCAATCCATTGCCGCCGTTTGAAGCGTCCGGCGTGCACGACCCGGGGCTCGAGCCGTTTGCGACCTCGCGTCCGGCGGCCACCAATCAGGCCCGCGACACCGGCGAGGCTTTGGGCGTGAAGGTCAAACCCGGCGGCAACCGCCGCATGCAACAAGTCGCCGACCGCTTCTTGTACTGGCTGCGCGCCAGCCGGCTGGAGACGCATCGCTTCGGCTACTGGTGGGCCAACCGCATGATGAACACCCAGCGGCCGCTGGAAGAAAAGATGACGCTGTTCTGGCACGGCCACTTTGCCACCAGCGAAGAGAAAGTCCGCGACTACCGCAAGATGCAGAAGCAGAACGAACTGTTCCGCGCGCAGGCGACCGGCAACTTCCGAACGCTGATGATCGCCGTGGCGCAAGACCCGGCGATGCTCGCGTATCTGGACGCCGCCGTGAACGTCAAAGGCGCACCCAACGAGAATTTTGCGCGCGAGATCATGGAGCTGTTCACCATGGGTGTGGGCAACTACAGCGAGCAGGACATCCGCGAAGCAGCGCGTGCTTTCACGGGTTGGAACTACGCGGGGCTGGAGTTCGTCGTCAACCCTGCGCAGCACGACAACGCCGACAAGAACGTGCTGGGTCGGCGGGGAAATTTCGATGGCGTGCAGGTGATCGACATCCTGTTGGCGCAACCGGTGACGGCTGAATTCATCGCGGCCAAGGTGTACCGCTATTTCGTGCGCGAAGAGTTGTCGCAGCCGTTGCAGGCGCGCTTGGGCGAGTTGCTGCGCGCCTCGAACTATGAGATCGCGCCTCTTCTTGAAACGCTCTTCAGTTCGCGCGATTTTTACAGCGATGCATCGGTGGTGACACGCATCAAGCCCCCGGTCGAGTTGGTGATCTCCACGTATCGAAAGATGGGCCTGACGGCGGTGCCCGGCATCCCCGACTTCAATGACCTGACGGAGTCTCTCGGACAAAAGCTGCTGTTCCCGCCCAACGTGGCCGGCTGGGCCAACGGCA
This sequence comes from Rhizobacter sp., assembly GCA_025355745.1. Taxonomy (GTDB): domain Bacteria; phylum Pseudomonadota; class Gammaproteobacteria; order Burkholderiales; family Burkholderiaceae_C; genus LMDS01. The sequence continues at coordinate 53,249 of JANXZA010000147.1, read as the reverse complement.
AGAGCTGGATCACGCCGGGGCTCTTGTTCGCGCGCGGCAACTTTGTGTACGACACGGTCTTCCCGCCGATTGATTTTGTGCCGACCGACCGCGTACCCAATTCGCTCTACCAGATCGGGCCGGTGGCCGACAAGCTTGCGGCGGGCCAGGACACCACCACTGCCACCAAGCCCGAAGGCAAGGAGGCTGCTTCGATGTCGATGCAGGCCGACCGTGATGAAGATTTCAACACCCGGCTGGCAAGCTACCACGCGTGGCGCAAGGCCATCGAAAAGGTGAAACCCATTCCGCGCACGATCGCTCAGCCCGATGTCTCTGCGATGGTGCGCGCTGCCGGGTGCAAGACCACGCAAGCAGCGGTCGACCATTTGCTGGCGCGCTTCATGTCCATGCCGGTCCAGGACGACACCCGCCAGAAGATTGCTGCGCTGCTTGAAGCCGACCTCGGCACGGCAGACCTGACCCAAGCCGACAGCTACATGGAAGACGCGCTGCGCAATGCGCTGCACGTGATCCTGTCGTTGCCGGCTTATCAACTCGGATAACCACCATGGCTGAAAAAAATCACCCTGGCCTCACCCGGCGCAGCCTGCTGCAGGCAATGGGTGGCGTCGTCGCCGGGCTGCCCTTTTCGGCAGCGCATGCGGCGCGCGACACGTCGAAGCGCATTCTGGTGGTGTTGGAACTGTCCGGTGCCAACGATGGCTTCAACACGCTGGTGCCGTATGCCGACGACGCGTACTACCGGCTGCGGCCGAAGATCGGCATCCGCCCGGCCAAGCTGCGCAAGATCGACGACCAGTACGGGTTCAACCCCGGCATGGCTGGTTTCGAGCGTCTCTTCAAGGACGGCAAGATGGCCGTCGTGCATGGCTGCGGTTATGCACAACCGTCGTTCTCGCATTTCACCTCGATGGCGTACTGGCATACCGGCGCGCCCAACAGCGGCGAGCCCTATGGCTGGCTGGGACGTCTGGCCGACGCCATCGATCCGGCGTTGACCTCGAATTTCCTGGTCAATATCGACGAGCGCCAGTCGCTGGCGGTGCGCGCCGCGCGCCACGTGCCCGTGGTGTTCGACAACCCCGAAAGATTCAGGCGCAAGGGCCTGTACCAGAGCCGCCCACTGCTGGACCTCGCACCCCAGGGTGCGACGGCCGGCAACGCGTCCCAACGCTATCTCGACAGCGTTGCCACCAGCGCGCGCGAGGCATCGCAACTCGTGCGCGCTGCATGGTCCAACTACAAGACCCCGGTCGACTACGGCCTCATCTCGGTCGACCTGCCCAAGGTCGCCGCAATGATTGCAGCCGACTTGCCGACCCGGCTGTACTACACCGCGTATCGACACAACGCGTTTGACACCCATGTCGAGCAGGGCGAACAGCACCAGCGGCTGCTGACGTATGTGTCGGATGCAGTGTCCGGATTCATCCAGGACATGGAGCGCATCGGCCGCGCCGACGATGTGACGGTGCTGGTGTTTTCCGAGTTTGGCCGACGTGCTGCGGAGAACACAAGCCTGGGCACCGACCACGGTACGGCCAACCACATGTATGTGATCGGCAAGCCCGTCACGGGGGGTCACTACGGCAAGCCGCCGAGCCTGACCGAACTGGACGCCGACGGCAATGTTGCGCACACGACGGACTTCCGTCGCGTCTATGCGAGCCTGATCGAAGGCTGGTTTGGATATCCGCAGAGCAGGGCGTTGTTGGCGGGTGACTTTGCGGCCTTGCCGATTTTTACTTGACGGCTTGGCGCGCAGCCTGCCGGGCGCACTGCGCATCCGGCAAGAAATACCGGCAGCCGCTAAACTGAAATTCAAGCCACTTCCTGGATCGCCATGTTTGATCGCCTGCGAGAAGACATCGCCTGCATCCGCGAGCGCGACCCGGCGGCGCGCAGCGCCTGGGAGGTATTGACCTGCTACCCGGGGCTGCATGCGCTGGTGTTCCACCGCCGCGCGCACGAGTGCCACAAGCGTGGCTGGCACTGGCTGGCGCGGTTCATATCGCACCTTGGCCGGTTCTTCACCGGCATCGAGATCCACCCCGGCGCCACCATCGGCCGGCGCGTCTTCATCGATCACGGCATGGGCGTGGTGGTGGGCGAAACGGCCGAGATCGGCGACGACTGCACGATCTACCAGGGCGTGACACTGGGCGGCACATCGTTGACGAAGGGTGCCAAGCGCCACCCGACGCTCGGGCGCGGCGTGATCGTCGGCGCGAACTCGCAGGTGCTCGGCGGCTTCACGGTCGGCGACGGCGCGCGCGTCGGCTCGAACGCGGTCGTGCTCAAGGCCGTGCCGCCCGGCGCCACGGCGGTGGGCAACCCGGCGCGCATCCTGCAAAAGGAAGCCGATGCCGAACGCGAAGCGGCGGCCGCGAAGATGGGGTTTTCGGCCTATGGCATCACGCAGGGCGACGACCCGATTGCGCATGCCATGAAGGGCTTGATCGACAACGCGTCGGGGCACGAGCACCAGATCGCGATGCTGTGGCGGGCGATCGAGACGTTGTCAGCGCGCTCGCGCGAATTGCCGACCGCCGATTGCGTGCCGCAAGACGCCTGCACCACCGAACAGTTCGACGCCGACCGCTTCAACCGGCTGATGAAGTGATGCGGCGGTTCACAACAGCAGCAGCGGCAACAGCAGCCACAACCCGCTCCAGTCGCGCGGTACGTCGATCTGCATCGGGCTGCTGTACGGGCTGACGAAGCCATCCGGCTCGACGCTGCGGTAGCGAAAGAAATAGCGGCCGCCGCGGTCCGGCGTGGGAAGGGTCCAGGTCGGGGTCGTTACCTCGGCTTGCGCGACTATTTCCAGGAACCGAGGATCGCGGGCGAGTTGCACTTGTTGACGGTCTTCGGCGCGCCCGCCCCAGGCAAAGACAAGGCTGCGGCCATCCGCCGACATGCCGCCTTGAGGCGCTTCGGGCAGCGGCCGCAGTTCGAAGCGTTGCGCATCACCGAACGGCCCCGCATCGCCGCTTGCACGCACGCTGGCCAGGCGCCAGAAGTACACGCCCGGTACCGAGATGTCGGTGCGAAGCGTGGACGCTGTCAACCCTTCGTGATCTTGCAGCACAACTTTGAAGGCCGCGTCTTCAGCCACCTGGAGCCTCGCCTGCACTGCCTCGATGTTCGGCGCCCAGGCAAACTCGACGGTGCCCACGGCCTGCTTCGAGTCTGAGCGTGGCGCTCGGTAGGCGGGTGGCTCTGGGCGCGCCTTCAGAATGAAGCTTGCCTTCGCATCCAGCCCTTCGAGCGTGTTCGGATCGATGCGGCGGCTGCGCAGCTGCCACGCGCCGTCTTCGAGGCCGGTGATGCGCACATCGCTGCCGGCGTCGACGAGTTGGTCGACCACGATCCGCTCGAAATCAACGTCGCCCGCCACCTGGACACGCAACCGCGTGGTTTCGCCCGGCAATTCGAAGCGAACGATCGGGCGCTCGAAGCGGCCCGGCAGGCCGGACAAGTCGGGCGGCGGCAGGAGCTTGATCGGCGGCAAGGCGGGAGCGACCGCGTCGGCAGTCGAGCCGAAGCCCTTCGGCACCTGGGTGCCTTGCGTCGGGCCGGGCCCGTCGAAACGGACCTGACCCTCGAGCACTTCGACGCGGGTCTTGCCGCGCGCGGCTTCATCGAAGCCGACCCGAAAGCCGGTGCCGCGCACGCCGACCACCGCTGTTGGTGTGACGACTTCAAGCGGCCTGGCGCGCAGCACTTTGGTGGCAAACACTTCGACCGATCCGCGCAGCACCCGCATCGCGCCCGAGAACCATCCGCCCACCGGGCCGCCGGCCGGCAATTCAGCGCCCGCCGGACGCACGCCGACGCTCTGGCTCGTCAGCACTTCGGCCAGTGAAGAAGGCGGCACGCGCACGCGGGAGCCGTCGGCAAACTCGATCACCGCCGATCCAGCCGGCCCGGTCTGTACCGTTTGGCCTGCATTCAACAGGTTGCCTTCCACCGCCACCGACGAATTTCCCGGCGACGCTGTTGCGCCGCCAATGCGCACATCGCCGAAGCTGCCCACGAGTTTTGCCGGCAACGGTGTGACGCGCATCAGGCGCGTCGGTATGCGCAGCACCTGCCCCGGCTGAATGCGGTTCGGATCGCGCAGGCGATTCAGCTGAGCCACCTCACGCCATGCCGCAGGCGTGATCAGCACATCGCGAGACAACCAGATCAGCGTGTCGGAACGCTGCACTTCGAAGTCGACGCTCGGCTCCGCGGCGGTGACCCGGCCCGGGGCCGCCGTCGCCGGCGGCGCCACAGCGGCCGCCAACAATGCCAGCATAAGCAGCTGCATTCGCGTCTGCATCAACGGCGGTGCGAGCCATCGAGCCTTTGAGGCAGTGTTCGGGCGCATGGGCTCAGGCCGGGTCGCTCGGGCGCTGTGCCGACTTCGGCCGGAAGGCCACGCAGACGGCTGCGTCGGTTTCGATGTACGGCCCGCCGATGAGGTCGATGCAGTACGGCACGGCTGCGAAGATGCCTTGCACCTGCGCGTCTTTCAGGCCGCCCAAGGTCTGCGCGATCGACTTCGGCTGGCCCGGCAGGTTGATGATCAGCGCCGCACCGCGAACCACTGCCACCTGGCGCGACAGAATCGCGGTGGCGACGAAGTGCAGGCTGATCTGGCGCATCTGCTCGCCGAAGCCGGGCAGCAGCTTCGTTGCGACGGCGAGCGTGGCTTCGGGCGTCACGTCGCGCGGTGCCGGGCCGGTGCCGCCGGTGGTCAGCACCAGGTCGCAGCGCAGCGTGTCGACGAGTTCGATGAGGGCAGCGCTGATGCCTTGCTGTTCATCCGGCACGAGCCTTGTTTCCCAGGTGATCGGGTTGCACACCGCGCTGCCGAGCCAGGCCTGCAGCGCCGGGATGCCCTGGTCGGCGTAACTGCCGGCCGAAGCCCGGTCGCTGGTCGAGACCAGGCCGATGCGGATCGTGGCCAGTTCATTCATCGAGGGCCTCGGCCGCCGTGTCCGAGCCCGTGCCCGTGCCCGCCTTCAGGAACTGGAACAGCTCTCGGTAGGAGCGGCCGCTGCGTTTTTCGGGCTCCAGCGCGGCATCCTTGCGGGCCGCGCGGATCAGGTTGCGCAGTTGCTGCACATCGGTTTGCGGGTGCTCGGCGGTCCAGCGGGTCACGGCGTCGTCGCTGGCGATCAACTCGGCGCGCCAGCGTTCCGACTGGTGCAGCGCGAGCGAGTCTTTGGCCCGACCGAGCTGCATATCGGTCACGGCCTGACGCAGCGGTTCGACATCGTGGCTGCGCATCAGCTTGCCGATGTATTGCATCTGGCGCCGCCGACCTTCGAAGGTTTTTGTCTTCTTGTAGTTGTGGATCGCATCGAGCAGCACCTCCGAAATTGCCAGGCCGACGAGCCGTGTGTCGGGCAATGCAACGGCCGCTTCGCCCAGGTCCTGCAGGTCGTGCGAGACCTTCTTGCGCTGGGTCTTGCTCGGCCGCTCGAGGTACGGCTCGGCGCCGCCTTCGGTATCGCTTTCGGCGCCGGCGTCGGTGCCGTGTTCAAGGTCGGTCAATGGGGGCATGGGAACGGTGGAGTCGGCGAGCAGCCGGTCGGTATCATAGTCGCGTACCTGCCCGCAACGGCCTCGTCTCGCACCCATCACTTCGGCCCGTCCCCACCCATGCCCGTGTCCCGACCGCTTGCTGCCAAACCCTCTACTGCCCGCGCTGCCAGCGCCAAGCCACCCGGGTTCGCCTATTCGCGCGACCAGTTTCAGCAGTACATCGACGATGCTTTGGCGTTCGCCCGTTCGGTCGGGGCCAGCGACGCGGCAGCCGAAGTGTCGGAAGGGGTCGGCCTGTCGGTCTCGGTGCGCAAGGGCGAGGTCGAGAACGTCGAACGCAATCGCGACAAATCGATCGGCATCACCGTCTACATGGGCCAGCGCCGCGGCAACGCCAGCACCTCCGACTTCTCGCGTGCCGCGCTCGAGCAGACGGTGCGCGCCGCGCACGACATCGCCCGCTTCACCGCCGAAGACCCGGCCGCCGGCCTGCCCGAGGCGCAGGACATGGCGCTCGGCGCGGCGGCGCAGCGCGACCTCGACCTGTTCCACCCGTGGTCCATCGACGCCGAAGGCGCGCTGCAGATTGCGATGCGCTGCGAAGCGGCGGCACTCGAAGTCGACCCGCGCATCACGAACTCCGAAGGCGCCGGCGTGTCGGTCCAGCAGTCGCACTTCGTGGCTGGCAACAGCTGCGGGTTCCGGGGCGGCTACGCCAGTTCGCGGCATTCATTGTCGGTGGCGCCGATTGCCTCCACACCGGGCCGGCGCGGCCCCGACATGCAGCGCGACGCCTGGTACACCTCGATGCGCGCCCACGAAGACATGGCCGAGCCCGAGGCCGTCGGGCGCTATGCCTCGGGGCGCGCCCTGTCGCGCTTGAAGTCGCGCAAGATCAAGACCTGCGAAGTGCCGGTGCTGTTCGAGTCATCGCTCGCCGCCGGCCTGCTCGGCGCCTATGTGCAGGCGACCAGCGGCGGCTCGCTGTACCGCAAGTCGAGCTTCCTGCAAGACAGCCTGGGCCAGCGCGTGCTGCCGGCCCACATCGATGTGCGTGAAGACCCGTTCGTGCTGCGTGGCAAGGGCAGCACGCCGTTCGACGATGAAGGCGTGCTGGTGCGGGCCCGCGACGTGGTGCTGGGCGGAGTCGTGCAGGCCTACTTCCTGTCGACGTATTCGGCCCGCAAGCTCGGCATGCGCACCACCGGCCATGCCGGCGGCTCGCAGAACCTTGTGCTGACCAGCCAGTTGACCGAGGCGCGCGATGATCTCGAAGCAATGCTGCGCAAGTTGCACCGCGGCCTGTTCGTGATCGAGCTGATGGGCCAGGGCGTGAACTACGTGACCGGCGATTATTCGCGCGGCGCGGCCGGCTTCTGGGTCGAGGGCGGGCGCATCAAGTACCCGGTGCATGAGGTCACCATCGCCGGCAACCTGCGCGACATGCTGCAGGGCATTCAGGCGGTCGGCGCCGATGTCTACACGGCGGGCAGCAAGACCATCGGCTCGGTGCTGATCGACCGCATGAAGATCGCCGGCAGCTGAGCCGCTGCGCCGCTGCGCCGCCCGTTCGGCGGCGCGTCTTGCGAAGCGATTGCGCTCGGGTATATCCCGGCCGGCGCTCGGGTGCCCGCTTCTAAAATCCGACGCGTTCATTGCCGAACCATCCCCCACCGGAGAATCAACATGCAGCGTCGTTCCTTCGTTCATGGTGCTGGAATGGCGGGCGTGCTTGCCACGGGCGCGGCGCCCCCCATCGTCCACGCGCAGACAAGCTTGCGCTGGCGCATTGCGTCGAGCTTTCCGAAGTCGCTTGACACGCTGTTCGGCGCCTGTGATGTGTTCGCCAAGAAGGTCAGCGACATGACCGGTGGCAAGTTCGTGATCTCCACGCATGCTGCGGGGGAGTTGATGCCGGCGTTCGGCGTGCTCGACTGCGTGTCCACCGGCACGGTCGAAATGGCGAGCACGGCACCCTAATACTTTTTTGGCAAGGACCCAACCTACGCCCTGGACTGCGCCATTCCGTTCGGCCTGAACAACCGCCAGATGACGGCCTGGATGCACGAGGGCAATGGCCTGAAGCTGACGCGCGAGCACTACGCCAAGGTCAACATCGTCAACTTCCCGATGGGCAACACCGGAGCCCAGATGGGCGGCTGGCACCGCAAGGAAATCAACTCGCTGGCCGACATCAAGGGCCTGAAGTTTCGCGTCGGCGGCTTCGGCGGCAAGGTGATCGAACGCATCGGCGCGGTGCCGCAAAACATTCCGGGCGGCGAGATCTACCAGGCGCTGGAGAAGGGCACGATCGACGCGGCCGAGTGGGTCGGCCCGTATGACGACTTGAAGCTCGGCTTCAACAAGGTCGCGCCGCATTACTACTACCCCGGCTGGTGGGAAGGCGGCCCGCAGTTGTCGCTGTACGTCAATCAAAAGGCGTACGACAGCTTGTCGTCGGAGTACAAGGCGATCGTCGAAGCGGCCGCAGCCTACGCACACACCGACATGCAGGCCAAGTACGACTACAAGAATCCCGGTGCCCTGAAGACGCTCGTGAGCCAGGGCGTCAAGCTGCATCCGTTCCCAAAAGACGTGATGGCGGCGGCATTCAAGTCGGCGATGGAGGTGTACGCGGAACTCAACGCGAGCAACCCGGCGTGGAAGAAGATCTACGACGACTACTCGACCTACCGGCGCGACGCCAACCTGTGGTTCCGCTTCACGGAGGCGGGCTTCGACGACTTCATGCAGGCGCAAAAACTCGGCTGACGCGCCGCTGGATCTCGCCTGCAAACGCCCCGCCGCGGTACGCCGCGGTGGGGCGTTCTCACGAGCGCGAGGCGCTCAAGGCTTCTTCGCCTGGTCGTTCTTCAGCGACTCGATCAGGCCTTTCATCGGGTCGTCCTTCGCATCTTCCTGCACCGGTGCTGAACCGTCGGTTGGCGGCGGGGCCTTCGGCTCTTTCTGCATCTGCTGGAACACTTTGTCGGCGTCGATCGTCGTCTCCTTGGTCAGGCCGCTGGACACCAGGCCCGGGAAGGCAATGATCAACCCGACCATGAAGATCTGGATCAGCACGAACGGCACGGCGCCCCAGTAGATCTGCTCGATCGTGACCCGGGCCATCGGCTGCTTCGTCACCTTGTCGGTGTAGTCCTCGTGCGGCGCGACGCTGCGAAGGTAGAACAAGGCGAAACCAAACGGCGGGTGCATGAACGACGTCTGCATGTTCACCGCCAGCAGCACCCCGAACCAGACCAGGTCAATGCCGAGCTTCTCGGCCACCGGCCCGATCAGCGGGATGATGATGAAGGCCAGCTCGAAGAAGTCGAGGAAGAACGCCAGCACGAAGATCAGCAGGTTGACCACGATCAGAAAGCCGAGCTGGCCGCCCGGCAGGCCGGACAGCAGATGCTCGACCCACTTCGGCCCGTCGACGCCCTGGAACGCGAGGCTGAACACCGTCGCGCCGATCAGGATGAACAGCACGAAGCACGACAGCTTCATCGTCGAGTCCATCGCCTGGCGGATCAGCTTGAGGTCGATGCGCCGGCGCGCCATGGCCATCACGAGCGCGCCGACTGCGCCCATCGCACCGCCTTCGGTGGGCGTCGCAATGCCGAGAAAAATGGTGCCGAGCACCAGGAAGATCAGCGCCAGCGGCGGGATCAGCACGAAGGTCACGCGCTCGGCCATGCGCGACAACAAACCGAGCTTGGTGACCTGGTTGACGACCGACGCGACAAACGCGACGCCCACGCCGACGCACATCGAAGTCACGAGCAGCTCGTCGAACGGCACGCTGTCGGGGCGCAACTTCGCAAAACCGACGGCCGCCAGAACCGACAGGGCCGTCAGCACGACGAGCGATCGCAAGCCGGATGTGCCGTCGTCCTCGCGGATCGTGCGGGCTTGCGGCGGCAGCGCCGGAACCCATTGCGGCCGGATGAAACTGACGACGAGGACGTAGATCACGTACAGCGCGGTCAGCACGAAGCCCGGAATGAAGGCGCCCTTGTACAGGTCGCCCACGCTCTTGCCGAGTTGGTCGGCCAGCACGATCAAGACCAGCGACGGCGGGATGATTTGCGCCAGCGTGCCCGACGCGGCGATCACGCCGCTCGCCACGCGCCGGTCGTAGCCGTAGCGCAGCATGATCGGCAGCGAAATCAAACCCATCGAGATCACCGAGGCGGCGACCACGCCGGTGGTGGCAGCGAGCATCGCGCCGACCAGGATCACCGCGTAGGCCAGGCCGCCGCGGATCGGACCGAACAGTTGCCCGATCGTGTCGAGCAGGTCTTCGGCCATGCCCGAGCGCTCCAGGATCAACCCCATGAAGGTGAAGAACGGAATCGCCAGCAAGGTGTCGTTTTGCATGATGCCGAACATGCGCAACGGCAGGCTTTGCAGGAACGCCGGCTGGATCATGCCGAGCTCGATGCCCACGAACCCGAAGAACAGCCCGCAGGCGGCGAGCGAAAACGCCACCGCATAACCGAACATCAGAAACAGGATCAACGCCCCGAACATGATCGGCGCCATGTTGGCGATCAGGAACGCGCTCATCGCTTCGCTCCCGTCAACGCGGCTTCACGCGCGGCAACTTCCTTGTGCAGCAGGAACTCGGCCAGTTCCTCCTCGGGTGTCTTGACCCCTTTCTTCTTGCTCGGGTCGGGTATCAGCCCCTTCAGGAACGCGACACGCTTGATCAACTCCGCAACGCCCTGCAGGCCCAGCAGCAGCATGCCCGCGGGCAACAGCGCAAAGACCGGCCAGCGAATCAGGCCGCCAGCGTTGGACGACATTTCCTTCGAGACGAATGCGCCGATCACCAGCGGCATCGCCAGCTTGACGATCATGAAGATGAACGGGAACAGAAACACGCAGATGCCTAAGATCTCGATCCAGATCTGCGTGCGCTTGGAGAAGCGGCCCGACAACACATCGATCTTCACATGCTCCTGGCGCATCAGGGTGTAGCCTGAGGCGAGCAGAAAAACGGCGGCAAACAAGTACCACTGGATTTCCAGGAACGCGTTCGAGCTCAGGTTGAACGCCTTGCGTGTGATGGCGTTGCCGGCGCTGATCAACACTGCGGCAAGCACCAACCAGGCCACCCAGCGCCCGACGAATTCGCTGAGCTTGTCGATCCAGCGCGAGACTTGGAGCAAAGTGGACACGGCCTCTCCCAGGATTGCAGGCGTCTTGCAGAGACACGGTGAGGCACGCAGGCCGCACGGTGGGTCGCCCCGGGGGCAAGGTCGGCAGATTTTAGGCAGTCGGGAGGCGCGGGCCGCGCGGTCTAACCCTTAGCAGGGCGGGGCTCCGGTGCGAAGCTTCAGGCGCCAGTGGCGGCGCGAACGAGCTTGGCCGAGCGGGTGCCGCTGCGGCAAAACGCCAGGACTGGCTTGGGCAGTTGCGCCAGCAATTCCTGGAAGCGGGCCACCTCTTGGGGCGTCTGTGCGGCCGGTTGCACCGGCAGGAAGGCATAGGCCAGTCCGGCGGCCTGCGCGGCTTGCTGCATGGCTGCGTTGGTGGGCTGTTCAGGACCGCCTTCGAAGTCGGGCCGGTTGTTGATGACGCTCCTGAAGCCCGCTTGTGCAGCCCAGGCCATCGCCGCTGGATCGAGCTGTGGCGCGACGCTAACGTCGGAACTGAGCGGTAGTACGACCGGCGCGGTCATGGAGTGAGCACCTTCTTGACCGCCGCCGACACCAGCCCCATCTCGGCCTTGCCTGCCAGCCGTGTCTTCACCGCCGCCATCACCTTGCCCATGTCGCCCGGCCCGGCCGCTCTGCCGAGTTCCGAGGCCAGTTCGGCGACGACGGCTGCGACCTCCGCGGCAATGGCATCGGCGTTCAGGCGCTGCGGCAGATAGCCTTCCAGCACCAGCAGCTCGGCGCTTTCCTTGTCGGCCAGGTCCGGGCGGTTGCCCGCGATGAACTGGGTAATCGAGTCTTTGCGCTGCTTGACCAGCTTGTCGACGATGGCGACCACGGCCGCGTCGTCGAGTGTGATGCGCTCATCGACCTCGCGCTGCTTGCAGGCCGCCAGCAGGCCACGGATCGTCAGCAGCCGGGCTGCATCCTTCGCGCGCATGGCGGTCTTCATGTCTTCGGTGATCTGGTCTTTCAAGCTCATGATTGCTCCTGGCCAAGTACCTGTGCGTAAACGAATCGTTCGGGATCAAGAAACGACAAAGCCCGCAAGGTGCGGGCTTCAGTGGCGTGGACCGGTAAAGGCCCGGCGCCTCGGATCAGAACAGCTTCTTGGGCAACTGCATGCTGCGAACGCGCTTGAAGTGGCGCTTCACGGCCGCTGCCTTCTTGCGCTTGCGCTCTGCGGTGGGCTTTTCGTAAAACTCGCGGGCTCGCAGGTCGGTCAGCAGGCCGAGCTTTTCGATGGTGCGCTTGAAGCGGCGCAGCGCCACGTCGAATGGCTCGTTTTCTTTGACGCGAATCGTAGTCATGTAGAAATTGGATCCTGAAAATTGGGGGCTCGGTGTCGTGTGCTGGATGCCGCAGGTTCAAGCGGTTTCAGTTCCATACGATCGCAGCACAAGTGTTGTCAGCAAAGAGCATCGATTATAGCCCGATGCAAATCGCGGCCGCAACGCAGCGTCAGCCGCCGTCTGATCCAGCCGGTTCCCGCGCCGTCAACGCCCGCGCGCAGGCGGCTGCACTGGCCCACGCCCACTGGAAGTTGTAGCCACCGAGCCAGCCGGTTACGTCGACCACTTCGCCGATGAAGAACAGGCCGGGGACGACGCTGCTGCCCATCGTTTGCGAGCTGAGTTCGCGCGTATCGACGCCGCCTGCCGTCACCTCGGCCTTGCGATAGCCCTCGGTGCCCTGCGGCTTCAATTCCCAGCGGTGCAGGCGCTCGGCGAGGCCGACGAGGTCGCGGTCGCGCTGGTCTGCCATCGGCCTGGCGGCAAGTTCCGGCGCGGCCGCCAGCCAGGCATCGGCAAGGCGCCGCGGGATCAGCTCGGCCAGTTCGTTGCCGAGCTGGCGCTGCGAACCGCGCTTCGCCTGGGCCAGCGCCGCACCAAGAGCGCCGGCCGGCGAGAGGTCGATTCGCACCGGCGTGCCTTGCTGCCAGTAACTCGAAATCTGCAGCACCGCCGGGCCACTCAGACCGCGGTGCGTGAACAGCAAATCTTCGACGAATTCGGTGCGCAACTTGCCGATGCCGGTCTCGATCCTGACCTCCTGTGACACGCCCGACAGAGCCGCGTACGGTGCCCAGCTGAGCGCATCGAAGGTCAGCGGCACCAGCGCCGGGCGGGTCGGCACGATGCAATGCCCGAACTGGCGCGCCAGCCGGTAGCCGATGTCGGTGGCGCCGATTTTCGGGATCGACAGGCCGCCGGTCGCAACCACCAGCCGCGCGGCCTGCGCCAGGCCCCGATCGGTATCGAGCTCGAACCCGCCTGCGCTGCGGCGCACGCCGAGCACCGCGCATGGCTGCCAGCGCGCGACGTGGCCCTGCTCGCACTCGCGCACCAGCAGCTCGATGACCTGCTCGCTGCCCGCGTCGCAGAACAGTTGGCCCTTGTGCTTCTCGTGCCAGCCGACGCGGTGGCGCTGCAGCAGCGCGATGAAATCCTGCGGCGTGTAGCGGGCCAGCGCCGAGCGGCAGAAGTGCGGGTTTGCCGACAGGAAGTTCGCCGGCGCGGTGTCCAGGTTCGTGAAGTTGCAGCGCCCGCCGCCGGAGATGCGGATCTTTTCGGCCAACTTCGCGGCGTGGTCGATCAACAGCACCTTCAGGCCGCGCTGGCCGGCGATGCCCGCGCAATGCAGGCCGGCGGCGCCGGCACCTAGGATCACGACATCGAAGTTCAGGCACGTCCCTTTCGGTGCAACGGTGACGGCTTGGCGCAAGCCGTTCGGCGCGGATTATGCGGCGCGGCGGTGCAGCGGAAGATCAGGCAGCGCGGGGCTGCGGAGTGAGCTTCGGCATGGGCATCGACAGCTCGCGCAGACCACGCAAGACATCGCCGATGACGATGATCGCCGGGCTGCCAATGCGCGCCTCGATACACGTTGCGGCCAGCGTGTCCAGCGTGCAGACCGCATGCCGTTGGGTCGGCAGGCTCGCGTTCTGCACCAGTGCCGCCGGCGTGTGCGCGGGCAGGGCGTCGAGCAGCCCGGCGCGTATGGCGTTGATGGCAGGCACGCCCATGTAGATCACAAGCGTCAGGCCTTGCGCCGCTGCTGCGCCCAGGGTCGGCCAGTGCATCGGCGTGCCGTCGGCGCGCGCGTGACCGGTGACGAAGATCACACCGTGGGCGTGCGCGCGGTGCGTCAGGCCGACGCCCAGCGACGTGGCTGCCGCCAGCCCGGCCGTGATGCCGTTCACCACCTCGACCGCCACGCCGTGCGCGCGCAGATGCTCGGCCTCTTCGCCGCCGCGCCCGAACATGAACGGGTCGCCGCCTTTCAGGCGCACGACGCGCTCGCCCTTCAGCGCCTCGGCCAGCATCAGCTTGTCGATGAAGGCCTGCGGTGTGCTCGCGCAGCCTCCCCGCTTGCCGACATGGACGATGCGTGCCGAGCGACGGGCGAAGCGCAGCACGCCGTCGCTCACCAGATCGTCGGCCAGGATCACGCTGGCGCGGCGGATCGCCCGCAGCGCCTTCCGCGTAAGCAGATCCGGGTCGCCTGGCCCGGCGCCGACCAGGGCAACGCTGCCAATGGTCGTCGTCGTTGGCGTCATGGTCGACGTGCCAGCGAGCGTCATGCGACCTGCTCCTGAGGTCGAATCTGCCCTTGCGGCAAACGCATCGTCACGAGCGCCGCCCGCAGGCACTCGACCTGCTGCGCGATCGGCGCCGGCGCCGGCTTTTCGCCGCTCACCACGGCCTGGATGTAGAGCGCCGTGCTGGCCGCGTCGATGCTGCGCGGCAGCAGCGGCTGGCCGGTCAACACGCCTTCATGGGCCGGCCGCGACAACTCGGGGCGGCGCTGGCCATCGATGAACACATCGAGCTTCGGCAGGCGCCGCGGGTCGGCCACCGGCTCGCCTTCGGTGCCGCGCATCAGCATCGCATCGGCCTTCGTGTGGATCAGAAATTCGCCCAGCAAGCTGGCGTATTCCGGGTGCGTGTAGTTGACGACCCGAAGCGCGACGCAAGGCGCCAGCAGCTTGGCCACCGTGTGCGCGGAATTGCGCAGGCCGACGACGCGGCGCACATCGAGCAGGCGCGCCAGCGGCGGGCACAAATCTTCGGTGCGAATGAACACCGGCTCGCGCCGCGCCCAGCCGTTCTCGATCTCGTCCGCGTTGCCGGCGAACGGCAGGCCGAGGTCGCGAAAGACCTCCGCCGTGCTGATGCGCCCGGCATCGAGCAGCGGCCCGTGCACCAGCACCTGCACGCCTTCCTGCGCCAGCAGAAGCGCGAGCAGGGCGGTCAGATTGGGCAGCTTGCGCGCGCCGTTGTACGAGGGCAGGAAGACGGTCGGCGCGCTGGCCGTCAACGCTGGCGCGATGCGGATGCAGCGCTCGTGCGTGGCGGCCAGAAAGCCCGCCAGTTCCGCCACCGATTCGCCCTTGATGCGCATCGCCAGCGCGAACGCGCCGAGTTCGAGATCGCTCACCCGGCCATCGAGCACCTGGCTCATCAGGTCGTGCGCCTGGGCTTCGGTCAGCGAACGCGCGCCCTCTTTGCCGCGGCCGATTTCCTTGATGTAGCTCGTGATCGCCATGTAGTTCCCCCAGGCCAGTGAACCGCAATTTTCAGGCCCAGTGGGGAATAACCAATTCATTCACCGCAGAGGGGCGGAGTTTGCGGAGTTGCGCAGAGTAAAGATCAATGCTTACTCTGCGCAAACTCCGTCAACCCCTTTACTCAGCGGTGAATGAATTGGATTGAATTCAAAGCCCTCCCGAGTCAAGCCACCCGTTGCCCGAGCCGAACGAGGCGCTTCAGTTCGGGCACGCAGGAGCCGCAGTGGGTGCCGCACCGGAGCCGCTCCTGCAGTTGCAGCAGTTTCGCATCGGGCGTGCCGGTGCAGGCCGGCAGCGCGGTGTGGATCTGGCCTTCGCTCACGTCGAAGCAACTGCAGACCTGCTTGCCGCGCGCGGCCACGGCCACCGGTGCCCTGGCGCCGGGGACGAGCAGCAAGCGGCCGTAAGCCTGGGCCGGCAATTCGTCCTGAAGCAGCGGCTTGATCCAGGCTTCGGCGCTGATGTCGCCGGCCAGCAGGAAGCCTTCGAGACGCGTCTCGCTGCCGGCCTTGACCACGCGCATGCTGCGGCGCTGACCGCGCCGCTTGTCGGCATAGTGCAGCACGCCGGATGCGCTCAAGCCAAGGATGCCTTCGATCTTCGTCAGCAATTCTTCGGGCGCTGCCTCGTGCGCTGCAGCGCGGAACAGCACGCCCGCGCGTTCGCGGCCGAACGGCACGCAGGCGGCAAACTGGAACGCCGGCATCAGCCCCTTCAACAGCTCGCGCGCCTGCGCTGCTTCTTCAGTCGAAAGCCACGCCACGCACAGCAGCCGCCACGGCAGTTCGGCCTTCAGGATCTTCAAGGCCGTGTGCTTCAACTCGGGCTGCTTGCTGCTCGGGCAGTACGCCGGCGAGGTGAGCGCATTCACGCCGGCGATGCGCTCGCCGGTGCTCGTGCTGCCGGACAGGAACTCGTCGCCCCAGTGCATCGCGATGAAGCTTTGCGCCAGGCCGACCTGTTCGCTGGCGCGGGCCGGCAGCACGATCGAGCCGCGCCTTGACGTGACCTGCACCAGATCGCCTTCGTTGAGCCCGAGCCGGTCCATGTCCTGCGCGTGCATGTCGATGGCCGGCTCGGGCACATGGCCGAACAGGCGGCCAATCGTGCCGGTGCGGCTCATGCCGTGCCACTGGTCGCGCAGCCGACCGGTGTTGAGCGAGAACGGGTAGCGCACGTCGCGCGGCTCGGCCAGCGGTACGTAGGGCGTGTCGGCGAAGCGGGCGCGGCCATCGGCGGTCGGGAACACGCCGTCTTGGTACAGGCGCGCCTTGCCGATCGAAGCGCCTTCGGGCATTGGCCACTGCTGGGCGCCGAGGTCGAGGATTGCGTAGCTCAGGCCGGTGATGTCGAGGTCGCGCCCGCGGGTCGATTCGCGGTGTTCGTTCCACACCGCTTCGGGCGTGGTGTGCGCAAAGCCGCTGCGCCGCTCGGGCCGCAGCACGGTCTCGAGGCGGCGTGCGAATTCGGCCGCGATGCGCCAGTCGTCACGCGCCTCGCCGGCCGCCGGCACGGCGGCGCGCACGCGGCTGATGCGGCGCTCGCTGTTCGTCACCGTGCCATCCTTCTCGCCCCAGGTCGAGGCCGGCAGCAGCAGGTCGGCGTAGGTGCAGGTGGCCGTGGTCGCGAAGGCTTCCTGCACGACGACGAACTCGGCGCGCTCCAGTGCGCGGCGCACCGCATTCGCGTTCGGCATCGACTGCGCCGGATTCGTGCAGGCGATCCACAGCGCCTTGATCTGGCCATCGGCGGCGGCCTCGAACATCTCGATCGCCGTCTTGCCGGGCTGGGCCGGCACGTCGTCCACGCCCCACAGGCGCGCCACCTCGGCGCGGTGTGCAGGGTTCGCCAGGTCCCGATGCGCGCCAAGCAGATTCGCCAGCCCGCCGACCTCGCGCCCGCCCATCGCGTTCGGCTGGCCGGTGAGCGAAAACGGCCCGGCGCCGGGCTTGCCGATCTGGCCGGTGGCGAGGTGCAAGTTGATCAACGCGGCGTTCTTCGCGGTGCCGGCATGGCTCTGGTTCAGGCCTTGGCAGTAGAGCGACAGCACGGGCTGGCGGGCTGCGTTCGCAGCGCCGGCAGTGGCTGGTGTGTCGAGCCCGGCGAACCACTTCGCAGCCTGAATCAGGTCGGCCTCCTTGATGCCGCACAGCGCGGCCGTCTCCTTCGGGTAGAAGTCGCGCACGCGCGAGCGCAACGCGTCGAAGCCGCTGGTGTGCGCCGCGATGTAGGCGCTGTCGACCCAGCCTTCCCACAGCATCACATGCAGCATGGCGTTGAACAGGGCCACGTCGGTGCCGGGCAGGATTTGCAGGAACAGGTCGGCGGCGTCGGCCGTCTCGGTGCGGCGCGGGTCGACGACGATGGTGCGCAGCGCCGGGTTGGCGCGCTTCGCGTCTTCGATGCGGCGAAACAGGATCGGGTGCGCGAAGGCGGTGTTCGAGCCGGCGATGAACAGGGTCGCGGCGTGTTGCAGATCGTCGTAGCAGGCGGGCGGCGCGTCGGCGCCGAGCGTGGCCTTGTAGCCGGCCACCGCGCTGCTCATGCACAGGCGCGAATTGGTGTCGACGTTGTTCGTGCCGATCAGGCCTTTGGCGAGCTTGTTGAAGACGTAGTAGTCCTCGGTCAGCAACTGGCCCGAGAGGTAGAAGCCGACCGCGTCCGGGCCGTGCGCGCAGATGATGTCGGCGAAGCGGGTTGTTGCGGTGCCCAGCGCATGGTCCCAGCCGACCACCTTGCGGGGCGCGTCGCGGCGCTCGCGCAGTTGCGGCTGCAACAGCCGCGTGCGCATCGCGATCGTGTGGGCCGCGGTCAGGTGCAAGGTGCTGCCCTTGGTGCACAGCCGGCCAAAGTTGGCCGGGTGATCGGGGTCGCCGCGCACGCCGCTGATCTGGCCGTCCTGCGATTCGATAATCACGCCGCAGCCGACACCGCAGTACGGGCAGGTCGAGCGGGTGTCTTGCCGCGCCGCGGCCGAATCACTCATGTCGCAGCCGACACCTCGCCGAGTGCGATGCTGTTCAACTCATCAAGGTCGAGGTGCACGACGCCGGCGTCGACCTTGATGCTGAAGTGCGGCGTGCAGCCTTCGTCGGGCGAGCGCGCGCAGCCGTCGGCCAGGCCGATGGTCCAGTTGTGCAGCGGGCAGGCGACGCTTTCGCCGAAGACGATGCCCTGGCTCAGCGGTCCGCCCTTGTGCGGGCAACGGTCGAGCAGCGCGAACACCGTGTCGTCGGCGGTGCGGAACACCGCCACGGCGACGGCGTTGTTGCGCTGGATGCGGCGCGCGCCGAGGACCGGAATGTCCTCGATGCGGCAGACGGATTTCCATTGGCTCATGGGGCGTTCCAGTCACCGGGGGCGGTGCTGATTGCGGCGGTGCCGACGGAGCGCCGCATCACGACGCCAACGCCTCGAACTGCCGCGTGTCGACCGCCGCCTTGTCGAACTCGAACCACGGATCGGGTTCGCCGTCGAGCGCGAACTGCAGGCGCGCCCACAGCGCCTTGCGGCCGGCCGCGTCGTCGAGCACCTTCTTCTTCACATGGTCCAGGCCGACCCGGCTGATGTAGTGCACGGTGCGCTCCTGGTACCAGCCTTCCTCGCGGTAGAGCTGGCAGAACGCGCCGGTGTATTCGAGCACTTCCTCGGCCGTCTTCAGCTTGACGAAGAACTGCGCGACCTCGGTCTTGATGCCGCCGTTGCCGCCGACGTACATCTCCCAGCCCGAGTCGACGCCGATGATGCCCACATCCTTGATGCCCGATTCGGCGCAGTTGCGCGGGCAACCGCTGACAGCGAACTTGACCTTGTGCGGCGCGTACATGCGCCACATCGCGCGCTCCAGGTCCTTGCCCAACTGAGTGCTGTCCTGGGTGCCGAAGCGGCACCACTCGCTGCCCACGCAGGTCTTCACGGTGCGCAGCGCTTTTGCATAGGCGTGGCCGGACGGCATGCCGATGTCTTTCCACACGTTCACCAGGTCTTCCTTCTTCACACCCAGCAGGTCGATGCGCTGGCCGCCGGTGACCTTCACGGTCGGGATCTTGTACTTGTCGACCACGTCGGCAATGCGCCGCAATTCGCTCGACGTGGTTTCGCCGCCCCACATCCGCGGGATCACCGAATAGGTGCCGTCCTTCTGGATGTTGGCGTGGCTGCGCTCGTTGATGAAGCGGCTCTGCGGGTCGTCGAGCGCTTCCTTCGGCCAGGTGCTGATGAGGTAGTAGTTGACGGCCGGGCGGCAGCTCGCGCAGCCGTTCGGCGTGCGCCAGGCCATCGTCTCGTAGACGCTGGCGATGGTGAGGAAGTGCTCCTTGCGCACCGCATCGCGCACGTCCTGATGGCTCGCGTCGGTGCAGGCGCACATCGCCTTCCTGGTCGGCGCCTTCGAGTAGTCGCCGCCGGCGGTGAACATCAGCAGTTGCTCGACCAGGCCGGTGCACGAGCCACACGAGGCGCTGGCCTTGGTGTGCTTTTTCACCTCCTCGATCGTGAACAGGCCCTTCTCCTTGATGGCCTTGCAGATCGTGCCCTTGGTGACGCCGTTGCAGCCGCAGACCTCGTCGACATCGGCCATCGCTGCGGCCTTGCTGTGGCCCTCGTGGCCGGTGTCGCCAATGTTGCGCTCTGACGTCAGTTGGCCGAACATCAGCTTGTCGCGGATGTCGTGCACGGTGCGGCCTTCGCGCAGGAGCTTGAAGTACCAAGAGCCATCGACGGTGTCGCCGTACATGCAGGCGCCGACCAGCTTGTCGTCCTTGATGATCAGCTTCTTGTAGACGCCGCCGAAGGGGTCGCTCATGACGATCTCTTCGCAGTCGGCGTCTTCGGGGCGGCCCGAGGCCTTGCCCATGAAGTTGCCGGCCGAGAACAGGTCGATGCCGGTGACCTTCAGCTTGGTCGAGGTCAACGAGCCTTGATAACGGCCGATGCCGAACTGCGCCAGGTGCGTGGCGCAGACCTTGCCCTGCTCGAACAGCGGTGCCACCAGGCCATACACCGTGCCGCGGTGCGAGGCGCATTCGCCGACCGAGTAAATGCGCGGGTCGGTGACTGTCTGCATCGTGTCGTCGACCACGATGCCGCCGCGGTTCTGCGGCCCGCAGTACAGGCCCATCTTCAGCGCCAGCTCGGTGTTCGGGCGGATGCCGACGGCCATCACGACCAGGTCGGCCGGAATCTCCGCGCCGTCCTTGAACTGAACGGCCCTGACTCGCCCCCGGGGCGTGTCCGCCCCGTCAGCCCTGCCGTCCTCGTCGCCGATCAGCGCCTGCGTCTGCGCGCCGATCAGGAACTTCAGGCCCCTGTCTTCGAGCGACTTCTGCAGCAACTTGCCGGCCACGTCGTCGAGCTGGCGCTCCATCAGCCACGGCATCAGGTGCACCACGGTCACCTGCATGCCGCGCAGCATCAGGCCGTTCGCCGCCTCCAGGCCGAGCAGGCCGCCGCCGATGACGACCGCGTGCCGGTACTTCGCGGCCGCCGCGATCATCGTGTTGGTGTCGTGGATGTCGCGATAGGCGATCACGCCTTCGAGGTCCTTGCCTGGCATCGGCGGGATGAACGGGTTCGAGCCGGTGCACATCAGCAGCCGGTCGTAGGGCTCTTCGGTGCCGTCTTCGGCGACGACGACGCGGCGCCGCCGGTTCACCTCGACGACCTTCTTGCCCAGGTGCAGCGTGATGTGGTGTTCCTCGTACCAGCTGAGCGGGTTCAGCACGATTTCGGCCAGCGTCTGCTCGCCGGCCAGCACCGGGCTGAGCAGGATGCGGTTGTAGTTCGGGTGCGGCTCGGCGCCGAACACCGCGATGTCGTACATGTCGGGCGCCATCTTCAACAGCTCTTCGAGCGTGCGCACCCCGGCCATGCCGTTGCCGATCATCACGAGTTTCATCTTCTTCATGCAGGACTCTCCGGCCGCGTTGCGCGCAGCGACGCCGGAATGAACAGCAAGCGCGGTGCCAGCCGCGCCGCGCCTGCGTGTCGCACGGCGGTGCCATTCGCACCAGCAGCGCGCAGGAATCTTGCTTGCTGCGTCACACTGCCACTGCGCGGCGCACCGTATCGGTGTTTTTGCACCCAAGACTTTCATGAGCTTCGACGTCGATATCGGCCACGCCAGCGAGCGCGGTCCGCGCCCGCTGAACGAGGATTTCGCGGCCGCGATGCGCTACCCCGAGGGCGAGGAATCGCTGGGCGTGATCGCGGCCATCGCCGATGGTGTGTCGGCGGGCGGCGAAGGCCGGATGGCGGCGCAGACCAGCGTGATGTCGCTGGTCGAAGACTTCTTCGCCGCCCCCGCCACCTGGGACACCTCGGTGGTGCTCGATCGCGTCATCGGCGCGCACAACAGCTGGCTCGTCGCCCACAACCGGCGCGGCACGGCGGCGGCGATGAGCACCTTGACGGCGGTGGCGCTGCGCGGCCAGACCTGGACGCTCGCGCATGTCGGCGACACCCGTGCCTACCTGCTGCGCGGCGACTCGCCCGAGACGCGCGAATGCCGCCGCCTGACGCAGGACCACGCCCTCGACCACCCCGACCTGCGCAGCCGCCTGACCCGCGCGATGGGCCTGGACGACGCGGTGCGTGTTGATTACCTGCAAGGCGATCTGCACCTCGGCGACAGCTTCGTGCTGCTCTCCGACGGTGCCTGGGGCAAGCTGAGCGAGGCCCGCATCCTCGCGCTCGCCTCAACCGGCAGTGCGCAGCAGGCGAGTGCCGCGCTGGTGCAGGCAGCGCTCGCGGCCGGCACGCCAGACAACGCGACGGCGCTGGTCGTGCGTGTGCTCAGCCTGATGCGCGGCCGGCTGCAGGACGCGGTCTTGCGCAGCCGCCTGTTGCCGGTGCCACGGCGCATGAAGGTCGGCGATGCGATCGACGGGCATGTGGTCACCGCGATCGTTGCCGACACCGGTGTGCACCTGCTGTACCAGGTGCGCGATGGGGCCAGCGCGGCGCTGAAGGCGCTGAAGACGCTGCACCCGTCGCGCGCCAGCGACCCGCAGGAACGCGCAATGCTGGCGCATGAGGCGTGGCTCGGCGAGCGCGTCGCTGATCTGGTCAGAGCGCGCGCTGACGAAGGCTTCGTGCGCCTGCATGCGGTGCCCGCAGCGACCGAGTTCTACCTGCTGTTCGACTGGCATTCCGGTCAGACGCTGGAGCGGCTGCGGGCGCAGCGCGGGCTGGCCGGCGTGACGGTGGCCGAGGTGGTGGCCTGGGGCCTGTCGGCCGCGCGCAGCCTGGGCAGCCTGCACCGCCTCGGCGTGGTGCACCGTGACGTCAAGCCTGCCAATCTGCACTTGGGGGACGACGGCCAGCTGCGCCTGCTCGACCTGGGTGTGGCGCTGTCCGGCAACGAGACCGCCGAGCAGCGCGACCTGCACGCCGGCACACCGAGCTACATGAGCCCTGAACTGTGGGAGGGGGCGCAGGCAGACGCCGGCTCCGACCTGTTCGCGCTCGGCGTCACGCTGTACCAGTTGCTCACCGGCCACCTGCCGTACGGCGAGATCGAGCCGTACCAGAAGCTGCGCTACCGACGCGATGCCAAGCCGCCATCGCGGCTGCGCCCGGACGTGCCGATCTGGCTCGACCGCATCGTGCTGAAGGCGGTCGGCCGCGACGCAAGGCAACGCTTCGAGACCGCCGAGGAACTGCTGCTCGCGCTGGAACGCGGCGCCTCGCGGCCGCTTTCGGCCGTGCCGAACACGCCGCTGCTGGCGCGCGACCCGACCGCGCTGTGGAAGATCGGCCTCGGCGTGTCGGTGCTGTTCAACCTGCTGCTGATCTACTGGCTGCTGTTCCTGCCGCGCTGAGATTCACAGGATCGGAACGGAGGCATTCAACTCACCACCGCAGGGGCGCAGAGGACGCAGAGGACGCAGAGGATCGCAGAGAAGACAAGTCATTTGAATTCACTCTGCGTACCTCTGCGTACTCTGCGCCTCTGCGGTGCGCGAGCTGTCTCTTGCCCGGTTTACCTCGCCCGAGCCAATGAAACCGGCGCGTCGGTCGGCGATGGCGCCGTACGGGCCCGCCCACCGCGTTCGGCCCAGGTGCGGGTCCAGCGGATCTGCATCCGCCGCATCATCACCAGCACCAGCAGCGCCAGGGTGGCGAAGAGCACGAAGCCCCACAAGTAGGTGCCGGTGTACTGCTTCGACAAACCCATCGCGTTCGGCACCAGCCCGCCGCCGAGCGCGCCGATCTCGCCGATCATCGAACCCGCCACTGCGGTGCTGAGCGGCCAGCGCAAGGGCACGAGCTGGAACAGGGCGCCGTTGCCGGCCCCCAGCGCCGCGAAGCAGGCGATGAAGAGCAGGGTCGTCAGTGCCAGCGAGGCGCTGCTCAGGCCGCACAGCACCAGCGTTGCAGCGACGCCGACGAGCACCGCAGTGAGCGTGTTGATGCCGCCCCAGCGGTCGGAAATCCAGCCGCCGAAGATGCGCACGCTGGCGCCCATGAAGGCCGCCAGCATCGTCAACTGGCCGGCCTGCACCTTGCTCACATGGAACTGGTCGAAGTAGTAGGTCGGCAGGAAGGTCGCCAGGCCGATGAAGCCGCCGAACGTCACGGCGTAGATCAGGCTGAAGGCCCAGCCGTCCTTCTCGAACAGGCAGGCCACATGCTCGCGCAGGCCGGCGTGGGGGTCGCGGTCGGAGGGTTCCTCGGCGAAGACGATCATCACCACCATCGGCAAGGCAATCGCCGCCGCCGCGAAGCCGTACACCGATTGCCAGCCGAAGGCCTGGGCCAGTGGCGGCGCCACCAGCACCGACAACGCGGTGCCGACGTTTCCAGCGCCCACCAGACCCATCGCCAGGCCTTTGTGGCGCGCCGGGAACGAGCCCGAACCCAGCGACAGCGCGACACCGAAACTGGCCCCGGCAATGCCCAGCAGCACACCCATCGCGAGCAGGTCGTTGAAGGTGTGGACGCTGAAGAAACCGAACATCAGCGCCACCGCAATCAGCCCCATCTCGACCAGCGTGGCCTTCTTGCGCCCGATGTACTGGGCCAGCACGCCGAGCGGAAAGCGCATCAACGCGCCGGCGAAGATCGGGATCGACAGCATCAGGCCTTTCTGCGCCGGGGTGAGCTGGAACGACTCGCTGATGAACGGCGCCATCGCCCCGTTCAGGACCCAGATGCAGCACGAGAATGTGAAGTACAGGAACGAGGCGAACAGGGTCGGCGCGTGACCGGTTCGAAGGAAGGTCTTGAACGTGGACATGGGAGCGGAATTCCTTGCGCGAGCGAGCAGCCTTCAGGGTCGAGGAATGCTTCGATGCCGAGTGCGATGCGAATCCCGTGCCAGCGCAGGTTCGGTCCCCTGTCGACGCCTGCGGGGAGCACGCAGCGGGAAGCCTTTGTCGGCGGGCGGGCGGATATCATCAAGCTAGGGGGAGCAGAGCGGCGCGGACGGCTTTTTGCTTGCCAATCCGGCCCCCCACCGCCAAGATTGAAACAAATGGTTCTGATGCCAGACGATCAGCGCTGCAGGAACACGGAGCCCATGAAAGAGACGACCTCACCGCCGACGCTGGCCGATTTCAGCCAGACGGTGCAAGCACTGGCCGCAGCCCTCGGCGCCACGCCTGCCGGGCTGGCCGGTGGCTTGCTGGAGATGCTGGATCGCCTCGACGCGCTGGTCTGCATCAAGGAGGTCGCGACCGGCGCTTATGTGCATGCCAACGCGCGCATGGCGCAGCTGTTCGGCAGGTCGGCCGCCGCCATGCTGGGGGCGCGCGATGCCGAGTTGATGGAGCCCGCGCAGGCCAGCACGATCCGCGCCGCCGAGCAAGCCGCGCTGGCACTTGCCGTGCCTACGGCCAGCGAGTTGCGGCTCGAGCGCGGCGGCGAGCGCCGCGAGTTCAACGTCAGCCGGATCGGCATCGCCCGCACCGATGGCGGCACACCACGGCACGTGCTCAGCGTGTGGGCCGAGCTCACCTCGGCGCATCAGCGCGACCTGCAGTTGCAGCAGGCGCTGAAGCAGCTCGAACAGCAGCAGGTGGCGGTCGAAGCGCAGCGCCGCGAAACCCAGGACCCGAGCCTGCGCGACAGCGCCACCGGCCTGTACCAGCGCATGCACTTCGACGACCAGTTGCGCCGCGAGGTCGACCTGTCGTCGCGCGAACACCGCGAATTCGCGCTCGTGTCGATCGCCCTCGACCCGCCGACGGGAGCGGCGAAGGCGTTCGGGGACGAGGCGCGTGCACGCGTGCTGGAGGCGCTGGGCCGGCTGCTGCGCGGCAACACGCGGGCCATGGACGCATCGTGCCGGCTCGACGAAGCCCGCTTTGCGGTTCTGCTCTCGGGCGTCGGCCTGGCGACTGCGCACTCGCGCATGGAAGGTCTGCGGCGCCAGTGCGCGACCCAGATCGTCGTGCTCGAAGGCCGCGACCTGGCGTTCACCGTGTCGATGGGCGTGGCGAGCTTCCCGCACACCGCGCACACCGAGGAAGCGCTGATGCAGGCCGCCGACCTGGCGCTCGGTGAAGCGCAGCGGCGCGGCGGCAACCATGTGGCGCTGGCCAGCATCAGATTCGAGCTGGGCGCGACCTGATTGGCGCTGCGTTTCGGCCAGCTCGTGGTGAGATCAGGTGGGCGCTCGATGGGTGTCCGAGGGGCCCTCAGCGGTGGTCAAGCAACGCCAGCACCGCCATCCACTCCTCGGCCGTCACCGGTGTGATCGAGAGCCGGTTGCCGCGGCGCAGCACCTGCATCGCGGCCAGCGTCGGCGCGGTGCGCATCTGTGCCAGCGGCAGCAGCCGGGTCTTGCGCAGCAACCGCACATCGACGTTCAGCCAACGCGGCGCGGTGGCGGGCGACTTCGCATCGAAGTACGGGCTGCGCGGATCGAACTGCGTGGCGTCGGGGTAGGCCGCGCTCGCCACCTCGGCGATGCCGGCGATGCCCGGCTCGGCACACGACGAGTGGTAGAACAGCACGCCGTCGCCGATGGCCATGGCGTCGCGCATGAAGTTGCGCGCCTGGTGGTTGCGCACCCCGACCCAGGGCACGGTCTGCGCGGGCGCGGCAACGAGATCGTCGATGCTGCACTCCGACGGCTCGCTCTTCATCAACCAGTTCATGGGTGGCCCCAAAGTGAGCCTCAAGTGTGAGCCTCAAGCGCGCGCACAGCGTTGTGTTGAGTTCGGGGAAAGGTGTCCGCCGCGAGCCGTGAGCCGCATTCCTGAACCCAGGCAGTTCAGGTGGGCGAGGTCAGCCGGGCTTCGGGTTCATCTGACGCGAGACGATCACACCAACCGAGCGATGTTCCAAGCCCTTGCTCATAGAGCATCGGTTCAAGGAAATATAAAGCTCACGCGAATGCGACGGACGAATTCATTCTATGCCTGCGCTTGCGACGCTGGTGTGACGCTTTCAGCAAAGCCCGACCGCGCGACAGTGCATCAACAAACACTCCATCGAAGGCCTCTGCGCATCAGAGCAACTGGCCGTTCGCGCCAAGCGCCTGGTCGAGGCGTTTGATGAGGCCATCGACATCGACCGCGCCCAGGTTTGGCACATCGATCACGTCGACCGCAGCGCCGCTGCCGACCGGTCTCACGGCTGGCCGGCCGGCCAGCGCATAGGCCAGATTCAATGCGGCGAGCACGGCAATGCGCTCGCGCGCCTTGACCTTGCCGCCATCGCGGATCGCGCCCATTTCGCGGTCGACGCTGGCGACCGCTTCGAGCAGCGCGACTTCGCCGCCTTCCGGGCAGCCGAGCAGGTAACTCTGGCCGAGGATCGTCACTTCCATCTGCTTCATGGCGTGGTGTCCGGATGGCTCGCGACCTTGATCGCGGTGGCAGTTGCAGCAGGCACTTCAGTCGCGGGCGGCGCGGCGTCGGTCGGCAGGCGTTCGAGCAAGCCGTCGATGCGGCTGCGGGCGGCGTTCAGGCGCGAGCGCAGGCTGTCGCGTTCCTGGGTCACCGCGGCGAGTTGGCGTTCCAGCAGGGCGCTGGTGCGCTGCACTTCGTCGTGCCGCAACAGCAGGCGCTCGACCCGGTCGGCAAGGTCTTCGATCTTCGACATGGTGTGGGGCGGCTGGGTGCCAGCGTGGCGTGAAGGGGAACGTGCAGCGCCGATTGTAAAGGTGGCCTTCTCCTACAATCGCCGCTGTTGGTGCCCGTGCCGGCGTTCCGTCGGCACAGTTAAACGGGAAGCAGAAGGAGGCCACGCGAAGCGCGTGCCGACCGAATCTGCGCTGCCCCCGCAACGGTACGGCGGACGAAGCCCGACTCTTCCACGAGCCCGCTTCGGCCCTTGCGCACACACCACTGAAAGCCTCGGCTTTCGGGAAGGTCGCAAGGGTTGGTCCGCCAGCCCGGATACCGGCCAACAAGGCGGTGCGCTGCGCGAGCGGCGCACCATGCGGTGCTCATCAGCGGGGAAGCTGGCGGGCACGACTTGTTTGAGAGCTTCCTTCATGTCTTGCGTTTCCCTGAGGCCAAGTGCCTCGCGCGCCGCTGTGCGCCGCATCCTCCTGCCCATCGTTTTGATTCATTCAGTGCTTGCGTTCACGGCCAGTGCTGCCGTGGCACAGACCAGCACCCTGCCTGCCGTGCAGGTGACCGCCACGCGCACGCCGACCCGCATCGACGAGGCGATCAGCGAAGTCACCGTGATCGAACGGGCCCAGATCGACCGCGCCACCGGCCGCACCCTGGCCGAATTGCTGGCCCAGCAGCCCGGCGTTCAGTTCACTGCGAACGGCGGCCCGGGCACCGCCAGCTCGGTCTATCTGCGTGGCCTGGAGGCGCGCCACACGCTGCTGCTGATCGACGGTGTGCGCTACGGCTCGGCCACGCTCGGTACACCGGCCTGGGAGAACCTGCCGCTCGATGCGATCGAGCGCATCGAGATCGTTCGTGGCCCGCTGTCCAGCCTGTACGGCAGCGACGCGGTGGGCGGCGTGATCCAGATCTTCACGCGCCGCAGCGCGCCCGGCCTGCACGCCAATGGCAACCTGACGCTGGGCTCGAAAGCAGCGCGCCAGGTCGGCGCCGGCCTGTCGTTCGGGCAGGGCGCCATCGACGGCGCCCTGCAGTTGCAGCACACCCGCACGCGCGGCTTTTCGGCGACGAACGCGAACGAGCCGTTCGGCAGCTTCAACCCCGACGATGACGGTTTCCGGCAGAACAGCGTGACCGGCCAACTTGGCATCAGCTTCGGTGCCGGCTGGCGCGCCGATGCGCGCGTGCTGGCGTCGCACGGCGAGGCTCAATACGACGACGGCCCCGGCGCCGACAGCCGTGCTGCGCTGCGCAGTGACGTGCTGGCGCTCGAGCTCGGCGGGCCGGTGACGACTGCCTGGCGCAGCAAGTTGCGAGTCTCGCGCTCGACCGACGCCTACGAGACGCTGGCCAGCGCCTCGGCCTTCACCGACCTCGGCACCACCGCCACGGTGCAGCAGCAGATCGCCTGGGAAAACAGCGTGGTCACGCCGGTGGGCACGGCCCTGCTGATTGCCGAGCACTTGCGGCAGAAGGTCAGCCGGCCGGTGACGCCTTATGACGTGTCGGACCGAAGCATCAACAGCCTGGGCCTGGGCCTCGACGGCCGTGCGGGCCGCCACACCTGGCAGGCCAGCCTGCGCCACGACCGCAACTCGCAGTTCGGCGCGCAGACCACCGGCGCCCTCGGCTACGGCTTCGACATCACGCCCAGCTGGCGCGCCGCCGCGTCGTACGGCACGAGCTTCGTCGCGCCGAGCTTCAACCAGCTTTATTACCCCGGCTTCGGCAATCCGAATTTGCTGCCCGAAGAAGGCAAGCAGGCCGAGATCAGCCTGCGCTGGGCGGCTGACGGCCACGAGCTGCGGGCCGCCTATTTCGACAACCGCATCCGCGGCTACATCAGTTCCGGGCCGGCGCCGGTGAATGTGCCGAAGACGCAGATCGACGGCGCGAGCCTGAGCTATCAGGTGAAGCAGGGCGCGTGGACGGGCGCGGCCTCTGCCGAGCATGTGAACCCGCGCAACGCCACCGAGGGCAGCGCGAACCTCGACAAGCAACTGCCGCGGCGCGCCAGGGACAGCCTGAAGCTGGCCGCCGACCTCGACCTCGGCGCCTGGCAACTCGGCGGCGTTGCGAACGCGTTCGGCCACCGCTTCGACGACAGCGCGAATGCCCGCCGCCTGGCCGGCTATGCCACGCTCGACCTGCATGCCGATTGGCGTTTTGCGCCGTCGTGGGCGCTGGGCCTGCGGCTCAACAACCTGGCGAATCGGCAGTATGAAACCGTCTACGGCTACAACCAGCCGGGCCGCGAGGTCTATGCGACGCTGCGCTACAGCGGGCTCTGACGTGATCGGGCGCGGTGCGGCGCAGCGCTTGAAGGCATCGATCGTGCGCAGCGCCTTGACCTGCCTGCTCGCCGGTCTGCTGCCAACGCCTTCGGCGGCGCAGACCACCTTGCGCGACGACCGCGGCGCCACGCTGGTGCTGGCCGCCGCGCCGCTGCGCATCGTCAGCCTGCTGCCTTCGCTGACCGAAAGCGTCTGCGCGCTCGGCGCCTGCGCGCGGCTGGTCGGCACCGACCGGTTCTCGAACTTCCCGGCCAGCGTGGTCGCGCTGCCCAAGCTCGGCGGGCTCGATGATGCGCAGATCGAGCGCATCGTGTCCCTCAAGCCCGATGTGGTGCTGCTGTCGACCTCGGCGCGCGTCATCGACCGGCTCGAAGGGCTCGGCCTGAAGGTGCTGGTGCTCGAATCGCGTGACCATGCCGATGTGAAGCGCGCGCTGGCCCTGCTGGCGCAGGTGCTCGGCGTGCCGGCCGAAGCCGAGCGCGTCGCGGCCGCCATCGAACGCGACATCCGCGCAGCCACCGCGCGCGTGCCCGCCGTGCTGCGCGGCCAGCGCGTCTACTTCGAGGTTGATGCCACGCCGTATGCCGCCGGCCCGACGTCGTTCATCGGCGAGACCCTGGCCAGGCTCGGGATGGCGAACGCCGTGCCCGCCGAGCTCGGCCCGTTCCCGAAGCTGAACCCGGAGTTCCTGCTGCGCCTGCAGCCCGACATCGTGATGGCCGCCGAACGCAACCTCGCCGACATGCCGAAGCGCCCCGGCTGGTCAGCGCTGCATGCCTTGCGGGCCCGGCGCAGTTGCGGCTTTGCGGGCGAGCGCTATGAGCTGCTGGTGCGGCCCGGGCCGCGCATGGGCGAGGCGGCGAGGGTGCTGGCCGATTGCCTGGTCGCGATCGCGTCGCGTGCAGCAAGATCTCCATCATCGCCTCCATCAACGTCTCCAACATCGAAGCCGCGTTGATGTCCGAGCCCGATCGCCGACGCCGCCGACGCCTGGTCATCGGGCTGACGCTGACCACGCTGCTGCTGCTGCTGGCCGGCCTGGCAGCAGGCAGCGAAGGCTGGTCGCTGGCCGGCCTGGTGCAGACCTGGAATGGCGCCGACGGGTGGCTCATCGTCGGCCAGATCCGTGCACCTCGCACGTTAGGCGCCTGGCTTACCGGCGCGCTGCTCGGGCTGGCGGGCGCGGTTGCGCAAGGCCTGTTCCGCAACCCGCTGGCCGATCCCTACCTGCTCGGCTCGGCCTCGGGCGCCTCGGTAGGCGTCGTGCTGGTGCTCGCCGCGAGTGCGCAGAGCGGCCACGCGATCAGCCTGGCGACGGCCGATGCGATCGCGCGCATCGGCCTCGTCAGCGCCGCCTTCGCCGGTGCGCTGCTCGGCGTGTTGCTGACGCTGACCCTGGCCCGTGGCGCACAGCAGACGACGCGGCTGCTGCTGGCCGGCGTGGTGGTCGGCGTGGTGCTGTCTGCTGTCAGCGACCTCGTCACCAGCGCCGCGCCCGAGGCCTTGCGCGGCCGCCAGGCCTTCCTGCTTGGCAGCACCGGGTTCCTGGGCTGGAGCAGTTGCGTGGCATTGGCGCTCGGCCTGGCGCTCACGGTGCCGCCGAGCTGGCGTCTGGCGCGCACGCTCGATGCGCTGACCCTGGGCACCGACACCGCGCACAGTCTTGGCCTGGCGCTGCCGCGGATCCGCCTGCTGCTGGTCACGGCACTGGCGCTGGCCACCGGGCTGGCGGTGTCGCAGGCGGGCCTGATCGCGTTCGTCGGGCTGGTGGCGCCGCATCTGGTGCGGCGCTTCGCGCCGGCCACGCACGGCTTCACGCTGGTGGCGAGCGCGGCCACTGGCGGCAGCCTGCTGTTGATGGCCGATGTGCTGGCGCGTACCCTG
Organism: Rhizobacter sp.; assembly: GCA_025355745.1. Classification (GTDB taxonomy): domain Bacteria; phylum Pseudomonadota; class Gammaproteobacteria; order Burkholderiales; family Burkholderiaceae_C; genus LMDS01. Next base: position 21,763 of record JANXZA010000147.1, on the reverse strand, counting down.
ATCGCGCCGCGGGAAGTGCCGGTCGGTGTGCTGACCGCGCTGCTCGGCGGCGGCTACCTGATCTGGCTGCTGCACCGGCGGCGGGTGGCATGACGACCCGGCGGCGGGGGCATGGCGATGCTGAAGGCTGAGGGCGTGAGCGTGGCGCTCGGCAGCACGAAAGCGCTGCAGGACGTGAGCTTCGCAGTACCGCCCGGCTGGACCGCCATCGTCGGCCCGAACGGTGCCGGCAAGTCGACCCTGCTGCGCGCGCTCGCCGGCCTGCAGCGCGTCGATGCCGGCGAGGTGCGGCTCGGCGGCAAGCCGCTCGCGCAGTGGCCGTTGCGCGAGCGCGCGCGAAGAATCGCCTGGCTCGCGCAGCAGGGCGAAACCAGCGGCGAGCTGAGCGTGCGCGAGGTCGTGCACCTCGGCCGCCTGCCGACACTCGGCCTGTTCGGCGCGCCGACCGCGCACGACGAAGCGCGGGTCGATCAAGCGCTGGCCGACGCCGAATGCGCGCCCTGGCAACAGCGCCGTCTGCATGAACTTTCGGGCGGCGAACGCCAGCGCGTGCTGCTCGCGCGCGCGCTTGCGGTCGACGCACCGCTGCTGCTGCTCGACGAGCCCACCACCCACCTCGACCCGCCTCACCAGGTGGCGCTGGTGCGCCTGGTGCAGCGCCAGGTGCGCGCCGGCGTCACGGTGCTCAGCGTGCTGCACGACCTGTCGCTGGCGCTGCTGGCCGACCGGCTGGTGGTGATGGACGCGGGCCGCATCCGCGCCGAAGGCTCACGCGACGACCCGGCGCTGCACGCGGCATTGATCGATGTGTTCGCGGCGGCGATCCGCATCGTGCGAATCGAATCGCGCTGGGTCGCGATCCCGCATCTGGAGGCTTGAATGGAAACGCCAACCGCGTCATCGGCGCACGGCGCGCAGCGGCTGCAACAGCGCTTGCAACAGCGCCTGCAACAACGCATCGACCAGCTCACCAAGCCGCGCGGCGCGCTCGGCCGGCTCGAAGCGCTGGGGGTGCAGATCGGCCTGCTCCAGGGCACCGACGCGCCGCAGTTGACCGCGCCGCAACTCGTCGTGTTCGCGGCCGACCACGGACTGGCGGCGCAGGGCGTGTCGGCCTATCCGAGCGAGGTCACGGCGCAGATGGTCGAGAACTTCCTCGCCGGTGGTGCTGCGGCCAGCGTGCTGGCGCGTCAGCACGGGCTGGCGCTGACGGTGGTCGATGCGGGTGTGAAGCACCGCTTCGCGCCGCGCCCCGGGCTGCTCGACCGCAAGCTCGGCGCCGGCACCGCCGATGCCTCGCTCGGCCCGGCGATGAGCGCGGCGCAATGCGCGCAGGCCATCGTGCACGGCCGCGAGGTGGTGCGCGGACTGCCGGGCAACGTGCTGCTGCTCGGCGAAATGGGCATCGCCAACACCTCGAGCGCGGCGCTCCTGCTGGCGCGGCTCGGCGGCCACGATCTTGCCGCGTGCGTCGGCCGGGGCACCGGCCTGGACGACGCCGGCATGGCCCGCAAGCTCGGGGTGCTGACCCGTGTGCTGGCGCTTCACGCCGACTGCCGCGAGCCATTGGCCGCACTCGCCGCGATGGGCGGCTTCGAGATCGCGATGCTGGTCGGTGCAGCCTTGCAAGCTGCGGCCGAGCGCCGCGTGATCGTGGTCGATGGCTTCATCGTCGGCGCGGCGATTCTGGTCGCCGCGCGGCTCGATCCGGCGCTGCTCGCGTGCTGCGTCTTCTCGCACCGTTCCGATGAAGCGGGCCACGGCCTGCTGCTCGCGCGACTCGGCGTTGAGCCTTTGCTGAACCTCGGGCTGCGGCTCGGTGAAGGCTCGGGCGCAGCGCTGGCCGGGCCGCTGCTCGACAGCGCGCTGCGGCTGTTGAACGAGATGGCGAGCTTCGAGTCGGCCGGCGTGTCAACGCAGTTGGCCGGCTGAGCCTGCGCATGCTGCACGAGCTGCGCCTGTTCTGCATCGCGGTGCAGTTTCTGACCCGCGTGTCGGTGCCGCGCTGGGTCGGCTTCGAGCCCGACTGGCTGAACCAGAGCGCGCGTCATTTCCCACTCGTCGGGAGCTGTGTCGGCGGGCTCGCCGGGCTCGTGCTGTGGGCCGCCAGCGCGGTGTTCCCGCCGGCGGTGGCGGTGGGTTTGTCGATGGCCGCCACGCTGCTGCTCACCGGTGGGTTTCACGAGGACGGCCTGGCCGACACCTGCGACGCGCTCGGCGGCGCCGCGAGCCGCGAACGGGCCCTCGAGATCATGAAGGACTCGCGCATCGGCAGCTATGGTGCACTCGGCCTGCTGATCGTGCTGGGCCTGAAGGCGGCGGCGTTGACGGCGCTGCCGCTGGGGCTGGCGATCCCCGCGACCTTGCTGGCGCACAGCGCGAGCCGCGCGGCGGCGGTGCTGTTGATCCGCTGGCTGCCGTATGCCGGCGACATCGAGCATGCGAAGGCCAGGCCGCTGGCGCAGCGGGTCTCGCGCACCGGTGCGTGGGTGGCGGTGGCGTGGGTGGCGGCCGTGGCGCTGCTGCTGTTCTGGCGCGTGCCGGCGCACGCGCCGCTGATCGCCACCGGGCTGATGCTGGCGGGCCTGGCCGCGCTGGCAAGTTCGCGCTGGTTGCGGCGCCGGCTCGGCGGCTACACCGGCGATGCGCTTGGTGCCACCCAGCAGGTGAGCGAAGGGCTGGCGCTGCTGGGCTGGCTGGGGATGGCGCGATGGATGGGCTAACGCCGGCATTGAGCGTCTGGCGCCATGCCCGACCACGCGCTGTGGCGGGGCGCTGCATCGGCATCACCGACGTGGCGGTGGATCGCCGCAAGAGCAAGCGGCTCGCGCACCGCATCCGGGCCTGGGCGCGGGGCCACGGGGCACCGCGAATCGTCGTCACCTCGGGGCTGCGGCGCAGTGCCGACGTCGGGCGCTGGCTGGCGCGCTGGGGTTGGCGCCACCGCATCGACGCGCGCTTGAGCGAGCTTGATTTCGGCGCCTGGGACGGCAGGCGCTGGGATGAGATCGGTGCCGCTCCGGTCGATGCCTGGTGTGCGCAGTTCGAACGTTATGCACCCGGCGGCGGCGAGTCGGTGGCGGCCCTGCTCGAACGCTGTGCGGCCTTCATCGCCGACCCCGCGCACGCTGGCGCGGTGTGCGTCGTCGGCCATGCCGGCTGGATCAGCGCGGCGTTGCACTTGCGCCGGCCCGGGCCGGGCGCGCCGGAGGCAGCGTCTTGGCCGGCCGCCGTGGGCTACGGAGCGCGGGTCAGTCTGCTTCGATGAGGTTGTTACCGCCACGCGCACGCTGCGTGCTGCGGCGCGGCTACTTGGCGCGAAGGTCCAGCGGCATCGGCTTGGTGGCAAGCCGGTTCGGCGTGCTCGATTCCCAGAGTGCGCCGGGCGCCGTGTCGATGCCGTTCGAGACCGCATGCATCAGGCTCAGGCTGGCGCGTGAGGCGATCTTGCGCAGCGTCTGCAACTGGCGCTGCGACCACTCGCACCGGGCTGCGACCTGTTCGCAACTGAAGGTGCCGAACAGCACGCCGTTGACCGAGAAGCACATGTCCATCAGCGAGCTGACGTTGGCGGGCAGCAGGTAGTCGTCCAGCAGACCGGCGGTGACCGGGTCGGTGTGCGCGTTCGAGGCGCTGACGCTGCCGTCCTGCAACAGGCGCTCGAAGTAGGGGCCTTGATCAGCGTGCTGCATGTCGGGCGCGCCGACCATGCCGGCGAGCGCGGCGTCGTACATGGCCACGCAGCGCAGCACGCGCCCTTGCGGGGTGTCGATGAAGACGCGCACGCCGGCGCGCGAGCAACCGATCTGCGTGGCCACGAAACGGGTCAGCTGCTGCAGGTATTCGGTGCTGTCGATTTCGCCGCGTTCGAGGCGGCCGGAGATGACCTGAAGGTCAGCTTGAGGAGGCATCGGTCATTATGGAAGCGCGCGCGTCGCGTGTCTCAACCGGCCGCCGCGACGCATCGCCGCAGCGTGACAAACCGCACTCCCGCGTGGCGCGGCTTCAGCCCGCCAGTGCGGCCGGCGCCGAGTCGCAATAGCGCGCCACCGCGCACTGCGCGCACTGCGGCTTGCGTGCCTGGCACACATAGCGGCCGTGCAGGATGAGCCAGTGGTGGGCGTCCACGAGGTAGGCCGGCGGAATGCGCGCGAGCAGCTTCAGCTCGACCGCCAGCGGTGTCTTGCCGGGCGCCAGGCCGGTGCGGTTCGAGACCCGGAAGATGTGCGTGTCGACCGCCATCGTCGGCTCGCCGAAGGCCACGTTGAGCACCACGTTCGCGGTCTTGCGGCCGACGCCCGGCAGCGCTTCGAGCGCCTCGCGGCTGCGTGGCACCAGCCCGCCATGGCGTTCGATCAGCAGCCGGCAGGTCTCGAACAAATTCTTCGCCTTGGTGCGAAACAGGCCGATGCTGCGGATGTGTTCGGTGAGTGCGGGCAGGCCGAGCGCGCGCACCCTGGCCGGCGTGTTCGCGACCACGAACAGGCGCCGCGTGGCCTTGTTCACGCCCACGTCGGTGGCCTGCGCCGACAGCAGCACGGCGGTGAGCAGTTCGAACACACTGGTGTATTCCAGCTCGGTGTTCGGCTGCGGGTTGGCTGCCGCCAGCGTCGCGAAAAATGGCGCGATGTCGGCAGTCTTCATGGGTGGGGCGCAGGCTCGGTTCGCGGCCCGGGGCGCGCGGTGTCGAGGCGTTGCTGCTCCTCGTCGGCGTCGCGTGCCAGGCGCAGGCGGTGGAAGGCATGGCGCTGGCGCGCCTCGTCGGCCTGGCCGGGGCTCCAGGCCTGCCAGCCGGTGCGTTCGGCGGTGACGGGAACGAGTGCGATGCAGTCCACCGGGCAGGGCGGCAGACACAGCTCGCAGCCGGTGCAATGCGCCTCGATCACGGTGTGCATCAGCTTCGGACCGCCGACGATGGCGTCGACCGGGCAGGCCTTCAGGCACAGCGTGCAGCCGATGCACCAGGCTTCGTCGATGACCGCCAGGTGGCGTGCGCCCTCGGCGCCGTGTTCGAGGTTCAATGGCAGTGCCGGCCGGCCGCTGATGCGGGCCAGCCGGGCCACGCCTTCCTGGCCGCCGGGCGGGCATTGGTTGATGGCGGCAACGCCCCCGGCCATCGCATTCGCATACGCGCTGCAGTCAGGGTAGCCGCAGCGCGTGCACTGGGTCTGCGGCAGCGCGGCGGCCAAGGCGCGCGCCAGCACGGCGTGGTCTGATGCCGGGCTCATCGACTCGCCCCGCATGCCACCCCGGGCGCTCAGGTGGCGCTGCGCCGGGCCTTCTTCGCCGCAGCGCCGGCCAGCTTCAAGACGGCCTTCGTCGGCGCCGGAACCAGCTTCGGAGCGAAGGGCTTGCGGCGCGCGGCGGATGCTTGCGCTGGCAAGGGCGCGATCGCCTTGACGCGCTTGGGCGCAGCCACTCGCGGCGTTGCCACCTCGGCGGCAGCGGGCTGGTGGCTGGCGATGAAATCGCGCACCGTCGGGTAGACCTTCTCGCGCCAGCGGCGGCCCGAGAAGATGCCGTAGTGGCCTGCGCCGATCGCGTCGTAGTGGAACTGCAGGCTCTTCGGCACCCCGCTGCACAGGCCGTGCGCGGCGCGCGTCTGGCCGGCGCCGGAAATGTCGTCGAGCTCGCCTTCGATGGTCAGCAGCGCGGTGCTCGTGATGTCCTGCGGACGCACCGGCTTGCCGTGTACATGCCAGGTGCCGTTGACGAGCGCGAAGTCCTGGAACACGACCTTGATGGTGTCGAGGTAGTACTCGGCCGGCATGTCGAGCACGGCGTTGTACTCGTCGTAGAAGTCGCGGTGGAATTCGGCGCTGCTGTCGTCGCCGCGCACCAGGTCGAGGAAGTAGTCGTAGTGCGACGTGAGGTGCCGGTCCGGGTTCATCGCGACGAAGCCGGTGTGCTGCAGGAAGCCCGGGTACACGGCGCGGCCGCTGCCGGGGTAGTTGGTCGGCACGCGGTGGATCACGTTGTTCTCGAACCAGGAATACGGTTTGTTGGTGGCCAGGTTGTTCACCGAGGTCGGGCTCAGGCGGGCGTCGATCGGGCCGCCCATCATCGTCATCGTGCGCGGCGTTGCTTCGCCCGCCGTGGCCATCAACGAGATCGCGGCCAGCACTGGCACCGTCGGCTGGCAGACCGAGATCACATTCACTTCAGGGCCGATGTGGCGGATGAAATCCTGCACATAGCCCACGTAGTCGTCGAGGTGGAAGGCGCCGGCGGCGAGCGGCACCATGCGCGCGTCGGTCCAGTCGGTGATGAAGACCTTGTGGTCCTTCAGCAACTCGCGCACGGTCTCGCGCAGCAGTGTGGAATGGTGACCGGAGAGCGGCGCCACGACCAGCACGGTCGGCTGGTCCTTCATGCGGGTCAGCATCGGCAGGTCGTCGGTGAAGCGCTTGAAACGCAGCAGCCGGCAGAACGGCTTGGTGATGGCCACCTGTACTTGCACGGCCACGTCCACGCCATCGACCCGCACCGAGTTGATGTCGAACGGGGGCTTCTCGTACTCCTTCGAGAGCCGGTGCATCAGGTCGAGCCCGGCCGACACGCGCTGGGCGCCGGGCGTGTGCGCGAACGGCGAGAGCGGGTGGTTGTACAGCTTCGACGTGGCGCTGGCGAACTCGGCGAACGGGCTCAGCAGCGCGCGTTGGGACTCATAGACTTGGTAAAGCATGATGACGGCCCGGTTAAAAGAATCAATGCAGGCAGTTTGCCTGCCGAAGCATTTTGGTGCAGTGCAACATTATGCGCCCGGACACACCATGTTGCATCCGTGGAACCACTTGCAATCCCCGGATCAGCGGGGGTATTGCGGCGTGTCAAGCTCATGTCAGCAAGTGTCGGGGCTGGCACGCAAATTTCACGCGCCGATGCACTCATCGATCCGCACACCGAACGGTTCAGGCGCAGACCTTGACCATCGCCGCCACCGTGGCGTCGATGTTCCCGGCATTCAGAGCAGCGACGCAGATGCGGCCCGAGTCGACGCCGTAGATGCCAAACTCGGCGCGAAGGCGCTGCATCTGCGCCGCACTCAGGCCCGAATAGCTGAACATGCCTTGCTGGCGGGTGATGAAGTCGATGTCCTGCGTCATTCCTGCGGCGCTCAGCTTGTCTTGCAGCGCGACGCGCATCTGGCGGATGCGCACCCGCATGCCCGCCAGTTCCTCTTCCCACAGCGCGCGCAGGGCCGGCGTGGTGAGCACCAGCGCCACGACCTGCGCGCCGTGGATCGGCGGGTTCGAGTAGTTGGTGCGGATCACGCGCTTCAACTGGCTCAGCACGCGGCCGGCTTCGGCCTTCGACCGGCACACCACGCTGAGTGCGCCGACGCGTTCGCCGTACAGCGAGAAGCTTTTCGAAAAGCTGGTGGCGACGAAAAAGTCGAGCCCGGCCTGAATGAACTGGCCGACCACCGCGCCGTCTTCGGCAATGCCCCGGCCGAAGCCCTGGTAGGCCATGTCGAGGAACGGCACGAGTGCACGGCGTTCGATCACGGTGATCACCTCGGCCCACTGGGCGGCGCTGAGGTCGTAGCCGGTCGGGTTGTGGCAGCAGGCGTGGAGCACGACGATGCTGCCGGCAGCGGCATGGTTCAGGTCGGCAAGCATCGCCTCGAAGTCGATGCCGCGCTGTGCGGTGTCGAGGTAGGCGTAGGGTTCGACGGCGAAGCCCGCGCCCTCGAACAACGCGCGGTGGTTTTCCCAGCTCGGGTTGCTGATGAGCACCTTCGCCGACGGGTTCATTCGCTTCAGCAGGTCGGCGCCGAGCTTCAGCCCGCCGGTGCCGCCAAGCGCCTGCACGGTGGCGATGCGGCCGGCCTTCACGGCCTCGCTGTCGGCGCCGAACACCAGGCCCTGCACGGCGCTGTCGTAGGCGGCAATGCCGTCAATCGGCAGATAGCCTCTTGGCTTCGGCGCTTCCATCATCATCTTCTCGGCCTGTTGCACGCATTCCAGCAGCGGCAGCTTGCCGTTCGCGTCGAAGTACACGCCCACACCCAGGTTCACCTTGGCCGGATTCGGGTCGGCGTTGAACTGCTCGTTCAGGCCGAGGATCGGGTCGCGTGGGGCCAGTTCAACGGCGCTGAAAAGCGAAGACATGGTCAGTCCTTGTGAGTGAATGGGGCAGGGCAATTCGGCTAAGGTGCGTGGTTGAACGGCGCTGCCGTTACGCGTTAGCGCATCCCGGAGATTTTATCTGTCATGTCTCAGCTGTCCGAAGTGATCGATCCTGTTGCCGCCGCTGTCGTCGCAGACGCCTCTGACGGCGAGTTCGTCAGCTACCCCGACTCACCATTCCAGCTGTTCCAGCCCTACCCGCCGGCAGGCGACCAGCCGGCCGCCATCGCCGGCCTGCTGGAAGGCCTGCGCGACGGCCTGAGCTATCAGACGCTGCTCGGCGTGACGGGCTCCGGCAAGACCTTCACGATGGCCAATGTGATCGCGCAGATGGGCCGCCCGGCAATCGTGTTCGCGCCCAACAAGACGCTGGCGGCGCAGCTTTACAGCGAGTTCCGCGAGTTCTTTCCGAAGAACGCGGTCGAGTACTTCGTCAGTTACTACGACTACTACCAGCCCGAGGCCTATGTGCCGCAGCGCGACTTGTTCATCGAGAAAGACAGCTCCATCAACGAGCACATCGAACAGATGCGCCTGAGCGCCACGAAGAGCCTGCTCGAGCGCCGCGATGTGGTGATCGTGGCCAGCGTGTCGGCGATCTACGGCATCGGCAACCCGAGCGACTACCACCAGATGGTGATGACCTTGCGGGTGCACGACAAGCTGGGCCAGCGCGACGTGATCGCGCAGCTGATCCGCATGCAGTACAAGCGCAACGAGGTCGATTTTTCGCGCGGCACCTTCCGCGTGCGCGGCGACACCATCGACGTGTTTCCGGCCGAACACTCAGAGCTGGCGATCCGCATCGAGCTGTTCGACGACGAGGTCGAATCGCTGCAACTCTTCGACCCGCTGACCGGTCGCATCCGGCAGAAGATTCCGCGCTTCACGGTCTACCCCAGCAGCCACTACGTGACGCCGCGCGAGCGCGTCGTGGTGGCCATCGACACCATCAAGACCGAGCTGCGCGAGCGCCTTGCCGAGCTGGTCGGCCAGGGCAAGCTGGTCGAGGCGCAGCGGCTCGAACAGCGCACCCGCTTCGACCTGGAAATGCTGCAGGAGGTGGGCCACTGCAAGGGCATCGAGAACTACACCCGCCACCTGTCGGGCGCAAACCCGGGCGACCCGCCGCCGACCCTGGTCGACTACCTGCCGGCCGATGCGCTGATGTTCCTTGACGAGAGCCATGTGCTGATCGGCCAGTTCGGCGGCATGTACAACGGCGACCGGGCGCGCAAGACCACGCTGGTGGACTATGGCTTTCGGCTGCCGAGCGCGCTTGACAACCGGCCGCTGAAGTTCGAGGAGTTCGAGAAGAAGATGCGCCAGGTGATGTACGTCTCGGCCACGCCGGCGGCCTACGAGCAGAAGACCTCGGGCCAGGTGGTCGAGCAACTGGTGCGCCCGACCGGGCTGATCGACCCGCCGGTCGAAGTGCGGCCGGCAATCAACCAGGTCGACGACGTGCTGCAGGAGATCCGCATCCGCGTTGACTTGAACGAGCGCGTGCTGATCACGACCCTGACCAAGCGCATGGCCGAGCAGCTCACCGACTACCTTGCCGACAACGGTGTCAAGGTGCGCTATCTGCACAGCGATGTCGACACCGTCGAGCGCGTCGAGATCCTGCGCGACCTGCGGCTCGGCGCGTTCGATGTGCTGGTCGGCATCAACCTGCTGCGCGAGGGGCTGGACATTCCCGAGGTCTCGCTGGTGGCGATTCTCGACGCCGACAAGGAAGGCTTTCTGCGCTCCGAGCGCAGCCTGATCCAGACGATAGGCCGGGCCGCGCGCAACCTCAGCGGGCGCGCGATCCTGTACGCCGACAAGGTGACCGAGTCGATGCGCAAGGCGATCGACGAGACGGATCGGCGCCGCGCCAAACAGGTATTGCACAACGAGGCCCATGGCATCACGCCGCGCAGCATCGTCAAGAAGGTGCGCGACCTGATCGACGGCGTCTACAGCGAGAAGGGCGCGAAGGACGACCTGAAGGCGGCGAACGAGGCCGCAGCCGTCGAAGGGTTGAGCGAGAAAGACTTGGGCAAGCGCATCAAGCAGCTCGAAAAGCAGATGCTCGACCATGCCCGCAACCTCGAATTCGAGAAAGCCGCGCGGGTGCGCGACCAGCTTGCGCTGCTGCGGGAGCAGGCCTTCGGCGCGCCAGGCAGCGACAACATCGTGCCGATCCAGGCGGGGCTCGGCAAGGGATGACGGATTCGCTCGATGTCGGGACAGCTCACTCACCGCAGAGGCGCAGAGGGCGCAGAGGAAGCGCAGAGGAAGACAGAAAGGGTCTTGGACTTCTCTGCGCAACTCCGCGTTCTCCGCGCCTCTGCGGTGGTGAGTTGAGTTCCCCGGCTGAAGGGAACTTCCGGGCTGCTATCCGACCAAATCAGTCGGCTTCATCTATACTCGACCAATCTACTCGGGATAAAGCAAGGGTTTTCCCGTTGCAAGCCTCGGGAATCATCGGTCAGCCGAAGCGCCTGCCTCGAAGTTTTGCCTCACCGACACACGCCATCAGGAGAAATTTATGCGTCTGACCACCAAAGGCCGATTCGCCGTCACCGCCATGATCGACCTCGCCTTGCGCGAGCACACCGGGCCTGTGGCCTTGGCCGCGATCAGCGGGCGGCAGCAGATTTCGCTGTCCTACCTGGAACAACTGTTCGGCAAGCTGCGCCGCCATGAACTCGTCGAAAGCACCCGCGGCCCGGGCGGCGGCTACTCGCTTGGCCGCAAGGCCGAGGAGATCACGGTCGCCGACATCATCGTTGCGGTCGATGAACCAATCGACGCCACGGGCTGTGCCGGCAAGGAAAACTGCATGGGCGACGACGCTGGCCGCTGCATGACGCACGACCTGTGGGCAAGCCTGAACTCGAAAATGATCGAGTTCCTGAACTCGGTATCGCTGCGCAAGCTCGTCGATGAGCAGCTTGCCAAGGGCGTGTCGATCGAAGAGCACCCGGTGAAGCGGGCGATCTCGTCGCAGCCGGTCGTCAAGCCGATCAAGATCACCGCGCCGAACTCGGTCTTCGCCTTCGGTGCCGGCTTTGCCAAGTAGGCGAATCGCCGAGCAAGTTTCGATCTCCATTCCAACCCTCCGCAGTTCGCGGCCCAGCCGGCATTTCACATGGACATGACCCCTCACTTTCCCGTCTACATGGACTACGGCGCAACCACGCCGGTTGACCAGCGTGTTGTCGACGTGATGATCCCGTGGCTGCGTGAGCACTTCGGCAACCCGGCCTCGCGCAGCCACGCCTGGGGCTGGGAAGCGGAAGCGGCGGTGGAACGGGCACGCGAACAAGTGGCCGCGCTGGTCGGTGCCGATCCGCGCGAGATCGTCTGGACGTCGGGCGCGACCGAGTCGATCAACCTCGCGTTGAAAGGCGCGGCGCAGTTCTACAAGACGCGCGGCAAGCACATCATCACGCTCAAGACCGAGCACAAGGCGGTGCTCGACACGGTGCGCGAGCTGGAACGCCAGGGCTTCGACGCCACCTACCTCGACGTCCAGGCAGACGGGCTGGTCGATCTGGCAAAGTTGCAAGCCGCGATCCGCCCTGAAACGATCCTGATCTCGGTGCTGTTCGTGAACAACGAGATCGGCGTGATTCAAGATATCACCGCGATCGGGAACATGTGCCGCGAGCGCGGCATCATCTTCCACGTCGATGCGGCGCAGGCCACCGGCAAGGTCGCGATTGATCTGGCCAGCCTGCCGGTCGATCTGATGAGCCTGGCCTCGCACAAGACTTATGGGCCGAAAGGCATCGGCGCGCTGTACGTGCGGCGCAAACCGCGGGTGCGCATCGAGGCGCAGATGCATGGCGGCGGCCACGAGCGCGGCATGCGTTCGGGGACCTTGGCCACGCACCAGATCGTCGGCATGGGCGAGGCGTTTGCCATCGCCCAGGCCGAGATGGGCGTCGAGAGCGAGCGCATCCGGATGCTGTCGAAGCGCCTCATCGACGGCCTGAAAGACATCGATCAGACCTTCCTGAACGGCCACGCCGAACGGCGCGTGCCGCACAACGTGAACATGAGCTTCAACTTCGTCGAAGGCGAGTCGCTGATCATGGGCATCAAGGGCATTGCGGTGTCGTCCGGCTCGGCCTGCACGTCGGCCAGCCTGGAGCCGAGCTATGTGCTGCGCGCGCTCGGCCGCAGCGACGAATTGGCCCACAGCAGCCTGCGCATGACGATCGGCCGCTTCACGACCGTCGAAGAAATCGACTACGTGGTGATGACCTTGAAGGATCGTGTGGCCAGGCTGCGCGATCTGTCGCCGCTGTGGGACATGCACAAGGAAGGCGTCGACATCAGCACGATCCAGTGGGCAGCTCATTGAGCGCACGCTGACATTAACCGGATCAGGAGAACGACATGGCATACAGCGAAAAAGTGGTCGAGCACTACGAGAACCCGCGCAACGTGGGCTCGTTCGACAAGGGCGACGACACCGTGGGCACCGGCATGGTCGGCGCGCCGGCATGCGGCGACGTGATGAAGCTGCAGATCAAGGTCAACCCGGTCACCGGCCTGATCGAAGACGCGAAGTTCAAGACCTACGGCTGCGGCTCGGCGATTGCGTCAAGTTCGCTGGTCACTGAATGGGTCAAGGGCAAGTCGCTCGACGAGGCTTTGACGATCAAGAACACCCACATCGCCCAAGAACTGGCGCTGCCTCCCGTGAAGATCCACTGCTCGATCCTCGCCGAAGACGCGATCAAGGCGGCAGTGAGCGACTACCGGGCGAAGATGGCAGGCAACGTCAACAGCACTGCCACGGCGGTTGCCGCCACCACCTCGCAGGCACACTGATCCGACCATGGCAGTGACCTTGACCGAAGCGGCGGCCCGCCATGTCACGCGCTACATCAGCAAGCGCGGCAAGGGCGTGGGCGTGCGGCTGGGCGTGAAGACCACCGGCTGCTCGGGCCTGGCCTACAAGCTCGAATATGCCGATGAACTGGCGCCCGAAGACACCGTCTTCGAGGGCCATGGCGTGAAGGTGCTGGTCGATCCGAAAAGCCTGCCCTACATCGACGGCACCGAACTCGACTTCGTCCGTGAAGGCCTCAATGAAGGCTTCAAGTTTCACAACCCGCGCGAGAAAGATCGCTGCGGCTGCGGCGAATCGTTTCGCGTCTGACGTGCCGGCCCCCCGAAAAGGCGCGGCCGTGGTCGCGCTTTTTTGCGCCATGAAAGCTGCGCCAATGCGCTTGCGCCAAGTCCCTTCGTTCAGATGAATCTCGCCAGCACCGACTTCGAACTGTTCGCGATCGAGCCGCGCTTCGCCATCGAGCAAGACGCGCTCGATGGGCGCTGGCGTGCCCTGCAGGGCGAGGTGCACCCCGACCGTTTCGCCGCACAAGGGGCTGCCGCGCAACGGGTCGCGATGCAGTGGGCGGTTCGCGTCAACGAGGCTTACCAACGGCTGAAGAGTCCGCTTCAGCGGGCCGCTTACCTGTGCGAGCTGAACGGCGCGGCGATCGAGGCCGAGAACAACACCGCAATGCCCGCAGCCTTCTTGATACAGCAGATGGAATGGCGCGAAACGCTAGACGATGCGCACGATCTCGCGGCCGTGCAGGCCCTCGAAACCGAAGTGTCGACCTACCGCACGGATGCGCTCGCCACCCTGCGGCACACGCTCGACGCTGCGCACGACTTTGCCGCTGCGGCCCACCAGGTCAGAGCCCTCATGTTCGTCGAGCGCTTTGCACTCGACATCGATGCGCGGCTGGAAGCGCTGGGACAATAAGTGATGGCTCTTCTTCAGATCTCCGAACCCGGTGGCGCACCCGATCCGCACCAGCGCCGGATCGCAGTCGGCATCGACCTCGGCACCACGCATTCGCTGGTCGCGGCGGTGCGCAACGGCGTGGCCGAATGCCTGCCCGATGAGGCCGGCCGCGTGATCCTGCCGTCCGCAGTGCGCTACCTCGCAGGCGGCAAGCGCCAGATCGGCGCGGCGGCCTTGTCGGAAGCCGCTGCCGACCCACGCAACACCATCGTCTCGGTGAAGCGCTTCATGGGCCGCGGCCTGGCTGACATCGAAGGCCGGGCCACGCTGCCCTACGACTTCGTCGATGCGCCCGGCATGCTGCAGCTGCGCACTGCGGGCGGCGTTAAGTCGCCGGTCGAAGTCTCGGCCGAGATCCTCGCGACGCTGCGCTTCCGCGCCGAAGACACCTTCGACGACGACGTGTTCGGCGCCGTCGTCACCGTGCCGGCCTACTTCGACGACGCACAGCGCCAGGCCACAAAAGACGCCGCGCAACTCGCCGGCCTGAACGTGCTGCGCCTCATCAGCGAGCCCACCGCAGCGGCGATCGCCTACGGCCTGGAGAACGGCTCGGAAGGCCTGTATGCCGTCTACGATCTCGGCGGAGGCACCTTCGACATCTCGCTGCTGCGTCTGGCGCAAGGTGTGTTCGAGGTGGTCGCCACCGGCGGTGATTCGGCCCTGGGCGGTGATGACTTCGATGCCGTTTTGGCGGCCTGGGCGCTGGCGTCTGCCGGCCTCGAAGCGCAGACCGCGCAAGACAAGCGCGCCGTTCTCGTGGCGGCGCGGGCTGCGAAGGAAAAGCTCTCGGCAGCCGACCACGCGACGCTGGCCTGCCCGCTTGCCCACGGCGAACTTTCGGTGCGCATCGCGCGCGAATCTTTCATCGAGCTGACCCGCCCGCTCGTGGCGCGCACGCTGGCCGGCGTGCGCAAGGTGCTGCGAGATGCGAAGACCGACAAGGCCGACGTCAAGGGTGTCGTGATGGTCGGCGGCTCGACCCGCATGCCGATGGTGCAGACGGCGGTCGGCGAGTTCTTCGGCCAGCCGCCGCTGACGAACCTGAACCCCGACGAGGTGGTCGCGCTCGGCGCCGCGATCCAGGCCAATGCGCTGGCCGGCAATGCCGGTGCCGATGAGTTGCTGCTGCTCGATGTGATCGCGTTGTCGCTCGGGCTGGAGACGATGGGCGGGCTGGTCGAACGCATCATCCCGCGCAACAGCACGATCCCGACCGCGCGCGCCCAAGACTTCACGACCTTCAAGGACGGCCAGACCGCGATTGCCATTCATGTGGTGCAAGGCGAGCGCGAAGTGGTCAACGATTGCCGCTCCCTGGCTCGCTTCGAGTTGCGCGGCATCCCGCCGATGGTGGCCGGTGCGGCGCGCGTGCGCGTGAGCTTCGCGGTCGATGCCGACGGCCTGCTGAACGTGACGGCGCGCGAAGAGACCTCGGGCGTCGAGGCCGCGATCACCGTCAAGCCGAGCTACGGCCTGGCCGACGCCGAGATCGCGCGCATGTTGAGCGAGAGCTTCAGCAGTGCGCAGGCCGACATGGCCGAGCGCAGCCTGCGTGAATCGCGGGTCGAGGCCGAGCGCATGCGGCTGGCTACGCGCAGCGCGCTGGCCGCCGACGGCGACCTGCTGAGCGAAGCCGAGCACGCGAGCATCGAAGCCTTGCTGGTGGCGATGCAGGCGAGCCGCGACAGCACCGACCACCACGCCATCGATGCGGCGGTGGAAGCGCTCGCGAAGGGCACCGAGGAATTCGCCGCCGAGCGCATGAACCGCAGCATCCGCGTCGCCCTGTCGGGCCGGCGCGTCGACCAGCTCTGAAGCAACTCACTTTCATCGTCAAGCCCGCCCAGCTCATCCGGTCCACCATGCCCATCATCAGAATCCTGCCGAATGCCGAGTACTGCCCCGAGGGCGCGCAGATCGAAGCGCCGAGCGGCACCTCGATCTGCGAAGCGCTGCTCGACCACCACATCAACATCGAGCACGCCTGCGAGTTGAGCTGCGCCTGCACGACCTGCCATGTGGTGGTGCGCGAGGGTTTGAAGTCACTCGGCGAGATGGACGAAAGCGAAGAAGACCTGCTCGACCGCGCCTGGGGCCTGGAGCCGAATTCGCGCCTGTCGTGCCAGGCGATCCTGTCGAATCAGGACGTGGTGATCGAGATCCCCAAGTACACGATCAACCACGCCAAAGAGGCGAACTGAAGCGGCTCGCGACCCGCGCCGCGTCTGCGCTTCAACAAAGCGCGCGCCGCTCGGGTTCGCTCAGGTCCGCCAGACGCGCGGCGCGCAGGCCGGCAGTTGCCAGGCCGCCTCTCGCCAACCGGCCCACACCGCCATCAGCAAGCCCATCAGCGGCTCGACGCGCGGCGCCAGCACGCGCAGGACGACGATTGCGTCGTGGGTGGCCGTGGCGCCGGCGCTGCGGTGCAGGGCGTGGCCTTCGGCTGCGCTGCGGGCAGTGGCCAGCAGCGCGTCGCGGCGGGCGGCCGGCAAGGCCGTGCCGGCCGCGAACCAGAGCGTGCCCAGCACGCGCTGGCCGGCCCAGCCGAGGGGCGAGTCGAGCAGGCGCGTGTCGGCGCCATCGACCACGCCGCGCTCGAGCCAGCGGCCGGGGAACTCGATCGCCTGCGTGAAGCAGCCGCGCGCGAACGGCTGGTCTGAGGCCGGCAGGCCGAGCGCCAGCACGTCCCAGCCGATCATCTCGGCGCCGGCGGCCAGCTCGAAGCGCAGCGCGTTGCGGGCGATGCAGCCGCTGTAGGCGATCGTCTCCAGTGGCAGCCATTCGAGGCGCGCGCCGGGTTCCAGCGTGGCGCGCAGCGTCTGCGTGGCGGCGGCGCCGGTGCTGCGATAAAAGCGCGTTGCGCCGGGAGTGGTGACGAGTGCGTGCGCGGCTTTACCCACGCTCACATCGATCGTTAGGCTGTCGCCGCCGACGAGCCCGCCGGGCGGGTGCACCAGCACGTTGTGGCACACGCCCGGCGCCTCGGGGTACAGGCTGGCCAGCACCCGCAGCGGGCCGTCGTGGCGGTCTTGCACGACGCTGCGCGGCGCGCCGCGCAAGGGCTCGTTGCGGTAGTCGAGCCAGAGGGCGCCGGTCCAGCCCATCAGCGTGCCGCGCCGGCGTCGGGTGCCGCTGCGCCGGCAGCGTCAATCACCTTGCGTGCCCCGATGGGCCCAGCCGGTGGTGCGCTTTTCGATCATCGAGAACAGCTCGTACATCGCCATCGCCATCACGCCGATCACCACCAGCCCGGCGAAGGCCAGCGGCATGCGCTGCTGTGAGCCGGCGGTCTGCATCAGGTAGCCGATGCCGGAGTCACCGGCCGTCATCTCGGCCAGCACCGTGCCGACGAACGCGAGCGTGATCGCGATCTTCAGCGAGCCGTAGAAGTAGGGCATCGAGCGCGGCAGGCCGACCTTGATGAGCACGTCCCAGCGCTTCGCGCCGAGCACGCGCAGCACGTCTTCGAGCTCGGGCTCGAGCGTGGCCAGACCGGTGGCGATGTTGACGGTGATCGGGAAGAACGAGATCAGGATGCCGGGGCCGACACCGATGCCGAACCAGACGATCAGGATCGGCACGATGGCCGCCTTCGGCACCGCATTGAAGCCGATCAGCAGCGGGTAGATCGCAGCGTAGGCCAGGCGCGACGAGCCGACCAGGAAGCCGAGCAGAACGCCGACGACGATGGCGATCGCAAAGCCCAGCATCGTGACCCAGAAGGTCTTCCACGCGGCCTGTGCGATCGGGCTGGCGAACTCGAACAGCGCCTGGACGATGGTCAGCGGGCTGGGGAAGATGTAGTCGGCGATCCGGAACACCGCGCAGACGAACTGCCAGACGATCAACAGCGCGGCGGCGGTGACCACCGGCGCCCAGCGCTCGAGTGTTTTCGGCTTCATGGCTTGACCACCGCCATGGCCGCAGCCGAGCCAACAGCGCCCTGCGCCCGGCTCGCGCCGATGTGGCCGCGCAGCTCGTGCACGATGTCAGTGAACGCTGCCGTATACGTCACTTCCAGGTCGCGCGGGCGCGGCAGCGCGATCTCGCGCCGCACGACGAAGCGGCCCGGGCTGCGGCTCATCACGTACACCGTGTCGGCCAGAAACACGCTTTCGCGCAGGTCGTGCGTGACCAGGATGACGTTGAAGCGGCGCGCCGCCCACAGGTCGCGCAGCGTGCACCACAGCTCTTCGCGGGTGAAAGCGTCGAGCGCGCCGAAGGGCTCGTCGAGCAGCAGCATCTTCGGCTCGTGGATCAGCGCGCGGCAGATCGACGCACGCTGCTGCATGCCACCCGACAGCTGGTGCGGCAGCTTGTCTTCATAGCCGGCCAGGCCGACGCTGTGCAGCAGCCTGATCGCGCGCTCCCGGTACTCGGCGCGCCGTGCCTTGAACTGCGAACGGTGCGGCTCGACGATCTCGAGCGGCAGCAGCACGTTGTCGACGGTGCTGCGCAACGGCAGCAGCGACGGTGCCTTGAACGACATGCCGCTGATCTTCAGCGGGCCGGTGACGGGCGCACCGTCGATGTGGATGCTGCCCTGGCTGGGCCGGCGCAAGCCGGTGGCGAGCTTCATGAAGGTCGACTTGCCGCAGCCCGACGGGCCGACGATGGCGATGAACTCGCCCTCGTTCACCTGCAGCGAAATGTCTTCGACGGCGAACTGCCGGCGCGCCAGCAACTCGTCGTTGTAGGCCAGCCAGACCTGGCGGAAATCGACGAAGGGGCGACGTGATGTGGACGAAGTCGGCGAAGCCACGGAAGGTGTCACGGTGTCACGGTGTCGGTTGAAGTCGATCGATCAGGCCGCGCACGGCTTGGCGGTATTGTTGTGGCGCTTCGCGGTCGAGCCCGCTGTGCGAGCCGTCCGCAATCTCGACCCAGCGCGCGCCCTTCGGCGCGGCCTCGAACAGGCGCCGGCCGAGTGCCACCGGCACGGTGTTGTCGGCACTGCCGTGCAACATCAGGATCGGCGCATCGATCCGGCCGATCTTGCCGAGCGAGTCGAACTCCTGGGTTGCGAAGAGTGCGGCGAACGTGCCGAGGTTGCCGTTCGCCTTGGCCACATCGGGCAGGCGCGTGAAGCTCGATTCGAGAATCAGCCCGCCGTAGTCGACCCCCGCATGGCGCTGGCTCGCAAGCTCCACCGCCACGCCGCTGCCCATCGAGTGGCCGAAGATGACGCGCTTGCGGGGCTCGGGCTGGCGCCGCATCAGCTCGCCCCAGGCCAGGTTCGCATCGGCATAGATGCTGACCTCCGACGGCAGGATCGGCGTGCTCTCGCCCCAGCCCCGGTAGTCGAGCGCCACCACCGAGAAGCCGGCGTCGCGCAGAGCTTCGATCTTGCGCAGGTTTTGATAGAGGTTGCGGAAGGTGCCGTGCAGGTACAGCAGCGTGGGCGCCCGCGGGTCGGCGTTCGGCAGCCACCAGAACTGGACTTGATCGCTGCCGAGCGCGACCTTGTATTCGAGGTCGCCGGGCCGCAAGCCGGCGAAACCCGCCGGCCGCCCCGGTGTGGGCCGGTACACCAGCTCACGCTGCTTGCTGTCGATCCAGGCACAGCCGAACAGCGTTGCGGCAATGCCGCAAATCACGGCGTTGCGCAACGCAGACCGCAAAGTCGCCCCCGCCGAGGCCCGAAAACTCACGACAATCGCGCCCATGAAATTTCTCGCCAAAACCGTCCCCTCCGCATTTGTCTTTGCTGTCGTCATCGTTGGCCACACCCCCGTGCATGCTCAGGCCACAGCGCCATCCGAAGCCCCCGTTACCGGCGCCGGCGACACCTGGCGCGTGATGGCCTCGCCCTACACCTTGCACTACCACTACAGCGAAGACCACCGCCATGTCTACATGCTTGGCCTGGAGCGCCAGCGCGCCGACGGTTACCTGGCCGGCGCGTCGTGGTTCCGCAACTCCTTCGGCCAGCCCAGCGCCTATGTCTACCTCGGCAAGCGCTTCAACGGCTTCACGTCGTACGAGCCGTTGTTCGCGCAATTGACCGGTGGCATTCTGTACGGCTACAAGCCGCCGTTCGAGAACAAGGTGCCGTTGAATTACAAGGGCTTCTCGCCCGGCGCGGTGGCCAGCGTCGGCTGGCAGTTCACGCCGATGCTGTCAGCGCAGCTGAACTTCCTCGGCAACTCGGCGCTGATGTTCCAGGTGTCGGCCGACTTTCACTGATCGTTCGATGATCACGGCGATCACGACGATCACGATCAGCGCGGCCGCGCCACGCGCCGTCACTTCTTCGCGGCGACAAAGATGTTGCGCTCGGCCGCGCTCGGCAGGGAGTTGCCGTTCCAGACCGCGTCGGCCTTGACCCGCTCCTTGGTGCCGAAGGCGTCCGACACCTGACTCGCCATCAGGCTCAGCCGCGGGCCCGTCGCCTCGCCGAAGCCTTCGGCGCGCGCGTCGGGCGTCAGCACGGTGGCGTCGAGCGCGAGCTTCAGGCGGCGCTCCTCGAGCGCGGCGTCGACCAGGCCGTCCTTGGTCTTCAGCGTCGCGATCGCGGCCTTCGGGTCGGCGATCACGTCCTTCACGCCTTTCGTGAACGCGCGCAGGAAGGCCTTCACCGCCTCCGGGTTCTTCTTCAGGAAGTTCTCCGAGACGATGATCGCGTTGCCGTACAGCTTGACGCCGTAGTTCGGGTAGGGCAGCACGACGATGTCGTCGGCCTTGACGCCGCGCGCCTCGAGGTTCAGCAGCGAGGTGAACGAGAAGCCGGTGATCGCGTCGATGTCGCCGCGCACCAGCATCGTCTCGCGCAGCGTCGGGTCCATCGCGGTCCAGGAGACGTTGCCGATGTTGTTGGCCTTCGCGAAGATCGGCCAGGCCTTGCGGCCGGCGTCGAACACCGGCGCGCCCAGCTTCTTGCCATTCAGGTCGGCCGGCGTCCTGATGCCGGACTTCTTCAGCGCCAGCACGGCGGCCGGCGTGTTGTTGTAGACCATCATCACCGCGACCGGCTTGTTCGGGACCGTCGGGTTGTTGGCCTGGAATTCCATCAGCGCCGCGAGGTCGGCGAAACCCATGTCGTAGGCGCCCGAGGCGACCCGCGTCACGGTGCCGCCGGAGCCGTTACCGGCGTCGACGGTGACGGCGAGCTTCTCGGCCTTGAAGTAGCCCTTCGCCTCGGGCACCAGGAACAGCGCGGCCGGGCCCTCGAAACGCCAGTCGAGCTGGAACTTGATCGGGGTCTCCTGGGCGACGGCGGGCAGGGCGCCCAGCATGCCCACGGTGGTCAGGATCGCGCCGGCAGCGGCTTTCAGGCTCATGGGAAGGTTCCTCGGGAGGTCGTGGGAGTCGATCCCGGACTTTATTCAAGTTTCGTGCCCGTGCCCCGTTTCGGGGCAGGGGACGAGGGCTAACACCGAGCCTGATCCAACCCGGCTCGCGCCGACCAGCGCGGCGCGAGCGCCGGCGACGCGCGTGGCTCGCCGTCTCAGTGCAGCAGATCGAACAGCGTGCGCGCGACGACCTTGGTCGCGCGCCGCAGGTCCTCGAGAACCAGGTGCTCGTCGGCGCGCTTCGCGTTCGACTCGAACACCGTGCGCGGCCCGGCGCCGTAGATCGCGGCCGGGATGCCGGCCTCGCCGTACAGGCGCACGTCGGTGTACAGCGGCGTGCCCGAGGTCGGGATCGGTTCGCCGAAGACCGCCTCGCCGTGCCGTTGCAGCGCCTCGACCAGCGGCCGGTTGCCGGGCAGCGGCTGCAGCGCGTTGGCCAGCAGCAGGCGCCTGATCTCGACCGTGATGCCGGGACAGCCCGCAGCGGCATCGGCGATCACGCGGCGGATCGTCGCCTC
>JANXZA010000135.1 GCA_025355745.1 Rhizobacter sp. | reverse complement strand
CATAGCCCTGCACCGAGCCCAAGGAGCTTCGCAAGTCGATCAGGTGCCTCGCGGCGGCCGAATCCGCCTCGCGGCCGCCGCGAAAGCCGACACGCGGCCGGCTCGGCACCTCCACGAGGCTCAAGCCCGACAGGCTCCTAGAGTATTTCTCAATGGCTTCTGAAATTCAAGTCGCGGAACGGCAGAATTTTCTCAAAATCTCCTGCATCGCCATAGGCTTGGCGCCGCGCTGATCAGCCCGGCGTCAGCAGCTTGTCGACCAGGCGGTGCAGCGCTGCGAAATCGGGCTCGCCGACGAAGCGCTTGACGATCTCGCCGCGCTGGTTGATCAGCACACTGGTGGGCGTGAGCTGAACCTCGCCGAAGCGCTTTGCGATCTCGCCGGTGTTGTCGATCACGACACCGAACGGCAGCTTGCGGCTCTCGGCGAAATGGATCACATGGGCCGGTGGGTCGTAGCGCATCGCCACCGCCAGGGTCTCGTAGCCGCGAGACTTGAACTTCTCGTTCAGGGCGACGATCTGCGGCATCGCGTGCACGCAGCTCGCGCAACTGGTGGCCCAGAAATTCACCAGCACGACCTTGCCGCGAAGTTGGTGCAGGCTGGACTGGCTGCGGTCCAGCAGCGTGTAGGCCACATCCGGTGCGGTTTGAATCACCCCGAACGCCCGGTAGGCCATGACGCCGCCGACGGCAACGGCGAGGGTCACAATGCCCGCAGCGATTTGGTGAGCCAGTTTCAAAGGAGTTTTCTCATGCAGCGTCGAAATTTTACGGCAGGGATCGCGGGGGTGGCTGGCCTGTGGGGGCTCGGTGCCATGCCGGCCGCCGATGCGGCGGAGTTGACGCAGGGTGATGCCGCGCTCGGCATTCGCGCGGCGCTGGAACGCGGCGCGGTGGCGGCGGTCGAGTTGCTCGGCCGCAGCGGCGGGTTTCTCGACAACGACAAGGTGCGCATCCAGTTGCCCGGCTTCCTGAACGAGGCCGCCAAACTCTTGAAGTACACCGGCCAGCAACAGCGCGTGGATGAACTCGTGACCGCGATGAACCGTGCCGCCGAGGCGGCGGTACCGCAGGCCAAGGCGCTGCTGGTGAGCGCCGTCAAGGCGATGAGCCTGACCGACGCGAAGAACATCATCTCCGGCCCTGACACTTCGGTGACGCAGTTCTTTTCCACCAAGACGCGTGAGCCGCTGGGTGTGAAGTTCCTGCCGATCGTGACGCGTGCGACCGAAAAGGTGTCGCTCGCCGACAAGTACAACGCGGTGGCCGGCAAGGCGGCCGGGTTGGGGCTGCTGCGCAAGGACGACGCCAACATCCAGCAGTACGTGACCGGCAAGGCCCTGGACGGCCTGTACCTGATGATCGGTGAGGAAGAGCGAAAGATTCGCAAGGACCCGGTCGGTACCGGAAGCGCCATTCTGTCAAAGGTGTTCGGCTCGATACGCTGACCGCGCGAGCGTCCACGAACGCAATGCACGAGCCGGGCTGGTGATCAGCCTTGCGTTGGCGGGCCGATGGGTTCAGATGCCTTTCGACAGTTCGAACATCAGCGCCGGCGGCAGCGAATTCGCCAGCACCTCGCGGCCCACGCGCGCCACGTTCGTGCCGCTGAAGCTGGACAGTTCGAAGGCGTTGCCCTCTTCGACAATTTCGATGAAGACGAAGTCGGGCACCTCGGTGGTGATCTCGTCGCGAAACTGGGCGAAGCGTTCGCCGCTCTGGATCGCTTCAATGATGATGGCGTGAGGCAGGCCTTCGCGGCAGAAACCCACCGCCTCTTCGACCGAATTGACGAAGTCGATGATCAGGCTCATGTTGCGCAGCGCGTCACGAATCTGCACGCGCATTTCGCGCCGCGAGGCGATCACCAGCACATGGCTGCCGGCCAGTGGTTGCGAATTTGTGGAGGGCGCAAAACCGTCGTTGATCTCGAGCGCGCTGACGCCTTCCATTTCATTGCTTGCGGTGCGCGGGAACTCCAGGGTCAGCAGCGAGACATGGCCTTCGTCCTTGCGCTCGACCAGCAGGCCCATCGTCCACGCGGTCTGTTCGAGCAAGCGCCAGGTCAGTGAGTCCAGGCCGCGCGGCGCGACGGCACGGGCGCCGTCGTCGAGTTCGTCGATCGGTCGGTGCGCGAAGCGGCAGCTCAGGCGCGCATGGGCCGGCCAGGTCTTGATGTCGATTGCAAACTCGATGCTCGACTGCGCATTGGCCAGCGCCCAGTCGAGTATCGAGTTGAGCAGGCTGAACAGCAGTGACGCGTCGACGATGACCTCGGCCGGTTTGAGCATCGGTTTGAGGGTGATGCCGCGCGCCTGGGTCTCGCGCGAGCGGTGCGAGAGCACGCCGTTCAACACATCTGCCAGTTGCAGGCGCTCGTGCGACTGGCGCAGCCGGCCGGAGGCGAAGCGAGTCAACTGCTGGCCGACCATGCCGACCTGGCGTGCCGCCTCGACCTCGTCGCGCAGGGCGCGCAAGCCAAGGCGATCGATGCGCCCGGTGCTGATCAACGTGTTGATGCGCTCAAGCGCTGCCGTCAGCGGTGCGGCGACCTCGGCGCCGATTTGCGCCACCAGTTCGTGCCAGCGCTCGTTCGGCGCCCGGCTGTCTGCGGACGAGGGGTTCGCGGAGCCATTTGCTGCCACCGGGGGGCGGCCGACTTCGGACATGTCCATGCTCACTTCCTTTGGGTTCACAGACCGCAACCGGGACCGGGGCGGGCTGGACTTGTTGACGGGTCGTTACGCGATCAGGACGTTCGTGGATGCCTCCGCATCCGCCCGCCGCGGGGACCGCGTCGACGTGGAGGCAAGTTTCGGCCTCGACAGGACAATGCGCCAGTGCCCTGCTGCGGTTTACCCCTTACCCGGGGGGTGCGGAATTCACGGTTTGTCGCATTTATGGAGCTGTCGCTGCTGGATCGTCATCTGCGGTGGCTGACAAGGTTTGGGCCGGGATAATGGAGTGATGAAACCAACGTCAGTCATCGGTGCCGCGCTGCTTGCCACTGGGCTGGCGGCATGTGCGCCCGAAGCCAACTGGCGCGAGTTCAGCGCCGAAGGCAGCGGCGTAGTGACCCTGTTTCCGTGTCGCCCCGATCACCATGTCAGGCCTGTGCGGGTGGCCGACGCGCCCGTGCGCATGGAGATGCTTGTCTGCGCTGCGGGGGGCTCTACTTTTGCGCTCGGCTTTCTGGACGTTGCCGACCCCGCGCGGGTCATCGTCACGCTCGGCGAAATGCGCTCGATTGCGCTGGCGAATGTGCACGGGGCCGCCCACCGACTTGCGCCCGCCAACATCGCGGGAATGACCCCGAACCCGCAGGCCGTTCGGCT
This sequence comes from Rhizobacter sp., assembly GCA_025355745.1. GTDB lineage: Bacteria > Pseudomonadota > Gammaproteobacteria > Burkholderiales > Burkholderiaceae_C > LMDS01. Next base: position 4,372 of record JANXZA010000135.1, on the reverse strand, counting down.
GTCGACGGGCGGAACCCTTCCGGGCGGCAGCGCGGTCCATGTTCATGCCGCCTTTTTCGCGAAGGGCCTGCGCGTGTATCAGGCCACGGTGATTGGCGCCGAGCCTTCGTCGCAGTGGGTGGAGACCTTTTTTGACGGCCTCAAATTTCCTCCATGAGACGTGCACTTGCACAGCGGATCGCACCCCGGTGCCAACGTGGCGATCAAATGGCAAGGCTGTCGGCGCGGCTTCGACGTGACGCGTTGTATCCACGGTGCAGTTGGAAAGCCGGTTGTGTGATGCCTGTGATGAACTGCCGTTGTGCCCGCACCTGCGCTGGAGACGTTCCACTTAACTGCCGTTAGATTCGCACCATGCCCGGAATGATGATCATCGCCCATGCGCCGCTCGCGTCTTCCTTAAAGGCGGTTGCCCAGCACACGTTTCCCGATTGTTCGTGCGTGCTAGAGGCGCTGGATGTGCTGCCCGACATGCCGATCGAGGAAGTCGAGGCCCGGGCTCAGGAGATGCTGGCACGCGTAAGGTCGCCCGAGGCGGTTGTCTTTACCGATGTGTTTGGCGCCACCCCCTGCAACGTGGCACAGCGCCTTGGCGATGGGGTGCAGGTGCGTGTGATCGCGGGTGTCAATGTGCCGATGCTGTGGCGCTCGCTGTGCTACGCGAACGAGCCGCTCGAGGCGGTCGTGATGCGCGCGATGGCGGGCGCGACGCAAGGCGTCATGCAGGTGGCCAGTTCGAAACCCCAGAACCAGACTCTCAAGCCAGGTGCCAATGATCAAGACAAGCCTGACCATAATCAATAAGCTGGGCTTGCATGCGCGGGCATCGGCAAAGCTGACCAAGCTGGCTGGCAGCTTTCAGTGCGACGTGTTCCTGACCCGCAATGAGCGGCGCGTCAATGCGAAAAGCATCATGGGCGTGATGATGCTCGCCGCCGGGATCGGGTCTGTGATTGAAATCGAGACTGCAGGCTCGGATGAGCAAGCGGCGATGAGCGCCGTCATGGCCCTGATCAATGACAAGTTCGGCGAGGGTCAGTAGGCAGTGCGGCGGATCGGGTTGGGTTGAACCGACGCGGTGCGGGCGTCTTGGCGCGTCAATAAAGCTGCGCCATCAACGCCCCAGAAAGTGCCTGCCGTAGCGCGTCGGCAGGTCGTCGATTCGCAACAGCATCGGCAGATCGGCGGTGTTGAAGTCGGGGTCCCAGGCAGGAGCGCCAAGCACCTTGGCGCCGCAGCGCAAGTACCCCTTGATCAACGGTGGCGCGTCAACCTTCAAGGTGTTCTGCAGTTCGTCCACGGGCAGGGGCAGGCGGGGTGCAACCCGCCATTCGATCGGTGCCAGGTGGGTCTTGCACAGTTGTTCCCACAGGCTGGCTGCGACGTGGCCGCCGTCGCGCATGCTCACGGTCGCGCAACCGATCATCGTGTCAAGTTGGTTGCGTTGCATGAATGCCGCCAGCGCGGCCCACAGCGCCAAGATGGCGCCGCCAGAGCGCCAGTCAGGGTGGACGCAAGCGCGACCGAGTTCCACCATCTTTGCGCGCAAGGGGCGCAGCCGCGTGAGGTCGAATTCGGAGTCGGCGTACAGGCCGCCGACCCGTCGTGCCGAGGCGGGTGTGAGCACCCGGTACGTGCCGATGACCGCGCCGGGACCGCCGTCGTGACGACGTGCGCGCAGCAGAAGGTGTTCGCAAAAGGGGTCGAAGACGTCGATGTCGTGTGCGAGTGGCGAACCTGCGGGCGGCATCAGCCGCGCGCCCATCTCGCCCGCAAACACGAGGTATCTCAGCTGCTGCGCCTGGCGAACGTCATTTTCATCGCGAGCCCAAACCACTTCGAAACGATGGTTGTCAGCAGCCGGCGCTGCTGCGGACGTCTCGCGGCGGTGAAGTGACCTCCGAGGCACGGCACGCGCGGTCAGGTCAGAGATCGGAAAAGTCGGCAGGGGCAGGTCCCGCATCGCGTGCTCCGGTGGGTAAGCTTCGCCGATCGTCGCCGCGCGTGGTGACGGCGCGATGAAGCAGTCATGACGACGCGGTGACGGCTGGCGAGCGGGTTTGAGTCGACTCGGCTGGCCCGCCCCTTCATCGCTGGCAAGCCCTGTTGCGAGGCGGCGGTACGCGCTGCTAGGATCAATGCAATGAGCTTCCAGCTGTTCGGTCTGCCGGTGTCACGCGGGGTCGCGATCGGCCGAGCCGTGCTTGTCGCGTCGAGCCGGGTCGATGTGGCGCATTACTTCGTTTCGCCGGACCGGGTCGAGTCCGAAATCGACCGCTTGCGCAGTGCCCGCAATGCGGTCGCTCATGAACTGAGCACGCTGCAGCGCGACCTGCCCGCCGAGGCTCCCGCTGAACTCTCGGCGTTACTGGACGTGCACCTGATGCTGCTGCGCGACGAGACGCTGACGGGCGCCACCAAGCAGTGGATTCGTGACCGCCACTACAACGCTGAATGGGCGTTGTCCGCCCAGCTCGAAGTACTGGCCCGGCAATTCGACGAGATGGAGGACGAGTACCTGCGCGAACGCAAGGCTGATCTCGAGCAGGTTGTCGAGCGCCTGCTGCGCGCAATGGCGCGTGGCCCAGCCGATTCGTTTGCGCCGGCTCCCGGCGTGCAAGCCCGCGATTTCGCGGGTGAGGATCCGCTGGTGCTGGTGGCCAACGACATCGCGCCGGCCGACATGCTGCAGTTCAAGCGCAGTGTGTTCACCGGCTTCGTCACCGATGTCGGCGGCAAGACTTCGCACACGGCGATCGTGGCGCGCAGCATGGACATCCCCGCCGTCGTCGGCGCCCGCGAGGCGAGCCGCATCATTCGCCAGGATGACTGGATCGTGATTGATGGCGATGCAGGCATCGTGATCGTTGATCCGTCGTCAATCGTTCTCGAAGAGTATCGATTTCGGCAGCGCCAGAGCGCCTTGTCACGCGAACGGTTGTCGCGCCTGCGTCATACACCTGCGGTCACGCTTGATGGAGAACGCGTCGAGTTGCTCGCGAACATCGAACTGCCTGCTGATGCGGTGGCGGCACTCGACGCTGGTGCCGTTGGGGTGGGTCTGTTCAGAACCGAGTTCCTGTTCATGAATCGCGGCGGGGAATTGCCCGGCGAAGATGAGCAATTCGAGGCCTATCGCACGGTTGTCGAGACGATGAAGGGGATGCCGGTGACGATCCGGACCGTGGACATCGGCGCCGACAAGCCGCTTGACCGCATGTCCGCGAACGAGTTGCGCCACGAGCACGCGTTGAATCCGGCGCTGGGGTTGAGGGCGATTCGCTGGAGCCTTTCAGAGCCCGGCATGTTCAGACAACAGCTGCGCGCCATTCTTCGGGCCAGCGCCTACGGCAAGGTCAGGTTGCTGATACCCATGGTGGCGCACCTCAGCGAAGTGCGACTCACGCTCGAGGCCCTTGCGCGCGCGCGCGTGCAACTCACTGAAGCGGGCAAGGCGTTCTCGAATGTCGAGGTGGGTGCCATGATCGAAGTGCCGGCAGCAGCTCTGGTTTTGCCGAGCTTCTTGCGCTACTTCGACTTCGTTTCCATCGGCACCAACGACCTCATCCAATACACGCTCGCCATTGATCGCGCCGACGAAGCTGTGGCGCATCTTTACGACCCGTGGCACCCGGCGGTACTGCGCCTCCTGTCACAGACCATCGCCCAGTCGCGCGCCGTCGGAAAGGGCGTTTGCATCTGCGGAGAAGTGGCCGGAGACCCGGCCTTCACCGAATTGCTGCTCGGCATGGGACTTCGAAGCTTCTCGATGCACCCGTCTCAAATCGCCTCGATCAAGCAAACAGTTCTGAGGACAGACGCGCGCCGTTGGGCGGCCCAGGTAGAGCGGGTGCTCGGCGCAGATGAGCCGGAAAGTCACTGCGCCGGGCTTGCGATGGAGATGTGCCCTCCCCCGAAACTTGCCGCCTGAATGCTGGTGTGATGTCGCCGAGCGGCGAACGGGTTTGCAGGGTGTCGCGCTAGTGTTATAGTCGTCGGCTTGGCAAGGTGCTTGTGACACGGAAGTGGACGCTCGCTGTCAGGCGCCTCATAAGCTTGGAAATTTGACGCAGATTTCGGATCTGTGTCACACTCGCAGGCTTCGATCGGAACTGCAAAGCGCAGGGTCAGGCGGCAATCGCGAAGTGGTTGCTGAATAAAAGTTCTTTAAAAACTAACAGCCGATAAGTGTGGGCGTTTAGGTTGGGGTGCTGAGACGAGCTGAGCTGGCCTGAGAGGGCTGGTTTGGGGAGTCGAAGTCTTTTGGACTTAAAACGCTCACTGGAGAGAGAAGAGTTTCATGCAAGTGAAGTTTTTGTCGATACTTTGAGTAGGTAGAAGATTAGCGAGATCGAACTGAAGAGTTTGATCC
>JANXZA010000120.1 GCA_025355745.1 Rhizobacter sp. | reverse complement strand
GTTCGTGGGTGAGTTGCATCGGGGGTTTCCTTGTGGGGTGTCGGGTCAGCCTTGCAGCACCTTGGGCGTGGTCGCGAGGTGGAAGCCTTCGAAGGGTTTGGTGCTGCCGCCGGTGCCCACTTCGGGCCAGATGCGCTTGGCGTTCGGCGCTGCGCCATCGATGCGCAGGCAGGCACCGGAGATGAAAGACGCGGCGGGTGAGAGCAGGAAGGTGATCGCGGCCGAGACCTCGCTCTCGGTACCCAGGCGATGCAAAGGCACGAGATTCTTCATGCCGCGGATCGTCTCGCGCATCATCGGCGGGTACTGGTCCATGCCGCTCGATGCGATCCAGCCCGGTGCGACCGCATTGACGCGGATCGGCGCCCATTCGAGCGCAGCCGTCTCGGTGAAGTTGAGCATGCCTGCGCGTGCCGCGCCCGAGTGGCCCATGCCGGGCATGCCGCCCCAGATGTCGGCAATGATGTTGACGATGGCGCAGTCACCCGCAGCCTCATCGCCCATCCACTGGGTAACGCATTCGCGCGCCATTAAAAAGCCGCCAGTGAGGTTGTTGCGCACCACGGCGTCCCAGCCCTTGGCGCTGATGGTGGCCAGCGGCGCCGGGTACTGGCCGCCGGCGTTGTTGACGAGGCCGTCGATGCGGCCGTGGCGTTCGAGCACGGCCGCCACGGTAGCGCGCACCGCATCCTCTTCGCGGATGTCGCATCTGTGGGTGGAGCACACGCCGCCTGCCGCTTCGATCTCTGCACGCACCGCATCGAGCTTCTCGGTCTTGCGCCCGACGATCGCCACCGCCGCGCCGAGTGCCGCGAGTTCGTGCGCCGTGCAGCGCCCGATGCCCGAGCCGCCGCCGGTGACGACCACCACCTTGCCAGCGAACAGGCCGGGCTGGAAGACCGATTGGTATTGAGGCATCGGGTGCGATCTCGGGTGCGTTCTCGGTGCGTTCTTGGGTCAGGCAAGGTGACCCCAAAAATCTGCGCAACCAAGCACTTGCTTGGTGACTTGTCGGCCAGTGTGCCCGTCGCCATAATGGCTTGTCAACGGGAGAACTCACGATGCCGAACGCAATGATCTTCGACGCCGTGCGCACGCCGCGCGGCAAGGGCAAGAAGGACGGCAGCCTGCACGAGGTGAAACCCGTCGAGTTGCTCGCCGGCCTGCTGACGCAGTTGCAACAGCGCCTCGCCTTCGACCCGGCACAGCTCGACGATGTGGTGATGGGCGTGGTCTCGCCGGTCGGCGAACAGGGCTCGGTGATTGCGAAGACGGCCGCCTTGAAAGCGGGCTGGGATTGCCGCGTCGCCGGCATGCAGATCAACCGCTTTTGCGCCTCCGGCCTGGAGGCCGTGAACCTGGCGGCACAGAAGGTCGCGAGCGGCTGGGAAGACATGGTGGTGGCGGGCGGCGTCGAGAGCATGTCGCGCGTGCCGATCGGGTCGGACGGCGGCGCCTGGGCGCAAGACCCCGAGACGAATGCCGCCACCGGCTTCGTGCCGCAAGGCATCGGCGCCGACCTGATCGCCACGCTCGCCGGCTGGGACCGCGAGGCCGTGGACCGCTTCGCGCTCACTTCGCAGCAGCGCGCCGCCACCGCGCAGGCCGAAGGCCGCTTCGACCGCTCGGTGATCGCGGTTCAAGACGCGATCGGATTGACCGTGCTGAAGCGCGACGAGTTCATCAAGCCGCGCACCACGCTCGACGGCCTGGGCGCGTTGAAGCCGGCCTTCGTCGACCTCGGCGCGATGGGCTTCGATGCGGTGGCGCTGGCGCGCTACCCGCAGGTCGAGCGCATCCGCCATGTGCACACGGCCGGCAACTCGTCGGGCATTGTTGATGGCGCCGCGGCGGTGCTGATCGGCAGCGAGGCGAAGGGCCGCGAGATGGGGCTGACGCCGCGCGGCCGGGTCGTCGCCACCGCCTTGTCGGGCGCCGACCCGACCATCATGCTGACCGGCCCGATGCCGGCCACGCGCAAGGTGCTGGCGAAGGCCGGATTGACGATTGACGACATCGATCTGTTCGAGGTCAACGAGGCCTTCGCGGCGGTGCCGATGCGCTTCATGCTGGAACTCGGCGTGCCGCACGAGAAGGTCAATGTGAACGGCGGCGCGATCGCGCTCGGCCATCCGCTGGGCGCCACCGGCGCGATGCTGGTCGGCACCTTGCTCGACGAGCTGGAGCGCAGGCAGTTGAAGCGCGGCCTCGTCACCTTGTGCGTCGGCGGCGGCATGGGCATCGCAACCATCATTGAAAGAGTCTGAGCATGGATGCGATTCGCTACGAGCTGGGTGACGACGGCATCGCCACACTGACCTTCGACGCGCCCGGCGCGCCGGTCAACACGATGACCCCGCAGTGGCAGGCCGACATGGCCGAGGCGGCCGATGCGTTGGAGCGCGACAAGCCGCGCATCAAGGGCGTGTTGCTGGCATCGGCCAAGACCACCTTTTTTGCCGGTGCCGAACTGAAGAGCGTATTGAAGCTGAAGGCCGAAGACGCCGCCGAAGGCTTTCGCAGCATCGAAGCTTTGAAGCGCAGCTTCCGCCGCATCGAGACGCTGGGCCGGCCGGTGGTGGCGCTGCTGAACGGCGCGGCGCTGGGCGGAGGCTGGGAGCTGGCATTGGTCGCGCACGCGCGCTTTTCGCTGGCCGACCAGAAGATTCAATACGGCACGCCGGAGGTCTCGCTCGGCCTGATCCCGGGTGCCACCGGCATCACGAAGACGGTTCGTTTGCTCGGCCTGATGGCGGCCCAGCCCTACCTGATCGAAGGCAAGCTGTTCGGCCCTCAGGAAGCGCTGCAACTCGGGCTGGTCGATGGTCTGGGTGACAGCATCAACGCCTTGCGCGCCCAGGCGCTGGCGTGGATCGCCGAGCACCCGGATGCCGTGCAGCCCTGGGACCGCAAGGACTACCGGATTCCGGGTGGCACGCCGTCGACCCCGAAGATCGCGGCCGGCCTGGTGGTCGCGCCGGCGATGCTGGCGCAGAAGACGCGCGGGCTGTACCCGGCGGCGCAGGCGATCCTGGAAGTGATGGTCGAAGGCGCGCTGGTCGACTACGACACCGCCACCCGCATCGAAAGCCGCAAGCTCGCGAAGACCATGGTCGGCCAGACGACGAAGAACATGGTGACGGCGTTCTTCTTCAACATCAACGCGATCAGGTCGGGCAAGTCACGGCCTCCTGGAAATGACGACCCCAAGACGCCTGCGGCGTCGCCCCCCGGGGGGAGCGAACCCGCCTTGGGACGGCCCGGCGGCGAGTTCCCACGCTGGAAACCATCAAAAGTCGGCGTGCTCGGCGCCGGCATGATGGGTGCGGGCATTGCCCACGCCACCGCGTCACGCGGCATGGCTTGCGTGTTGAAAGATGTGACGATCGACAAGGCCCGCGCCGGCTTCGAGGCGGTACGCGGCATCACTGCGCCGCTGGTTGCCAAGGGCCGCATGACGGAAGTGCAGCAGGCCGGTCTGCTGAACCTCATCACGCCGGCGGCCGACGCCGCCGACCTGCGCGGCTGCGAGCTGATCATCGAGGCGGTGTTTGAGCAGCGCGAGTTGAAGGCCGCCGTCACACGCGAGGCCGAGCCGATGCTGGCAGCAGGCGGCGTGTTCGCCTCGAACACGTCGACCTTGCCGATCACCGGCCTGGCCGAAGCGAGCGCGCGGCCCGGCAAGTTCGTCGGCCTGCACTTCTTTTCGCCGGTCCACAAGATGAAGCTGGTCGAGATCATTCGCGGCGCGCTCACCGACGACGAGACCATCGCCCGCGCGTTCGACTTCGTCGGCGCGCTGGGCAAGATCCCGATCGTCGTCAACGACTCGCGTGGCTTCTTCACCAGCCGTGTCTTCGGCACCTTTGTGATGGAGGGCGCGGCGATGCTGGCCGAAGGCATTGCGGCGCCGCTGATCGAACACGCGGCGCTGGCGGCGGGCATGCCGGTCGGGCCACTGGCGGTGCTGGACGAGACCTCGCTGTCGTTGTCGGTGCACGTGATGGACCAGATGCGGGCCGACCTGGCGGCGGTCGGCAAGAAGGTGGCGCCGGGCGCGGGCGAACGGCTGGTCGAGCGCATGGTGAAGGAACTGAAGCGCCCGGGGCGCGCCGGTGGTGGCGGCTTCTACGACTATCCGAAGGGCGAGGCGAAGCGGCTCTGGCCGGAGCTGAAGCCGCTGTTCGAGCGCGAGGGCGTGACGGCATCGATCGATGAATTGAAGCAGCGCCTGCTGTACCGCCAGGCCATCGAGACCGCACGCTGCCTGACCGAGCGTGTATTGACGAACGTGGCCGATGCCAACATCGGATCGATCTTCGGCATCGGCTTCCCGGCCTGGACTGGCGGGGCGATGCAGTTCATCGAGTCGGAAGGGCGAGCGACGTTCTTCGCGAATGCCGATGCGCTGGCGCGCAAGCATGGCGAGCGGTTCAGCGTGTCGTCTGAGGTCCGCGCCTGCATCGAAGCGCTGCCCGGCTGAAGGAGTGCTTTCCTCCCTCTCCAAGAGGGAGAGTGAGGAAAGCAAAGCAACTCAGGGCTTGTCTTTGAGTTCGATCTGCAGCGACGAATACCAGGCCGCAAGGTTGGCGATCTCGGCATCGGTCAGTGGCTTGGCAATCAGCGACATCATGTCGTGGCTGCGTTTGCCGCTGCGATAGGCCTTCAGCTGCTCGCTGAGGTAGACGTCCGGCTGGCCGGCCAGGTTCGGCGTGTTGGCAATCGTCGCCAGGCCGAGCGGGCCATGGCAGGCCGCGCACAGTTGCGCCTTCTGCCGGCCGGCTTCCAGCCCGCCTTCGCCAGCGGCCCCGGCCGGGGCCGCATTGATCCCGATCGCCAGGGCGACCGGGATCAGCGCGAATCGCAGCATGCCTGCTTCGGGTCTATTTCGCATCTACTTCGCCTCTACTTCGCATCACCCACGTAGCTGACGCGGTACAAGGCACCGGCGAAGTCGTCGCTGATCAGCATCGAGCCGTCTTTCATCATCGCGACATCGACCGGGCGGCCGCGGTACAGGCCGGTGGCGGCGTCGAGCCAGCCGTCGGCGAAGACCTCGGTCTTGTCGGCGGTGCCGTCGCTCTTCATGCTCGTGAACATGATGCGTGCGCCGACTGGCGTGGTGCGGTTCCACGAGCCGTGCTGGGCCGAGAACAGCCCGCCCTGGTACTTGGCGGGGAAGGCCTTGCCGGTGTAGAACGCCAGCCCCAGATCGGCCGCGTGGGCCACGGTATAGACCTGCGGGTCGACGATGTTGGCCGGCAGCGGGTCTTTGTCGTAGCCCTCATCGGTGATGCGGGTCTTGCCTTGTTTCCACGGGTAGCCAAAGAACTGGCCGGCCTTGGTGGCGCGGTTGATCTCGCCTTCGGGAATGTCGTCGCCCATGCCGTCGGTCTGGTTGTCGGTGAACCAGAGCGTCTTGTCGGTCGGGCTGAACTCGATGCCAACCGAGTTTCGGATGCCGGTGGCGTAGACCTCGCGCTTCGAGCCATCGAAGGCATTCATGCGCACGATGCCGCCAATGCCGACCTTGTTGAACAGGTCGATCTTGTTGCGCGGCTGTACGTTGTACGGCTGGCCTATCGCGATGTAGAGCATGCCGTCCGGCCCGACGCGACAGACGCGTGCGTGGTGGTTGTACGACTCTTCTTCGGGCGGGATCAGCTTGCCCTGGGGCACGGTCTCGATCACCGCCACATCGCCGCCTTCATAGAAGAATTCGGCGGCCGGGAAGTTCAACACGCGGTTGTGTTCGACGACGACGAGGAAGCCGTCCTTGGTCCAGCAGACACCGTTTGGCACATTGAACTTGGCCGACGGCGCGAACGGCTTGACCTCGGTGGCGACATCGCCGCTGTTGCGGTTCGTGACCGACCAGACGGTGTTCTTGCGGGTGCCGACGAAGAGCATGTTGGTGTTCGGTGCGACGGCCATGTGGCGCGCGTCGGGAACCACCGCGTACAGGTCGATCTTGAAGCCCGGCGGCAACTTGACGCGCTTCAGGTTCTCGCGCAGCGCGGCGGCGTTCTTGCCGTCCTGCGGCACCGGCGGCATGTTCGGGTCGACGCCCGAGACCTTCATCTGCTTCAGGTTCTCGATGTTCGGCGCCTGCGCCTGCGCTGGCGTCGGCAGGGCGGTGGCGACCACCATGGCGACGGCGGTCATCAGTGCGTTGAGCACCAGGGTAGGGGTTGTCTTCATGCGAATCTCCGGTTGTCGCGTGGTTTGCACCGCCGTTGCAAGATGGCCCGGCAGCGTCTTTCTGTTATCGCTGCTACTGGTAGTGGCCGTGACGCTCCAGCATCTCGATCTTGTAGCCGTCTGGGTCCTGGATGAAGAAGTAGCGCGCCAGCAGTTCATCGCCGCGCTTGAACTCCTTCACCGGCGCGGGCTCGTAGCCGCGGGCGACGAGCGCTTCGCGGGTGGCGGCCGCATCTTCTACGACAACCGCCACATGGCCGTAGCCGCTGCCGTGCGTGTAGGGCTCCACTTGCCCCTTGTTCAGCGTGAGTTCGATCTCGCAGTCGTTCTCGGCGTTGCGCAGGTAAACGAGCGCGAAGTCGGGGAAGTCGAGGCGGTGCGCCGGGTGCAGGCCGAGCACGTCGGCATAGAAGCCGAGCGAGCGTTCGAGGTCAAGCACGCGGATCATGCTGTGGATGATCTTGGCCATGAAATTTCCGGTGGAAGTGGGTGCAACCAGGCTCAGGAGCGCGCGGCGATGGGCACGACCTGTGCGCTGGTCGGTGATGCGGCGCGCGGCACCGCGCGCGATACGACGTTTGGGAAGGCACCTGTGCTCAACGGCGAATCGCCCAGCTTGCGGCGCAGGAAGCGCATGCCGGTGACGCGCAGGAACGATGCGAAGTTCGGCACCTCGCCGCGGTGGGCGAGGATCTCGTCGTGAAACTGCACGATCAGGTTGTTGGTCGTGCAGCCTTCGCTGCCCGCCATCTCGGCCAGGATGTCCCACACCATGTTTTCCAGGCGGATGCTGGTGAGCACGCCGTGGATGCGGATCGTGCGCGTGCGCTGTTCGTACAGGATCGGGTCGGCCTTGACGAAGTATTCACACATGGTCTGTCTCCCGGTTAGGCGTTGCGCAGCGAGCCGAAGCCAGCGCTCAGATCGCGCGCGCCGTCATCTGCTTGGCGATGTAGTCGGCCTGGCGAATCGCCAAGGTCACGATCGTCAGGGTCGGGTTCTCGGCCCCGCCGGTGGTGAACTGGCTGCCGTCGGAGATGAACAGGTTGCTCACGTCGTGGGTCTGGCCGTAGGCGTTACAGACGCTGTCCTTCGCCGACGCGCCCATCCGGCAGGTGCCCAGGTTGTGGGTCGAAGGGTAGGGCGGCGTGCGGTAGCTCTTGATCGCTCCGGCCGCCTCGTAGACGCGCTGGCCCTGGCGGAACGCGTGCTCGCGCATCGCGATGTCGTTGTCGTGGTCGTCGTAATGCACATTGGGCGCGGCGTTGCCCCACTTGTCTTTGACGCTGGTGTTCAGGGTCACGCGATTCGTTTCTCGCGGCATGTCTTCACCGACGATCCACATGCCGGCCAGGTTGGTGTAGTTGTCCATGTACTCGGTGAACTCCGAGCCCCAGCCGCCCGGGTTCAGGAAGGCGGCCATGAACGGCACGCCGAGTGCAAGCGTTTCCAGCTCGTAGCCGCCGGCGAAGCCGCGCTTGGTGTCGTGCCCCGCCTCGTCGCGGATGATGCCGGCCATGGTGGTGCCGCGGTACATGTGGACCGGGTTCTTGAACATGCCGTAGACCGAGCCGGTGAGGTGGCGCATGTAGTTGCGCCCGACCTGGCCGGAGCTGTTCGCCAGGCCATCCTTGAACATGCTGGAGGCGCTCAGCAGCAGCAACCGCGGAGTTTCGATCGAGTTGCCGGCGACGCAGACGACGCGCGCCTTCTGGCGCTGTTCCTTGCCGTCCTTGTCGAAGTAGACGACGCCGGTGACCTTGCCCTTCGCGTCGTGCTCGATGCGCGACACATGGCTCTCGGGCCGCAGGTCCATGTTGCCGGTCTTCTCGGCCTTCGGCAGCTCGGTGTACAGCGTGCTCCACTTGGCGCCGCTCTTGCAGCCCTGGAAGCAGAAGCCGAGCTGCATGCAGCGAGCCCGGTCGTCACGCGGCTGGCTGTTGATCGCCATGTTGCCGGTGTGAACTTGCTTGTAGCCGAGCTTCGATGCGCCGGCCGCCAGCACCTTGAAGTTGTTGTTGCCGGGCAGGCCGGGGATGCCGTTGGTGCGGGTCACGCCCATCTTGTCTTCGGCGCGGGCGTAGTAGGGCGTCAGCTCCTCCAGCGTGATCGGCCAGTCCATCAGGCTCGCGCCCTTGATCTCGCCGTAGGTGGTGCGGGCCTTGAATTCGTGCGCCTCCAAACGCAGCGACGCGCCGGCCCAGTGGGTGGTGGTGCCGCCGACCGTCTTGCAGACCCACGCCGGCAGGCCGGAGAAGTCTTTCGCGACCCGCCAACTGCCCGAGGTGGTGCGGGGGTCGAGCCAGGCGATCTGGCCAAACGACTTCCATTCGTCGTTGATGAAGGTGGCGCTGCTCTGCATCGCGCCGGCCTCGAGCACGACCACCTTGATGCCTTTTTGCGCCAGCTCGTTGGCGAGCGTGCCGCCGCCCGCGCCGGAGCCGATGATGACGACAGGGGTGTCGTCGTTGAAGTCGATTTTTGCCATGCTGTCTCCTGCTGATCTTGTGATGCGGGTCTCACCCCATGTAGGGCGGCGGGCTGGCGGCTGCCGACGGCGCCGGCAACCACTTCAGGTCTTGAAAGCCGCGCGTGATGTAGCCGCCTTTCTCCCACGCCGAGCCGGGGTAGCCGAACACCGCGAAGGCCATGTCGTTGTCGTACAGCGAGGTGATGCACTGGCCGCGCACGGTGTTGAAGAAGGGCTGGCCTTCGATGGCCTTGACGAGGGCGAGCTTGCGCGGCGCCGCAGCTTTCGCGAAGCTGCCGCCAGCCGCCTGGTCGAGGGCCTTGATGCCGTCGCGCAGTTGTGTGGCCGCTGCCGCATCGCCGGCGGCTTTCGCATCGAGGTCTTTGACGAGCAGCGCATAGACCGCATCGGGCAGCTTCTTGTGCGGGTAGAGCACCCGGCCCATCGCCATCAGGGTCTGACCGTCGGCCTTGCTGAGGGTCTTCAGTTCGAGTGCCCAGACGGGCGAAGGCGCGAGCCCGGCGAGCACCGTGCCAGCCGCCAACGTGCCCATCAGCACGCCGGAGCCTTTGAGGAAATCGCGCCGCGCCAGCGGCAGGTCGAGCTTGCGGACTTCGCCGCTGCGTTCGCCGCTGTCGTTGCCGCAAGTCGAAGCGTCGGGCGAAGCTGCCCGACCGATGGGAATGATGCGCATGGGGAATCTCCTGGGTGGCTTAGCTGGCGGCGGTGCCGCTGCGTTTGCCGATGTACTTGCCGATGTACTTGCCAATTCATCTGCCGTCTTTGCGGCCTGGCATGCCAGTGTTGCACCACCGCGATCGCGGCGGGTGGTAGTCAGCTACTTACGCGGGAAAGCACTGAGCCCGCAGTGCACTTCGTACATCCGGTTGCCCGCCGGACTTGGCCTTGCCCGCCGAAATGCAGCAGGCCCCGCAAGCGGGGCCCTCATCGATCTCGGGCGACTGCCCGGAGTTATTTCAAGGTCAGGATCCACTGCACCAGTTGCTTCGCTTCGGCATCGCTGACCTGGGGGTTTGCCGGCATCGGGATTGCACCCCAGACGCCGGTGCCGCCTTTCAAGACCTTCTGCGCAAGCTTGTCGACGGCGTCCTTCTGGCCGGCGTACTTTTCCGCCACATCCTTGTAGGCCGGGCCCACCAGTTTCTTGTCGACCGCATGGCAGGCCATGCAATTCTTTTTCGTTGCGAGTTCGGGGTTCGCAAACACTGAGGTGGAGGCGGCCGCCGCGAGGGCAATCGTCGCGGTAGACAGCAGGGTGGGAAACAGTTTCATGATTTCCTTGGATTCAAAGTGCGGGTGGCGGTCTCGACTACATTCAGCATAACGGCTTCGCGCTGCACCGGTTGACAGCGCGGCGGAGCACCGGCACTTCTGTGCCCCACGCAGGGAGTTTGAAGCATGTTTTTTGTCATTGTCGGTGTACTGATCATCGTGCTGAACTTGCTCGGGATCGGGCCGTTCGGCGACTGGAACTGGAACTTCACCGGCGACGTGTGGAAGTTCACGGTGCCTTTCATCCTGGCCGCGTTGTGGTGGACCTGGGCCGACAGGTCGGGCCTGAACAAGCGGCGCGAAATGGAGAAGATGGAAGCCCGCAAGCAGAACCGCCGCAAGGAGAACCTGGCGGCCATGGGGCTGGACACGCGGGCGCGGCGCAAGGGGCCAAAGCGTTGACGCGCTGAAGCCGCTTCAGTCGAACTTGTCGAGCACGGCTCCCGAACTGGCGCTCGACGCGTTGTGTGCGAACTTGGCCAGCACGCCGCGGGTGTAGCGCGCGGCCGGTGCCTTCCACACCGCGCGGCGCGCCGCCAGTTCGGCATTGGTCACGTTGAGCTGCAGGCGCAGCGCGTGCGCGTCGATGGTGATCGAGTCGCCTTCATGCACCAGCGCGATGTTGCCGCCGGCATGCGCTTCGGGCGCCACATGACCCACCACCATGCCCCAGGTGCCGCCTGAAAAACGCCCGTCGGTAACGAGCCCGACCGACTCGCCCAGGCCCTGGCCGATCAAGGCGCCGGTGGGCGCCAGCATCTCCGGCATGCCGGGCGCGCCCTTCGGGCCGAGGTAGCGCAGCACCATCACATCGCCGGGCACGATTCGCTTCGCCATGATCGCAGCCAGCGCCGACTGCTCGTCATCGAAGACGCGCGCCGGGCCGGTCATCACCGGGTTCTTCAGGCCGGTGATCTTCGCCACGCAGCCCTCGGGCGACAGGTTGCCTTTCAGAATCGCGAGGTGGCCCTGGGCATACATCGGGTTCGTGATGGGCCGGATCACGTCCTGGTCGGCACGCGGCGCATCGGGCACGTCGGCGAGATTCTGGGCTACCGTCTTACCGGTGATGGTGATGCAGTCGTCGTGCAGCAGGCCGGCCTTGAGCAGCACCTTCATGACCTGTGGAATGCCGCCGGCCCGGTGCAGGTCGACCGCCAGGTATCGGCCCGAAGGTTTCAGGTCGCACAGCACCGGCACGTTCTGGCGCACGCGCTCGAAGTCGTCGATCGTCCACTCGACTTGCGCGGCGTGCGCGATCGCCAGGAAGTGCAGCACCGCGTTGGTCGAGCCACCGGTGGCCATGATGACGGCGACGGCGTTTTCGATCGACTCGCGCGTCACGATGTCGCGCGGTTTCAGGTCGGCCCTGACGGCTTCGACGAGCACGCGCGCGGCCTCGGTAGCAGCGCCGGAGATCTCGTCGTGAACGTTTGCCATCGTGCTCGAATATGGCAGGCTCATGCCGAGCGCCTCGAAGGCCGAGCTCATCGTGTTGGCGGTGTACATGCCACCGCACGAACCGGTGCCGGGGATCGCGCGGCGCTCGATCTGCGTGAAATCTTCCTCGCTCATGTTGCCGGCGCTGAACTGGCCGACGGCCTCGAACACGCTGACGATGTTCAGGTCTTGGCCCTTGTAGCGCCCCGGCAGGATCGTGCCGCCGTAGACGTAGATGGCCGGCACGTTGGCGCGCAGCATGCCCATCATGCCGCCCGGCATGTTCTTGTCGCAGCCGCCGACCACCAGCACGCCGTCCATCCACTGGCCGCCCACACACGTCTCGATGCAGTCGGCGATCACCTCGCGCGAGACCAGGCTGTACTTCATGCCTTCGGTGCCCATCGCCATGCCGTCGCTGATGGTGGGCGTGCCGAAGATCTGGGCATTGCCGCCGGCTGCCTCGATGCCGGCCACCGCTGCGTCGGCGAGCTTTTGCAGGCCGGAGTTGCAGGGCGTGATCGTGGAATGGCCGTTCGCCACGCCGATCATCGGCTTCTTGAAATCGGCCGCCTCGTAGCCCATTGCGTAGTACATCGAGCGGTTCGGTGCCCGCGCCACGCCTTCGGTGATGTTGGCGGAACGGCGATTGATCTTGAGGGGGGCGCTCATGGCGGGCTTTCGGTACGTTTAGATCTGCACGGACGCACAGTATGCAAAGCTGGCGCTGGTTCGTCCAATCCTAGTTTCAGCGCGGATTGATATGCTCGGCAAATGAACGGCGCTCAGGCCCACCGCACCGCCAGCCCGGCCGAAGCCAGCATCGAGCTGCGCAGCTGGCGTCAGTTTCTGGTGCTGGCCGAGGCGCTTCACTTCGGCCGGGCTGCGCAAGCGATGCACATGACGCAGCCGCCGTTGACGCTGGCGATCCAGCAGCTCGAACGGCGCCTGGGCACGCTGCTGTTCGAGCGCACGCGGCGCAGCGTTGCGCTCACCGCAGTGGGCGCGGCGCTGGTCGAGCCGGTGCGCTTGCTGCTGCGCCAAGCGGCGGCGCTGCCGGTGCTGGCGCGCAAGGCGGCGGCCGGCGAGCTCGGCCGCGTCCGCCTGGGCTTCGTCTCGACGGTCGGCTTCGGCCCGTTGCCAGCTTGGCTGCGCGGGTTTCGCGAGGTGCACCCGGGCATCACGCTCGAACTGTTCGAGGCGACCGGCGATGTGCAACTGCGCCGCTTCGAGAACGCCGAGCTCGACGCCGGATTCATGCTGCACGCGCCGGGGCACGCGTTGGTGTCGTCATCGGCAAGTGCAGGGGCAGGTGCACGTTTGAATCAGCGCTCGCTCGGCGTCGAGCCGCTCGTGCTCGCGCTGCCCGAAGCCGCGCCCTGGGCCCGCGCCCATCGACTCAAGCCGGCCGAACTGCTGGCCCAGCCGCTGGTGATCTTCCCGCGTGCCGCCACGCCGTCGCTGTTCGACGCGGTGCTGGCGTTCTATCACCGGCACGGCGTCACACCGCTGATCGCGCAGGAGGCGATTCAGATGCAGACCATCGTCAACCTTGTGTCGGCCGGCCTTGGCGTGGCGCTGGTGCCGCGTTCGATGATGCAGATGCAGAGACAGGGCGTGGTCTATCGCGCGTTGCCGGCCGCGCTGAGTGAGGAAGCGCCGCACTGCGAAACCAGCTTGTTGTGGCGCGCCGATGCAGCGCCGCCGGTGCTGCGCTTCGTCGAGTTCGTGCAGGGCTTTGGAGCGCGGCCGCAGCGCACCGGCCGGCAAGTTGCGAAGGCTGACAAGCCTCGGAAAGCGCTGAGTTATCGTTCGCGTTGAATCCGTTCCCCGCGCCCTCGGCCGCACCACACTGCATGCTTGTCCACCCCCAGTTCAGCCCGATCGCGCTCCAGATCGGCCCCATCGCCATCCACTGGTACGGCCTGACCTACCTAGTCGCCTTCGGCCTGTTTGTGTGGCTGGGCGCGCAGCGCGTCAAGCTTGTGCAATTCGCCGAGCGCGGCTGGACTCGCCGCGACATCGAAGACCTGCTGTTCTACGGCGTGCTCGGCGTGGTGCTCGGGGGGCGGCTCGGTTACGTGCTGTTCTACAAGCTCGACTACTACAGCGCTCACCCGCTTGAAATTTTCGCGGTCTGGAAGGGCGGCATGGCGTTCCATGGCGGGCTGCTCGGCGTGCTGGCGGCGATGGCGCTGTTCGCCCGCACCCGCAGTCGGCAGTTCCTCGAAGTGACCGACCTGATCGCGCCGTGCGTGCCCACCGGCCTGGCGTCCGGGCGCATCGGCAACTTCATCAACGGCGAACTGTGGGGCCGCGCCGCCGACCCGAGCCTGCCGTGGGCGATGGTGTTCCCGCAGTCGGGAACGACCATTGCGCGGCACCCATCGCCGCTGTACCAGTTCGCGCTCGAAGGGCTGCTGCTGTTCGTGCTGCTGTGGTTCTACGCCAAGCCACGGCGCGGTCTTGGCCAGGTGTCGGGGGCGTTTCTGGTCGGCTACGGCGTATTCCGTTTCATCGCCGAGTACTTCCGCGAGCCGGACGACTTTCTCGGCCTGCTTGCGCTCGGCCTGAGCATGGGCCAGTGGCTGTGCGTGCCGATGGTGATGGCGGGCGTTGCGATGTGGGTCTGGGGCCGGGGGCGCGCGATGGCCACCGCCCCGCCAGTCGGATCGGCCTCGTCGACCCGATCGGCTCCGTAGAATCCGGCTCATGCGCCAGATCTTTCTCGATACAGAAACCACCGGCCTGAGCCCCGATTCCGGCGACCGCATCATCGAGATCGGCTGCATCGAAATGGTGAATCGGCGCCTGTCGGGCCGCAACCTTCATTTCTACCTGAACCCCGAACGCCGCAGCCACGAAGACGCGATCAAGATCCACGGCCTGAGCGACGAATTCCTGGCCGACAAGCCGCTCTTCGCCAGCATCGCCGATGAACTGCTCGAATTCGTCGAGGGCGCGGAAATCATCATCCACAACGCCGGCTTCGACGTCGGCTTCCTCGACGAGGAATTGCGCCGCCTCGGCCGGCCGAAGTTCCCCGGCGGCGTGGCACAGGTCACCGACAGCCTGCTGATGGCGCGCGCGATGTTCCCCGGCAAGGCGAACTCGCTCGACGCGTTGTGCAAGCGGCTCGAAGTCGACAACTCGAACCGGGCACTGCACGGCGCGCTGCTCGACGCCGGCCTGCTCGCCGAGGTCTACATCCGCATGACGCGCGGCCAGAATTCGCTGGTCATCGAGGCCGGCGACCTCAGCGCGGCGCAGGCGGCGCTCGAGGCCATCGACTTCAGCCGGCTTGGGTTGTGCGTGATCGAGGCCAGTGCCGATGAACTCGGCGCTCATGAAAGCTTGCTTCGCGACATCGACAAGGCGAGCGGCGGCAAGACGGTGTGGCGGTCGTTTGGAGTGGCTTCGGCCGAAGGTGCTATGGCATAATCTTTGGTCCCACAAACCGTGGTGGGCTTCATGTTTGCGGGGCAGGAAACAGGGCGGTTAGCTCAGGGGTAGAGCACAACATTCACACTGTTGGGGTCGGGGGTTCGAAACCCTCACCGCCCACCAAGTACGGCTCCGGATAGCTACACAGACGGCCAATTCTCTTAGATAAATCAACAAGTTAGGGTCGAGAGTCGTCCGCAAGAGGCCGCACGCGACCCCTTGCATCCGAGGTCCAAGGGGGGAACAATACGGGGAACAAACCGGCCAGCCGTCCAAAAACCGGGGAACGTTCCCCGGTTTGCCGGCCCGGGACACCCGAAAGCCCCCGGCCATGCTGACAGACGCCGATTGCCGAAACGCCGCTTGCCTAGCTGGCCTGAAACGTCGACGCCTTTCCGATGCCGCGGGCCTGTACCTTGAGGTTTCGCCCGCCGGCTCGAAGCGCTGGTTCTGGAAGTTCTATCCGGACGGCAAGGAGTCGCGGTTGGCGCTTGGTAGCTACCCCGACGTGAGTCCGAAAGCGGCCCGAGCTGCTCGCGACGACGCACGCAAGACGCGGCAAAGTGGCACGAACCCAGTGCAAAAGCGCAAGGCCGACAAGATCACCAGCGCGGCTAGTAGCGCGACCACCTTCGAAGGCGTGGCCCGCGAGTTCTTCGCCGCCAAAGAGGCCAGTTGGAGCCCGGCCTACTCCGCGCGTTGGATCGGGCGAATGGAAAAGGATCTGTTCCCGCTGATAGGCTCGCTGCCGTTGGTGGAAGTGTCAGCGCCGATCTTGCTTGACACGCTGCGGCGCATCGAGCAGCGCGGCGCACTCGACACCGCACACACGCTCCGCCAGACCGCTGGCCAGGTGTTCCGATACGGTATCCAGACCGGACGATGTGAACGCAGCCCCGCGCCTGATCTGCACGGCGCGTTGAAGCCTGTCACCGTCAAGCACATGGCCGCGGTGCTCGAACCGGGCAGTGCAGGGGAGCTGCTGCGCGCGATCGAAGCCTACGCTGGGCATCCGGTCACGCGGGCTGCGCTCGTGCTGTCGGCGCTGCTGTTCCAGCGTCCCGGCAACATCCGCGCGATGGAGTGGGCGGAGATCAAGGTCGATGCTGCGATGTGGACCATCCCGGCCGCGAAGATGAAGCGAACGGTGCATGGCAAGGTCAACGGCCGGCCGCACTTGGTGCCACTGGCGCCGCAAGCCCTAGCGATTCTCAAGGACCTGCGTCCGCTGACTGGGCACGGTAAGTTCGTTTTTCCGTCGCTGCTGACCGGCGAACGTTGCATGAGCGAGAACACGATTCGTGGTGCACTGCGACGGATGGGCTATACAAACGACGAGATGACGGCCCATGGCTTCCGCGCTATGGCCCGCACGTTGATGGTCGAACGGTTGCCCGGGATCTCGGCAGATGTCATTGAGGCGCAGCTCGCGCACGGCAAGTCGGGACCGCTCGGCATGGCTTACGACCGCGCAGACTTTATGGATCAACGTCGCACGATGATGACAGCATGGGCCAACTACCTTGACGCGCTGCGTGACGGCGCCCAGGTGTTGCCCTTCAAGAGTCGGGCCGGTTGATATGGGTACCTACACCACCATGGGCCCCGACCCCAACTTTTCGCACTTCATAGGCCTACCTGCTGGCCGACAGCGCCGCTACCAAAATCGAGGAAATCAATCATGAACGACGCCGCCTTGGTTCTGCACGCAGCGCTTTTCGCTGCCCACAAGCATCGCGACCAGCGTCGCAAGGACGAAGCCGCGTCGCCGTATATCAACCATCCGCTGTCGCTGGCAAGCGTGCTGGCGGTGGAGGGCGGCATCACCGATGCGGCGACGCTCTGCGCGGCTTTGCTGCACGACACCATCGAGGACACCGACACGGCGGGTGACGAGATAGAGCGCGAGTTTGGCTCCGAGGTGCGCCGCCTGGTCGAGCAAGTGACCGACGACAAGTCGCTGCCGAAGGCACAGCGCAAGCTTGCCCAGATCGAGCATGCCGCCCACATCGACCAAAAGGCGAAGCGCGTGAAGCTGGCGGACAAGATATGCAACCTGCGCGATGTGGCGCTGGCGCCGCCCGTTGGCTGGTCTGTCGAACGGCGTCGCGAGTATTTCGATTGGGCGAGACTGGTGATTGACCGCCTGCGCGGCATTGATGCGCGGCTTGAAGCGATCTTCGACAAAGCCTACGCGGCGCGTCCATAGCGAAGCCGCCGACCGTTACGCCGCGCATAGGCTGATCCCCGAAAACCCGTTTCCCTGCGGGCTGGCGCGGCACCTTCTTATAGGGGTGCGCAGGGACGCAATGAGCAAAAAGACTACTCACAAGAACGCAGCGGCGCCGTCCGCTAGTGTAGTGTTGCATTCTGTTTAGAACTTAATCGGCTGTTGGCCCGAATGACCTTCTGCAGGATGTCGGCAGCGCTCTTGGTCCAGATGAACGGCTTGGGTTTGATGTTGTGATGGGTGATGTGCTGGTCGATGGCGGTGACCAACTCTGGCACGCTGGTGAACACGCCGCGGCGCAGGCGATTGACGGTGATGTCGCGGAAGAACCGCTCGACCATGTTCAGCCACGACGCCGAGGTGGGTGTGAAGTGCATGTTGAAGCGCGGATGCTTGGCCAGCCACTGCTGCACGACCGGATGTT
>JANXZA010000091.1 GCA_025355745.1 Rhizobacter sp. | reverse complement strand
CACCCGGTACAGCTCGCCGAGCACCTGGACCGGCAGGACGACCGAGACATCCGGCAGCCGAGTCAGCAGCGCCACGGCCTGTGCATGGCGCGCTGCATCGCCTGCACCCTCGGCATAGGCCAGCACGTTGGTGTCGATCGCGATCAGCATCAGCGCCGGCATCAGTCGTACAGCTCATCGCGCGCCCAGTCGCGCGCACCCACCGGCTCGACCGCTGCCAGGCGCGCCAGCAGGCGGCGCTTCGCCGCGTCGGCGCGCGCCGTCGCAACGCGGCGCACCGGCTCGAGGGTGGCAACCGGCTTGCCGCGCGACGTGACGAGCACCCGACCGCCCTGTGCCACCTCACGCAGCATCGAGGAAAACTGGCGGTTCGCTTCTGCCGCAGTGACGATCTTCATGCTGATCCGCAATGTAGTGAAGTACGTATTCTAAGGCTGGGCTGCCGGCGAGACCATCAACCCAGCTTGACCGAATGGCGCTTTGGCGCAGCCGGGACAGCTCCGATCAAAGGTAACGAGTCGCCCGCCTTGCGCCGCCGCCACGGCGACTCACTGCGGCTTCACCACCCAGGCCAGGCAATGGGTTCGCAGCGCCGGCACAGAATTGACCCACGGATACAAGCCGGGATGAATCCGCGTCACCGCACGCGCCACCGGTGGCGCCAGCGTGATCCGCTGAGCCCCTACGCGGCCATTCGGAAACAGCGCACGCACCCGCGCCAGCGGCACGCCGCGAACATCGGGGTTGCGCGGGTTGTTCAGCGTGAAGTCGTACCACAACACCGCGCCGCCGGGCTTGACCCAGCCCCACATCGCGTCGGCCAGGCGCTGTTGGAAGGCGTCGTCGAGAAGCGACGAAAACACCGTCGACTGCATCACGATGTCCAGGCTGGCCGGCGCGACAAGCGCTTCGCATGCGTCGCCCAGCACCAGCCGCAATGCGGCGGGCAAGGCGTGCCGCGCCTGCGCGTAGCGGTCTTCCAGCAACTCGATGCCGCTCAGGTTGCCGGGGTCGAAGCCGAACCGCAGCAGCTCCAGCAGATTGCCGCCCGAGCCGCAGCCCACTTCCAAAAGCGTGAGGGTCGACAGTGCCTGCGTCGACTCGCGGGCCAGCAGCCGCAGCAAGGCGCGCTGCCGTTCATGCACCGACTGCCACACGGCGGGGTTGAGCATCTGGTAGCGCGGGTCTTGCGCTGCGTCCGGGCGGCGCGCGTAACGCTCCCGGATGGCCTCGGTTTCGCGTGCCCCGCTCACGCCATCGCCTCGACGAATCGGCGCGCCAGCACCGGCCATGTGTGATGCTTGAGCACGTACTCCCGCCCCAGTCGGCCCATGGCCCGCCGGGCTTCGGCCGGCAGCGCCGCCAACCGGCGCAACCCATCGGCGATGGCCTGCGGCGATTCGGCCGCCACCGTCGCGCCACAACCCGCCTCGCCAACCGGGTCGTTGCCGGCTTCGATCGCGCTGAGCACGGTGCAGCCCGCCATCATGTAGTCCATCAGCTTGTTCGGTGCAATGCCGAAACGGAAGATCGGCACCCGCTGCAAGCCGATGTAGGCGATGTCCGCCTGGGCCAGCAGCGCGGGGATCTGACGCTTCGCAATCGGCTCGAACAGGCGCACGTTCGCCAGGCCTTCGCCGGCCACGCGCCGGGCCAGCCGCTCGCGCTGCGCGCCGTCGCCAACGAGCACGAATTCCAAGGCCTCGTGCCTGAGCAGCGCGGCCGCGTCGAGCAGCGAGTCGAGTGCGTTCGCCAGGCCGTGTGCGCCCGCGTAGACGACGACCAGCGCACCGCGCAAGCGCACCTGCCGCAGGTGCTCGGCGAGTGCGCCGCACAGCGGCTCGCCGGGCGCGTCCCATTCGTCGGCCAGCACCCCGTTCGGCACGATGTGCAGCCTGCGCAGGTCGAGCCCGCGCTCGCGCAGGTGATCCTGCACCTTCGGCAGCATCGAGACCACCACATCGCAGTGCCGGCAGGCGAAGTCTTCGCCCGCCTGACAGAGCCGGATGAACGGATGCCGCGCAGACATGCCGCCGAGCTCGATCGGCGACAGCGGCCACAGGTCGTGTACCTCGTGCACGAGCCTGGCACCGGCCATGCGAGCGATCATCGCGGCTGGCCAGATGTCCATCGGGTAGGTGCTCGACGCGACCACGGCATCGGGCCGGAACTGGCGTGCCAGCCGGGCCGCGTTGCAGGCGAGCTGCAGGCAAAACGCCGCGATGTTGACGACCCGGCCGACGCCATTGCCGCGGTACTTCGGGGTGCGCAGCCAGAGGTAGTCGACGCCATCGACGCGCTCCTGCGCGCGGCCCGCCAGGGCCGATGGCCACGCCGGCTGCAGGGTGCGCACATGCGACTGCGACGCCGCCACCACCAGCACCGCGTGGCCGAGGCGGACCCATTCGCGCGCCAGGTAGAACGCCCTGTATTCCATGCCGTGCCGCAGCGAGCCGGCGTAATGGTTGATGAGCAGGATGTTCAACCCGGCCCCCCCAGCAGGATGCGGGCGATACGCTGCGCCGCGTCGCCCGCGCCGAAGGGCCGAACCGGCACGCCGACCGACCCCAGCGCCGCGTCGAACGCCGCCCGCAACGCGTCCACCGAGGTGGGCGGTGCGAGCCGGTTCCAGCCTGCGTCGACCAGCTCGACCCACTCGGTCTCGTCACGCAGGGTGACGCAGGGTTTGCCAAAAAAGAAGGTCTCCTTCTGCACCCCACCCGAGTCGGTGACGACCATCTGCGCGGCCTGCTCGAGCTCGATCATGTCGAGGTAGCCGAGCGGTTCGATGCAGTGCATCGTGCCGCTCGAAGCCAGCGTTATGCCGCTCTGCGCCAGCACCTGGCGGGTGCGCGGGTGCAGCGGCCAGACCACGTCGATCTCGCCAGCCAGCGCGACGAGTGCGGCCACGATGGCGCGCAGCCGTTCAGGGGCATCGGTGTTCTCGGCCCGGTGCACGGTGGCCAGAACAAAGGGGCGACCCGCCAGTTCGGCAAATACCGGATGGCGCCGCGAACGGGCCTTGGCAAGCAAGCTGAAGTGCAGCGCGGCATCGAACATCACGTCGCCGACCTGATGAATCCAGTCGGCCGGCAGCCCTTCGCGGCGCAAGTTGAGCACTGCGGTGTCGGTCGGGGCGAACAGCCAGCGTGACACATGGTCGGTCAGCACCCGGTTCGTCTCCTCGGGCATGCGGCGGTTGAACGAGCGCAGGCCGGCCTCGACATGCGCCACCGGAACGTGCAGCTTGGCGGCTGCCAGCGCGCCGGCCAGCGTCGAGTTGGTGTCACCGTAGAGAAGCACGAGGTCAGGCCGCTCGGTCAGCAAAATCTGTTCGATGCCCGCCAGTTGCGCCCCGGTCATCGCGCCGTGCGTGCCACCGCTGAGCCCCAGGTTCCAGGCCGGCGCGGGCACGCCGAGTTCGCGGAAGAACAACGCCGACATGTTGTCGTCGAAGTGCTGACCGGTGTGCAGCAGGCGCTCGCGCACGTCGGCATGCCGCGCCAATGCGGCGCTCACGACTGCTGCCTTGATGAACTGCGGGCGCGCACCGACGATGGTGACGATGTTCATGGGCGCCGCGCGATCATGCAGGGGTACGCCATGCCGTGGCGCGGCGAGCCGGCGCAGTGGTTGATGCACAGGAGCTTCATGGCGCCGACAATTCGCGCAGCCGCGCCAGGAAGCCGGCAACCGCCGGCGCGAACAGGCCGTGCTGCGCCACCCAGCGGCGGTTGCCTTGGGCAATCTCGTCCGCCCGTTCGAGCAAGGCAGGCAGGGCCTGCGCGTCGAATCCCGCATCGGCCACGATCAGCCCGTTCCTGCCGTCGTCGACCAGTTCCCGGTTCGCGGGCAGCGCCGACAGCAACGGGATGCAGCCGTGCGCCATCGCTTCGAGCACCGACACCGACACTGAATCGGATCCGGGCAGGCTGATGAACCAGCGCGCTCGCGCGTACCAGCGAGCCTGCTGCGCACTGTCGAGCCGGCCGGTGAACTCGACCTGCGCGCCTGCGGCGATTCTGCCCACCGTCAGGCCCGCCGCGCGCGCTTGTGCGGGCAGTGCGTCGGCGAGCGATCCGTCGTTCGCCAGCGCCAGGCGTGCTTCGGGCCGCAACCGCGCCACGGCGGCAAACAGGGTCAGCACGCGCTGCGGCCGGTACACCGGCTCGAGGCCGCGATTGGAGAAGAACAACCACGGATCCTTCGGCCCAGGTGGCGCCGGCAACGACTCGAGCCCGAACGCAAACGTCATCACCTCGCGGGCGCCGAGTTCGCGCATTCGCGCGGCCATGAACCGCGAATCGCTGGTGGTCAGCACGCAGGCGCGCAGCACCCGTCGCGTCAGCCAACGGTAGGCTTGCGAACGGTGCGGCGCGAGCAGGATGTCGCTGCCCCAGGCCGAGCCGACGATGCGCCCGCGCAGCCGCCAGACTCGCTTGGCAAGCCAGGCCAGCGTGCCGTGCGACGTGAGGTAGTGGGCGTGCAGCCAGTCGGCATCGACGCGCCGCAGCCATGCGCCGAGCCGGGGCAGCGATGCCAGCAACGCGACGTTGCCACCGGCGTGCGCAGGATGGAAGTTGAGTGCCAAGCGCCGCTCGCGCGGCACCAGTTCCTCGAAGCCGGGCGCAAAACCGCGGCTCGATGCGACCCACAGTTCCACGTCGGCAGCGGCCGCCAAAGCGCGCGCCCATTTCAGCAGATGCGGGCTCTGCGCATCACCGATCAGCGCAATCCGCAGCATCAGGGAGCGCGCCTCCCGGCGGCGCTGTTCGCCACCCCGGCCCAGGCCTCGTAGCGGCTGCGCCACTCGGGGTGCAGGGCCAGCAGCGCGGCATCGGCGTCGCGCGTGTCGCCGACGACGACGGCGGGGTTGCCGGCGATCACCGCGAAGTCGGGGAACTGGCCACGCACGCGGCTGTGTGAGCGCACCAGGCAGCCCTTGCCGAGCTGGGTGTTGGCCTCGATGACGCAATGCGGGCCGATGAAACTGAAGGCACCGATGTGCACCGGCCCGGCGATAAAACCGGGACGCCCCTCGACCGGCACGGTGCCGTAGTCGTGGCCCA
Organism: Rhizobacter sp.; assembly: GCA_025355745.1. GTDB lineage: Bacteria > Pseudomonadota > Gammaproteobacteria > Burkholderiales > Burkholderiaceae_C > LMDS01. Next base: position 33,394 of record JANXZA010000091.1, on the reverse strand, counting down.
TCAGGCGCAGGCTGCGATGCGAGCTGTGGGTCAGGATGCTGACGAAGTTGGTGATCTGCACGCCGGTGTCGATGCGCACGCCCTGGCGCGCCTCGATCAGGTTGAAGTGGCCGATGAACACGTCGTCCGCCAACACCAGGCCTTCGGGGTGCTCGATGCAGGTGCTCGGCGAGATGCGCGTCAGCGGCAGGGCCCGGCCCGCCTGCGAACGCTCACCGAACACGGTGCGAAACAGCAGCGCCCGCGCCAGCGCGCGCCGCCAGCGGTTCAACCAGGGTCTAGGCAGCATCGACATCGGGAACCTTCTTCCAGGTGGCCAGCGACCAGAAGTACCAGCTGAAATACAGCAGCATTGCGGCCGACACGCACCACGCGCCGGCCACGAGACCACCGAGTCGCAACCCCGCCAGCAATGCGCCGAGGAACAGCACCTGCCCGACCAGCGCCAGCTTCAAGGCCCAGGCCTGGGCGCGCCAGGCCAGGGTCACCACCGCCAGCGGCGCGGCGACGAAGTGCAGGCCGATGTAGGGCGCCAGGGCGCGCGCCAATGTGCCGGCCTCGCGCCACGGTTCGCCGAACGCGAGGGCAAACAGATCGGGGCCGAACAGCATCAGCACCAGCACCAGCGGCACGGCCATCAGCGCCAGCGTCACCATGACGCCGCGCACCGCAGCGAGTGCGTCATCGGGCGACGCGTTGACGAGCCTTGGATACAGCGCCTGCGAGACGGCACTGCCCACCAGGGAGGCAGGCGCCTTCAGGTAGCGCAGGCCCAGGCCCCAGAAGCCGGCCGCTGCGTCGCCGGTCCAGGCGGCCACGAGGGCCACCGCCAGCGTGTCTTGCAACGCACCGGCGAACGCATGCGGCGTGTTCAGCAGCGGGAACTCGCGGTGCTTGCGGGCCGCAGCGCGCCAGCCGCCATCCGCCCCGCGCCACAGGCTCGACCAACCCCCGAGCGGCGCCGGCCTGAGCAACCCGCCGAGCGCTGCCGCACTGGCCAGCAGCGGGCCGATCACCAGGCCGGCGGTGCCGAGTTGCGCCAGACCGCCCGCCACCTGGGCGAGTGCGCCCCCGCCGTATTGCACGAAGCGGCTCGTCGACAACGCACCAAACCGCTGCGCCCGAGTGACCCACAGCGTCAGCCATTGCAGGGCACCGGCCGTCGCGACCGCCAGCGGCAGCCAGGCCCAGTAGGCCGGCGCGCGCCAGATCACGAGCGCCACCGCCACCAAACCGCTCAGCACCACCGTGGCGACCAGCAGGCGCAGGCACAAGGCCATCAAGTCGCGCGCCAGCGTTTCGTCGCGCTCCAGCGGCAAGGCGAAGTCATACCGGCCGCAGGCGATCACCGCCAGATTCGCCGCCACTGCAGCGAACACCGTGTAGTGACCGAACTCCCCAGGCGAATAAAGACGGCCCAGCCAGGGCCCGAGCAGCAACGGCAGCGCCTGGGCCAGCACGCCGCCAGACAGGAGCAGGAGGGTGGCGCGCAGCAGCCCGGGATGTCGGCCGGCCATGTCAGGGCAGAAGCGCGATCTCGACGGCGCTGGCAAAGTCATCGTGCGGCTGCGGCTGCGGTTGCGCGTGCGAGCGCCGGTGCGGCTGAGGTTTCGGTTCGGTGATCGGCATCATGCACGGCTTTGGCAGCCCACCCGGGCGACAGGCGATTTTATCGGGCGCCGGCGGGCGCGCGATGGCGCGCCTGACTGGGTGCGCACTCGCCCGCCTAAGATCGCCCCCTTATCGAAAGCCCGTTCATGACCCCAAGCACCCCGCCCTCCACCTCGTTCCGGCCGTCGCAACCCGCCGACGAGAACCAGCTCATCACCGACCGGCGAGAAAAACTCGCCGCGATTCGCGCGCAGGGCATCGCCTTCCCGAACGACTTCAAGCCGAAGCACCACGCCGCCGAACTGGCGCGCCTGCATGGCGACGCGACCAACGAAGACCTCGAACCGCTGGCCATTCACGTCGTCATCGCCGGCCGGCTGATGCTGAAGCGGGTGATGGGCAAGGCCAGCTTCGGCACGCTGCAAGATGGCTCGGGCCAGATCCAGTTGTTCATGACCCGCGATGGGCTCGGCGAGACTCAGTACGACGCCTTCAGGCACTGGGACCTGGGCGACATCCTCGGCGCCGAAGGCACGCTTTTCAAGACCCGCACCGGTGAGCTGTCGGTGCGCGTGAGTGCGCTGCGGCTGCTGACCAAGAGCCTGCGCCCGCTGCCCGACAAGTTCCACGGCATGGCCGACCAGGAGCAGAAGTACCGCCAGCGCTACGTCGACCTGATCACCGACGCCGACGCGCGCGCCCGCTTCATGGCGCGCAGCAAGGCGCTGAGTTCGATCCGCCAGTTCATGGTCGAGCACCATTTCATGGAAGTGGAAACACCGATGCTGCACCCGATCCCGGGCGGCGCCAACGCGAAGCCGTTCACCACGCACCACAACGCGCTCGATCAGCAGATGTACCTGCGCATCGCGCCCGAGCTGTACCTGAAGCGCCTCATCGTCGGCGGCTTCGAGCGCGTGTTCGAGATCAACCGGAGTTTTCGCAACGAAGGCATCTCGGTGCGCCACAACCCCGAGTTCACGATGATGGAGTTCTACGCCGCGTACTGGAACCACCACGACCTGATGAACTTCACCGAAGAGGTGCTGCGCCACGCCGCGCGGGTGGTAAGCGGCTCGGCGGCGATCACCTATGCCGGCAAGCCGGTGGCGCTCGACCAGCCGTTCGCCCGCCTCACGGTGCGCGAGGCGCTGGTGGCGCATGCCGGCCTAACGTGCGAACAAGCGGTGGATGCGGGCGCGCTGCATGCGAAGCTGAAGTCGCTCGGCGTCGAGCCGCCCGCGCACTGGACCCTGGCCGAGTTGCAGTTCGGGGTGTTCGAGGCGGCGGTCGAGGAGCAGTTGTGGCAACCGACCTTCATCATCGACTACCCGGTCGAGGTCTCGCCGCTGGCGCGCGCGTCAGACGCCGACCCGACCGTGACCGAGCGCTTCGAGCTCTTCATCACCGGGCGCGAGTACGCCAACGGCTTCTCGGAACTGAACGACGCCGAAGACCAGGCGGCGCGCTTCCAGGCCCAGGTGGCGAACAAAGAGGCGGGCGACGAGGAGGCGATGTTCTACGACGCCGACTTCATCCGCGCGCTCGAATACGGCATGCCGCCCACCGGTGGCTGCGGAATCGGCATCGACCGGCTCATCATGCTGATCACCGACAGCCCGAGCATCCGCGACGTGATTCTGTTCCCTTCGCTGCGCAAGGAAGCATGAGGTTGCACCTGCGGTCACGTCCGCGATCTAGAGGCTAACGAAATGACTGAGCGGCTTACATCACTCGACGCGATCCTGGCCGAGGTCTGGCGCCAGCTCGAGCTGACCACGCACGACAAGCACCACGCCTGGCGCACGCCGGTGCTGGCGACGGTCGATGGCGACGGCGCGGATGCGCGCACCGTGATCCTGCGCGAGGTCGATGCGCGCCAGAAGCAGTTGCTGACGTTCACCGACGAGCGCGCCTGCAAGGTCACGCAGCTGCTGCGCCACCCGCGCGCCATGCTGGTGATGTGGTCGCCGGCGCTCGGCTGGCAGTTGCGTTGCCGGGTGCTGTTGTCGCTGGAGATGACGGGCCTGGCGGCCACCTCGCGCTGGGCCAAGATCAAGCTCACGCCGCCCGCGCAAGATTACCTGGCCCGGCTGCCGCCCGGGGCGCCGCTGGACGCGCCCGAGGCACTGGCCACCGGCCCGCTCAAGCGCGAATACTTTGCGGTCATCAACGCGCAGGTGCTGTCCATCGACTGGCTCGAACTGCACCGCGCGGGGCATCGGCGAGCGGTGTTTGATGAGCATGGAGGGCGCTGGGTGCAGCCTTGACGGGTCTGCGCACCTGCGGCGCGGCCCTCTTGTTCCCTCTCCCAGAGGGAGAGGGAGTAAACCTTCAGCGCTGTTTGAATGCGGCCTTGCGCTTGTTCAGGAAGGCGTCCATGCCTTCCTTCTGGTCCTCGGTGGCGAACAGCGTGTGGAACAGCCGGCGCTCGAACATGATGCCGTCGGCGAGCGTGCCTTCGAAGGCACGGTTCACGCTTTCCTTGGCCATCATCACGCTGATGCCGCTCAGCTCGTTGATGCTGTCGGCGGCGGCCAGTGCCACGCCCATCAACTCGGCCAGCGGCACCACGCGCGACACCAGACCAGCGCGCTCGGCCTCGGCGGCGTCCATCATGCGGCTCGTCAGCACCATGTCCATCGCCTTGGCCTTACCGACGGCGCGCGGCAGGCGCTGCGTGCCGCCAGCGCCGGGGATGATGCCGAGCTTGATCTCGGGCTGGCCGAACTTGGCGGTGTCGGCGGCGATGATGAAGTCGCACATCATCGCCAGCTCGCAGCCCCCACCGAGCGCGAAGCCGGCCACCGCCGCGATCACCGGCTTGCGCACGCTGCGGATCGTCTCCCAGTTGCGGGTGATGAAGTCGGCGCCATAGGTGTCGGTCAAGCTGAACTTCGCCATCGCGGCAATGTCGGCGCCGGCCGCGAAGGCTTTCTCGCTGCCGGTGATGACGATGCAGCCGATGGCCGCGTCGGCATCGAAGGCCTTTAACGCTGCGCCCAGCTCGTCCATCAGCGCGTCGTTCAGCGCGTTCAGTTGCTTCGGCCGGTTCAGCGTGATCAGGCCGGTCTGGCGTGCGCCGGTGCCGCGCACCTCGGTGAGGATGTTTTCAAAGCCCATGGTTCATTTCCTTGCGGTGGTCTCGGGTCTGGAGTTGATGAGTGTCACGCGCTTGCAATGCAAGTTGCGTACGCTGGCACGCCTCTGCACATTGAAGTCGATTCCGATGAAATTTTCACGCTTCCTGTCGGCCATCGTGCCATTGATCGCCGCCGGCCCGCTCTCGGTCGTCGCCCAGAGCAACGTCACGCTGTACGGCATTGTCGATGCCGCTGCGGCGATCGAGAAAACCGGGGCGCCGGGCAGCAGCCGGCGGCTGGTGCTCAACTCCGGCAACCAGTCGAGCAGCCGGCTCGGCTTTCGCGGCGCGGAAGATCTGGGCGATGGCTTCAAGGCGATCTTCGTGCTCGAAGCCGGCATCGGCCTGGACACCGGCAGCAGCGACGCCGCCTTCTTCGGCCGGCGCGCCATCGTCGGCCTCGAAGGCGGCCTGGGCACCTTGACGCTGGGCCGCGAATACTCGCCGATCGCGGCCGTGGCCGGCGCCGCCGACATCCTCGGCCAGGGCTTCTTCGGCACCAACCTGAGCGCGTTCGCGACCAACCGGCTGACGCGCCGGTTGAGCAATTCGATCAACTACAAGACGCCTTCGTTCGGCGGCGTCAAGGCCAGCTTCGCCGTCAGCGCGGCCGAACAATCGGCCCCGGGCCGGGTGATCGGCGCGGCGCTCGAATACACCGCCGAGCCGCTGTACCTGGGCGCCGGCTACCACGCGGTGCGGCGCCTGGGCAGCGCCGACGACAAGGAGTACGCGCTGGGTGCGGGCTACAACTTCGGCGCCTTCGATGTGAAGGCGAACTACCTCGTCGCCAACCAGGCCCAGCCCGGCAACAAATTCGAGCAGTTCAACGTCGGTGCGTCGGTGATGGTGAGCACGGGCAGGCTGTATGCCAACGTGCAGCAGAACAAGCTGCAGACCGGCGCGAAAGGCATGGCGTATGCAGTGGCGTATGCCTACCCGCTGTCGAAACGGACCCATCTGTACGCGACCTACGCCGGCCTGCGCAACAACGCGAGCGGCGTGTTCGGCCTGAGCTCGGCCAGCACCAGCGTCGCGCCGCCGGCCAGCGCGCCGGGTTCCGATCCGTCGGTGCTGGCACTCGGCGTGCGCCACTCGTTCTGAGCCCCGCGGGGGAGCATCACCCCAACTCGGGCCGCTTCGAGATCAGCAGGTCGATGTAGGTCTGCGCGTCCTGGCGGATGCGAATGCGCACCGGCAGGTAACGCAGCTGCGGTGCGAACCAGATTTCGGCGCTCAGGTCGCCCGGCCTGGGCGGGCGCTGCGGCGTCAGGTGCAGGGTCGGCAGCGGCCCGAACGCGGTGGCCAGAACTTCTTCACCGACCACGTCGTAGGTCCAGACATCGACCTTGTTTTTCAGCGCCAGCGGAATGTCGACCGTGCCGCCGACGCGCAGCAACTCCGGCCGGGTGCTGAACACGTACGTGAGCTGCACGAACTGGCTGGCGGTGTCCTGCACGCCGGGCACCGTATCGCGCCGTTCGCCATTCGCGAGCACGACGCTGCCGGGCTCGAAACGCAAGGTGATGCGGTTGCGGTCGCGCAGCATCACACGCGTGTCTTCGTCATAGCGACGCGGCGCCAGGCCGGCGGCGGTGATCGCGCCGTCGCTGCTCATGCGGCGCGTGATCAGCGGCGCAAAGCCCGGGCCGACGACGAGGTCGAGGTGCACCTGGTAGTCGGCGCCGGCGCGTATCCATTCGACTTGCGCGGTGCCGCTCACTTCGCCGCGGTAGTTGCCGGTTAGCGCGTAGCTGATGCGGGTCGAGGCCGGCCACTCGAAGGCCGCGAGTGGGCCGCTGGCCGGGGCGGATGAGGTCATTGCGGCGGTGGGTGATGTCGACGCCGCCACGGCGCCGGGCTCGCGCGGCAGGGTCAGGGATTCGCCGATGTCGCCGGCATCGGCGGCGGCCGCCGCAGCCGCCATCGTTGCATCGGCCGGCACGGCCGACGCCGTCGGCGTGGGCGGGGTGGGTGGCGCGGCCTCGGCCACGATCACCTGCGGCGCCGATGCCGCCCGCGCCGGCCGTGCTGCGCGGGCGCGCACTGGCGCGGGCGGTGCAGCGGGCGCAGCGGTCGGCGGCGGCGTGCTCAGCGCCATGTCGCGCACATAGGCCACCTCGATGCGCGGCGGCATGGCCTGCGCTGCGGCGCTGTCGGCCATCCGGCTCAACACCTGCTGGGTGATGCAGCCGTGCACGGCCAGCACGAACAGGAGCAGCGCGCCCAGGCCGAGGCGACGCGGCCGGCTCGGGCGGGCCCCGAACAGCGGGCTTGTCAGGCAACCTTCGTGCTGCGCACTCCGGTTCTCGCCCTTGGGGCGGCCCGGTGGGCTCATCAGGCAACCTCCGTGCGTTGCACTCCGGTATTCGCCCTTCGGGCGGCCGTGCGGGCTCATGCCGTAAGCCATGCCTCTTGCAATGCGAGCGTCGGCTCGGCTGCGCCGGCGCTGGCCGCGAGGCTGATGACACCACCCGACGCATCCGCCGGCAGCGTCAGCGGCAGGCTGACGACGCGCTGATCGCGCGCCACCAGCAGGGTCGCCGCGACCCCGGGCCTGATGACGCGCAACCCGTCTTCGAGGCGGCGCACGCGCCAGCCGTTCAGCGCCAGCAGCTCGTCGCCGACCGACAACCCGGCCCGTTCGGCCGCGCCGCCGCGCAGCACGTGGCTGACCTTGATGCCGGTGAGCGCGCTCTCGGCCACGCGCAGGCCCAGGCGCTGCGCGAGGGTCGGCACATCGACCGTCCACGCGACGCCGAATTCGGCCAGCAGCGCGGCCAGCGGCAGGTCGTCGGTGCCGTGCACCCACGACGTTAGCTCGGCGCCAAAGGACCGGCTGCCGACGTGCTCCAGCGCGGCGGCGATGTCGGCTTCGGTGATTGGCCCGCCACCGCTGACAGCCCACAAGCGCCGCATCACCGCGTCGAGCGTGCCCTTGCCTTCACGCCGCAGCGTCAGGTCAAGCGCAAGTGCAATCAATGAGCCCTTGGTGTAGTAGCTGATGGTCGCGTTCGGCGTGTTCTCGTCGGCGCGGTAGTACTTCACCCAGGTGTCGAAGCTCGATTGCGCAACGCTCTGCACCCGGCGGCCGGGCGAGGCCAGCATGCCGCTCGCGGTGCGCGCCAGCAGCTTCAGGTAGCGCGCGCGGTCGATCAGGCCGCTGCGCAGCAGGAACAGGTCGTCGTAGTACGAGGTGAAGCCCTCGAAGAACCACAGCAGTTCGGTGTAGTTCTCCTGCGTGTAGTCGTAGCGTGCGAACTCGGCCGGCCGCAGCCGCTTGACGTTCCAGGTGTGGAAGTATTCGTGGCTGATGAGGCCGAGCAGGTTGGCGTGGCCGTCGCTGGTGTCGGGCTTGGCCTGCGGTTTTGCAGGCCGCGCGGGCATGTCGCGCCGCGGCGAAATCAGCGCGGTGCTGGCGCGGTGCTCGAGGCCGCCGTGGCCGTCTTCGACCAGGTTATGCAGGAACACATAGCGCTCGAATGGCGGTTTGCCAGCCTTGCCGCGCCGGGCGTTCTTGCCGGCCTTGCCGGCCTGGCTGGGTGGGTCCGCATGCCAGAACGCGATCTGCGCCTCGCAGATTCGCTTCGCGTCGGCGAGCAGCCGTTCGCCGTCGAAGTCGGGCAGCGCACCGGCCACCACATACTCGTGCGGCACGCCGCCAGCGCTGAAATGGCCGCGCCAGAAGCGGCCGAGTTCGACCGGATGGTCGACCAGCTCATCGTAGTCGGCCGCCTCGTAGGTGCCGCGCCCGTCCGCATTCACCTTCAGCGGACGCAGTGCGGTGCCCACCTGCCAGCCGGCGGGCAGCGCGCGCAGTTCCAGGCGCTGCGGCAGGGCTTCGCTGCCCTCGACCCGCAGGCACAGGCCGGTGCCGTTGAAGAAGCCGCGGTTCGCGTCGAGGAAGGCGGCGCGCACCGACGTGTCAAAGGCATAAACGAGATAGCTGACGACGAGTGCACTGCGGCCTTCGCAGCGCACCTGCCAGCTCGCCTTGTCGAGCTGCTGCACGGGCCGCTCGGCGCCGTTCTGGGTGGCGCTCAAGGCCGACAGATGACGCGCGAACTCTCGCACCAGGTAGCTGCCGGGAATCCACACCGGCAGGCTCAGGCGCTGCTCGGGCGCGGGCCGGGCGATGGTGACGGTGACGCGGAACAGGTGGGCGTGGGCGTCGGCGATTTCGATGCGGTAGGTGATCATGAAAAGAGTCGGCGTCGGGGTCGGCTTTGAGGTCGGAACAGGTGCAGTTCAATTCGCCAGCGATGTCAGCTTCCCGCAGCGCCGATGAAGCAGCTCAGGCTCGCGCCCACGCTGAGCCTAAAGCGCAAGGTCAGCCACGCTGCGGCGCCGTGCGCGGGATAGACCTTGCGGTCGACCCCGTAGCAGGCGGCAAGCATCGCGCCGTGGATCACCAGGCCGGCGTAGGGCGGCATCAGCACCGCCACCCAGGCCACCAGCGCCGGCACCACGCCCCACACGAAGAGGCGCGGCGCAGGCGCCGCCTGCGTGAAGCCGAAGCCCCAATGAACGCCGCCGAGAAACGCGATCACGACCGCCGCGTAGGCCGACAGCGCCGCGGCCACGTGCGGGTGCGCATCGGCCCGCACGAACCACACGAGCACCGCGCCGAGCATGAACGGCAGCAGTGCCAGCATGCCCAGGCGCGTCGCCACCGGGCTTTTCGCATCGATCAACAAGGCACTCACGCGGCAACTCCAGGGCGACGGCAGATGCGATTGTCACCGCTGCATGGCAGCGGTGTCGGGGCGGTGCTGGAAGGCCGCACCGCACCCGGATTCGAACCCGGCTTTCGCACCGCAACGCCGCACTTGGCGGCGGAAGGTGATCCAATTGACGGTGTCGTTCGGACCATTTGCCCGCATCACTCAGGAAGCCAGACCATGGATGCACTGATCCTCGCCCGCATGCAGTTTGCGGCCAACATCACCTTCCACATCCTGTTCCCGACCATCAGCATCGGCATGGGCTGGCTGCTGCTGTTCTTCCGCGTGCGCTGGCTAAGGACGCGCCATGGCGCCGACCCGGCGCTGGCCCAAGGCTGGCTCGATGCCTACCGTTTCTGGACCAAGGTGTTCGCGCTCAGCTTCGCGCTCGGTGTGGTCAGCGGCATCACGATGAGCTTCCAGTTCGGCACCAACTGGCCGGGCTTCATGGAGCGCGTCGGCAACATCGCCGGGCCGCTGCTCGGCTACGAGGTGCTGACCGCCTTCTTCCTGGAGGCCGGCTTCCTCGGCGTGATGCTGTTCGGCCACGGCAAGGTGAGCGAGAAAGTGCACCTGATGGCGACGTTCTTCGTCGCCTTCGGCACCACCTTGTCGTCGTTCTGGATCCTGGCGCTGAACTCGTGGATGCAGACGCCCGCCGGCTACGAGATCATCGACGGCGTTTACCACGTGAAGAGCTGGGTCGAGGTCATCTTCAACCCCTCGTTCCCCTACCGCCTGACCCATGTGCTGCTGGCCTCGGCGCTGACCTGCGCGTTCCTGCTGACGGGGCTGTCAGCCTGGCAGGTGCTGCGCGGCGTCGGCCAGCGCGCCGCGCCGCGGGTGATGCGCGTCGGGCTGACCTTGGCGGCTATCGTCATCCCGCTGCAGATTCTGGCCGGCGACGCCCACGGCCTGAACACGCTCGAACACCAGCCGGCCAAGATCGCCGCGATGGAAGGCGTGTGGGACACCGAGCGCGGTGCGCCGCTGCTGCTGTTCGCGATCCCCGACAAGGAGCAGCGCAAGAACCACTTCGAGATAAAGGTGCCGAAACTCGCGAGCCTGATCCTCACGCACGATGCGAACGGCGAGATCAAGGGCCTGAACTCCTTCGGCGACGCGCACCCGCCGCCGCTGCCGCTGTTCTTCGCCTTTCGCATCATGGTCGGCGTCGGCATGCTGATGCTGGCCGCGAGCTGGCTCGGCTGGTGGCTTTACCGGCGCGCCAAATGGCAGCCCGCCGCCCTGCCGCGCGCCATGCTCTGGCTGTTTGCGGGCATGACGTTCTCGGGCTGGGTGGCCACCGTGGCCGGCTGGTACGTGACCGAGATCGGCCGCCAGCCCTTTGTCGTCTACGGCCTGGTGCGCACCGCCGACGTGGCCTCGAAGGTGCCATCGTCGATGATCGCGCTGACGCTGGCGCTGTACGTCACGCTCTACCTCGCGCTGATCGTCGCCTACGTGACGGTGCTCAAGTACATGGCCGAGAAGCCCGATGAAGTGCTCGAGTCCGATGCGAAGGATCAGGCGGCCACGCCGGCCGGCGCGGCCACGTCGGGGCGCGTCGCAGCCGGGGGTGCAGCGTGAGCTCGATGAGCTTCGACACGGCCTTGCCGATCATCTTCATGGCGCTGATGGGCGTGTCGATGTTGATCTATGTCGTCAGCGACGGCTACGACCTCGGCGTCGGCATGCTGATGCACCGCGCCACCGACGCCGAGAAGGACGTGATGGTCGCCTCGATCGGTCCGTTCTGGGACGCGAATGAAACCTGGCTGGTGCTCGGGGTGGGCATCCTGCTGGTGGCGTTCCCGCGGGCTCACGGCGTGGTGCTCGGCGAGCTGTACCTGCCGGTCACCTTGATGCTGATCGGCCTGACCTTGCGCGGCGTGGCGTTCGACTTCCGCGTCAAGGCCAAGGACACGCACAAGCAGACCTGGGATCGCCTGTTCTTCGCCGGCTCGGTGCTCGCGTCGGTCTCGCAAGGCTGGATGCTGGGCCGCTACGTGAGCGGCTTCGGCAGCGGCTGGAACTACCCGCTGTTCGCCGCGGCCATCGCCGTCGCACTGCCGATGGCCTATGTGCTGATGGGCGCGGCCTGGCTCATCATGAAGACCGAAGGCGATCTGCAACAGCGCGCCATCGGCTGGGCCAAGACCGCGTGGGCGCCGATGGTCGGCGGCATGGTGTTGATCTCGATGGCCACGCCCTGGGTCAGCGACGTGGTGCGCGAGCGCTGGTTCGCGCTGCCCGAAATCATCGCGCTGATGGCGATACCGCTGATGACCGGCGTGGCCCTGCTCGGCGTGCGCGGCCTGCTCAATTCGAGCGTGGTGCGCGGGCCGGCGTGCTGGTTGCCGTTCGCGCTGCTGATCGTCGTCTTCGTGCTCGGCTTCCTCGGCCTGGCCTACAGCATCTACCCGTTCGTGGTGATCGGCCAGATGACGATCTGGCAAGCGGCCAGCAGCCCCGAAGCGCTGAAGGTGATCCTGTTCGGCGTATGCATCTCGGTGCCCGCGATCGCTGGCTACACGGTGTTCTCGTACCGCGTGTTTCGAGGCAAGACGGGGGAGTTGAAGTACGCGTGAAGTACGCGTGAGGGCGCCGGTTGCTGGCCCCCACGCGGGATCAAGTGGCGAGCGCGAACGGGTCGAGACACTTGGCCCCCGGCCGGGCGCGCTTCGCCGACCATGTGGGTCTCAATCAAGTACGCGCTGGCACCCAGTTGACTCCTTGGGTCGGGCAAAGTCAGCGTCCAGGACGACGTTGGGCATCTGAACCAATGCTTGCGCGAAGCTAAGCTTCTTCGGGCGGCCGAGCGCGGCATCCAGGATCAAACGGTGTTCCGCTTCGGCACTTCGTCCATGCGCCGCTGCCTGTTCGCGCAGGCGCTGAACGAGCAAATCATCGACGCCTCGAACCCGCAGATTCGCGATCCGGTGCCCCTGTCAATGGCTGTCGATGAGGGCGTTCAATGTGCTTCGAGGCCCTGACACATGTCCCGCTGCAATCAGCGGACCTGTGTTCGGGAACCCCGAGGATGCGGCTCACGCCTTGCCGCGGCTCAGCACCAACTGCTTTTCGACCTGCTCCGGCGCCATCGCGCCGGGGATGCGCTTGCCGTCTTCGAAGACCAGTGCGGGCGTGCCGTTGATGCGGAATTTCTTCGCCATCGCCACGTTGCGTTGCAGCGCGGCCGTGTCACAGGCCGCCATGCTGCGAACCGGCGCGGTGCCCTTGATCATCCAGTCGCGCCAAACCGCGCTGTTGTCCTTGGCGCACCAGATGTCGCGCGACTTGTCGGGCGAATCGCCGCCCAGGATCGGGTACAGAAAGGTGTAGACGGTCACGTCTTTCACCTGCTGCATGTCCTTCTCGAACTTCTTGCAGTAGCCGCAGTTCGGGTCGGCGAAGACCACCAGCTTGCGTGCCCCGCTGCCCTGCTTCCAGACGATCGCGTCCTTCAGCGGCAGGCTCGCGAAGTCGACGGCGGTGAGCTTGTCGATGCGCGCGGTGGTCAGGTCGGCGCGGGTCTTGGTTTCGATCAGGTGGCCTTCAATGACATGGTCGCCATGCTCGTCGGTGTACAGGATCTCGGTGCCGATGCGCAGCTCGTACAGGCCGGGAACCGGCGTCTTCGAGACCTCGTCGATCTTCGGGAAATCGGGCAGGCGCTCGGCGATATTCTTGCGGATCACCGCCTCTTGCGCGACGGCGGCGTGCGCGAGCGCAGCGCCCAGACACAGCGCGAGGGTGGAGCGGATCAAGGGGTTCATGGCAAGCTTTCGGTGGTCACAGGCAGAGGTCAGGAACACAAATGCGAATCATGCATCGAGTGCCCGGGCGGTGAGCCAGCGCTTCAACGGCGAGAGCCGGTTCACCAGAGTCAGGCCGCGGTTGCGAAGTTCCCGCAGCGCGGGCGCTTCGTCGGCAAACAAGGTCAGCAGGCCGTCGGTGACCTGGCGCATCGCCCAGGTCGGTGCGGCACGTTCGCGGGCGTAGCGGCGCAGCAGTTTCTCGTCGCCGAGGTCGCGCCAGGTTTCGCGCTGTTCGATAACACGCGTCAGCGCCAGCACGTCGGCCAGGCCGAGGTTCAGGCCCTGGCCGGCGAGCGGATGCACCACATGCGCGGCGTCGCCCAGCAGAACCCAGCCGGGGCCGCACCAGGCGCTTGCCTGGGCGCGCATCAGCGACCAGGCGGCGCGCGCGGAGGCGAGCTTCAACTCGCCGGCGGCGCCGTCGCTGGCCAGCATCAATTGCGCTTCGAAGGCGGCGGTGTCGAGCGCCAGCAATTCACGCCCACGCTCGTCCGGCACCGACCAGACCAGCGCGAATGAATGGCCGGGCTGCGGCGTGTCGAAGGGCAGCAGCGCCAGCACATCGGGCGAGCGAAACCACTGGCGCGCCAGACCCTGGTGCGCGCGCGTGCTGGTCAGGCGTGCGGCGATGGCCTGGTGGCCGTAGGCCTGGCGCTCGAAGCCGATGCCGAGCGCAGCGCGCGTCGCCGAGGCCTTGCCTTCGCACAGCGCGGTCAGCGCGGCAGGTGTATCGGTGGCCGCGTTGGCGGCATCGGCGGCATCGGTGGCATCGGTGGCATCAATCACGGTGATGTGCGGAGCGAAGCGCACCGCAGCGCCAAGCTGACGTTCGAGCGCCGCCGCGTCGGTGATCCACGCCAGCGCGCTCACGTGTTGCTGCCAGGCCGAGAAGTCGAGCGCGGCGCCCGGCGCATCGCCTTGCACGTGCATGTCGAGCACCTGGGTGGCGGCATTCGCGGGCAGCGTGTCCCAGACCTTCAGACGCTGCAGCAGCGCGACCGACGCGGCGTTCAACGCGTAGGCGCGCACGTCTTCGACGGCGGCTGCGTGCGCCGCCACGGCCTGCGGCCGCAGCGCCACTTGCAGGCCGAGCCGCGCCAGCGACAGCGCCAGGCATTGCCCGACGATGCCCGCACCGCACACCTGCACATCGAAGCGTTTCATCGGCGCTGATTGTAAAGACCGCCGCCCTGCGCCGGCGTCAGGGTCAAGGCGATTCGGCATTGGCAAAGGGCACAATCGCCTTCCTTTTTCGAGGCGCAGGAACCGGCCGTGAACAACTTGGCAATGCAGACCGACGGCACGGTTCAGGTGGGCTTGAACGCACTGCATGTGTACCCGGTGAAGTCGTGCGCCGGCGTGGCGCTGGACGACAGCCTGCTGATCGAGACCGGGCTCGAGTTCGACCGGGCCTGGATGGTGGTCGATGCCGGCGGCGAGTTCGTCACGCAGCGCCAACTGCCGCGCATGGTGCTGGTGCGCCCGCAGCTGAAGACCTTCGAGATGGTGTTGCGCGCGCCCGGCATGCTGGCCCTGCATGTGGCGCTCGACACGGTCGAAAAGCCAGTGCGCGTGCGCATCTGGGACGACGCGGTGGCGGCCTTCGACATGGGCGATCTGTGCGCGCAGTGGTTCAGCGATTGCCTCGGCCGGCCGTTGCGGCTGGTGCGCTTCGACCCGGCGCACCGGCGCTTGTCGGCGGCGCGATGGAGCGGCGCCATCGAGGCCGAGAACACCTTCACCGACGGCTTCCCGATCCTGGTCGCTTCCACCGGCGGGCTCGCCGAGCTGAACAGCCGGCTCATCGCGCAGGGGCAGGCCGCCGTGACGATGGCGCGCTTCCGGCCGAACCTGGTGCTTGATGGCCTCGACGCGCACGGCGAAGACGCGCTCGACGAGATCGCCTTCGACACCCCCGACGGCCCGCTGCGCCTGAAGCTCGTCAAGCCCTGCTCACGCTGCCCGATCCCCGATGTCGACCCCACCACCGCCGAGACTGGCCACGCGGTTGGCGACACGCTCGCCGGCTACCGCACCGACGCGCGCCTGGACGGCCAGAACACCTTCGGCATGAACGCGGTGATCGTCGAAGGCATCGAGCGTCAGTTGAAGATTGGCATGACGGGCACGGCGACCTTTCGGTTTGATTGACGATTCAAAAAATCCTCAAGACAACTCACGCACCGCAGAGGCTCAGAGAACGCAGAGGTTCGCAGAGAAGACCCATCGATCTCTTGAATTCACTCTGCGTAACTCTGCGTCCCTCCGCGCCTCTGCGGTGCGTGAGTTGGCTCTTGCGTTGACTACCACTCACACCGCGCCACTCCCCTCGCACCCCAACCCGATGCATCGACTGAAGAACTGGCAACTGCTCGCGGTCTGCGTGCTCACCTGGGGCACGACCTGGTACGCCATCACGTTCCAGATCGGTATCGCGCCCCCCGAGGTTGGTGTGGCCTTGCGCTTCGGCCTGGCCGGCGCCGTGGTGCTCGCGATGTGCGGGTTGCGCGGCCTGCCGCTGCGCTTCACGCCGCGCGATCACGCCCGGCTCGCGCTGCAGGGCGGGTTCATGTACGGCCTGTCGTACCTGTGCGTCTACCACGCCGAACAGCATGTGGTGTCGGGGCTGGTGGCGGTGGGCTTTTCGGCCTCGCCGCTCGTCAGCGGGCTCGGTGCGCGAGCGCTGTTCGGCACCCGGGTGACACCGCGCTTCCTGTTCGGCGGGCTGCTTGGGCTGGTCGGCGTGGCGCTGATCTTCTGGCCCGAGTTCGGCAAGGCGGCTCACGCTGCGGGCAGCGCGGGCAACGGCAATGCGGCACTCGGCGCGTTGTTCACGATCGCGTCAGTGCTGCTGTCCAGCGTCGGCAGCCTGACCGCCAGCCGCAACCGCGCGCACGGCCTGCCGTTCTGGCCGGCGCTTGGGTTCGGCATGGTCTACGCCGCGGCGCTGTGCGCGGTGGTCGCGCTGGTGCTGGGGCAACGCTTCGCGCCGCCCGCCGTGGCCTCGTGGTGGGCCGCCCTGCTGTACCTGTCGCTGGCCGGTTCGGTGCTCACTTTTGCCTGCTTCCTGACCTTGCAGGAGCGCATCGGCCCCGGTCCGGCCGGCACGGTCGGCGTGCTGACGCCGCTGCTCGCGCTGCTGGTGTCGATTGGCTTCGAGCGCTTTCAGCCCGATGCGCTGACGCTGGTCGGCGCCGCGCTTGCGGTGGGGGGCAATGTGCTGATCCTCAGACCGGGGCGGCTGCGCGGCCGGGGCGCGTCAGCGGCTTGATGCGGGCCGCATATCTCAGGCGTATCTCAGGCGTATCTCAGGCGCCTCTCAGGCGCGTCTCAGGCGCGTCTCAGGCGCGTCAAAGGCTCGTTGCGGGCCGTGCGGCCTGCCCTGCAAGCGCGCGCACATGGCAGCCCTCGACATGGTCGTTCACCAGCCCCATCGCCTGCATGAAAGCGTAGACCGTGGTCGGGCCGACGAAGCTCCAGCCACGCCGCTTCAGGTCTTTCGACATGGCCACCGATTCGGCCGAGCTGCCCAGCGCCTTGAGTGCCTCCAAGGTCATGCGTTTCGGCCGCGATGCGGGCGCGGCCTCGAAGCGCCATGCATAGGCCGCGAGCGAGCCGAACTCGGCGCGCAATTCGATCACGCGGGCCGCATTGTTGAGCGTCGATTCGATCTTGCCGCGGTGCCGCACGATGCCGGCATCGGCCATCAAGCGCGTCACGTCACTGGCATCGAAGCGCACGATGCGCTCGGCCTCGAAGTTGGCGAAGGCGGTGCGAAAAGCTTCGCGCTTGTTCAGGATCGTGAGCCAGCTCAGGCCGGCCTGGAAGCCTTCGAGGCAGAGCTTCTCGAACAGGCGCCGGTCGTCGGTGACGGGGAAGCCCCATTCGTGGTCGTGGTAGTGCTGGTAGGCCGGCGTGGCCTGGCACCAGCGGCAGCGCAACGCGCCATCCGTGCCCGCAAAAAGTCCATCAACATCGCTCATGACCACGATTGTGAGCGCCCATCTTTCATGCAGAGCTTCACATAGACTGGCCGCACCATGACCCATGAACACTTCGACGTGCTGATCGTCGGCGCCGGCCTGTCGGGCATCGGTGCCGGCTACCACCTGCAAACCCGTTGCCCGGATCGGCGCTACGCGATCCTCGAAGGCCGGGAACGACTCGGCGGCACCTGGGATTTGTTCCGTTACCCCGGCGTGCGGTCCGACTCCGACATGTACACGCTCGGCTATTCGTTCCGGCCCTGGACCGATGCGAAGTCCATCGCCGACGGGCCGGCGATCCTGAAGTACGTGCAGGACACGGCGCGCGAGCACGGCATCGAGCGCCACATCCGCTACGGCCAGCGCGTGAAGCGCGCCGCGTGGTCGACTGCGGATGCGCGGTGGACGGTGGAGGTCGAGCAGGGCGAGTCGAACAAGGTGCATCGCTTCAGCTGCAATTTCCTCTTTATGTGCAGCGGCTACTACCAGTACCAGCAAGGCTTCACCCCCGGCTTCGCCGGCATCGAGAAGTTCAAGGGCCGCGTCGTGCATCCGCAGCAATGGACAAGTGACATCACGCATGCCGGTCAGCGCGTCGTCGTGATCGGCAGCGGCGCCACCGCCGTGACCCTGGTGCCCGAGCTGGCGAAGACTGCCGCCCACGTGACGATGTTGCAGCGCTCGCCCACCTACATGGTGGCGCTGCCCTCGCAAGACCGCATCGCCAACGGGCTGCGGCGGGTGCTGCCGGCCCGGCTTGCGTACAGCCTGGCGCGCTGGAAACAGGTGCTGCTGACGATGTATTTCTTCAACCTGTGCCGGCGCAACCCGGCGCGCGGCAAGTGGTTGCTGCTGCGCGGCGTGCGGGCGCAACTCGGCCATGGTCACGACATCGCAACGAACTTCACGCCGCGCTACAACCCCTGGGAGCAGCGCCTGTGCCTGGTGCCCGATGGCGACCTGTTCCAGGCAATGAAGGCCGGGCGCGCGTCGGTCGTCACCGACACCATCGAGTCCTTCACCGAGACGGGCTTGAAGCTGACCTCGGGCGCCGAGATCGAGGCCGATCTGATCGTCACCGCCACCGGCCTGAACCTGCAGGTGCTGGGCGGCCTGCAGGTCACGGTCGATGGCGCGCCGATCGACTGGGCCAGGACCATCAGCTACAAAGGCCTGATGTTCGACGGCGTGCCCAACTTCGCATCGGCCTTCGGCTACACGAACGCATCGTGGACCTTGAAGAGCGACCTGACCTGCGAGTACGTCTGCCGCTTGTTGAACCACATGAAGGCACACGGCCTGCGGCAATGCACGCCGCGCAACACCGACCCGACGATCACCGAACTACCGTGGATCGATTTCTCGTCGGGCTATGTGCAGCGCTCGCTGGCGCTGTTACCGAAACAGGGCTCGCGCCCACCGTGGAAGGCGTACCAGAACTATGCGCGCGACATCATCGCGCTGCGCTGGGGCAAGCTGGACGACGGGGCGATGGGGTTCTCGAATCCGGGGTAGGTTTTCCACACCTGAAACATTCAAGGTCCGTCGAGACGGCCGGAAAAACGAACCGCGATCGGCTGTACAAAGGGTTGCGAATACCAAATGACGCTCAGGTCGAAAGTTAGGCAGTCAAAGACGCGTTGCGCCGCGCCATCCAGTCTCGCCAGTAGTATCATTTTGGATGAATGCGGCGGCCAAGCTCCTCGCTTCCATGCGGCGAAGCCAAGTTGACTCGCAGATCGGTGATCTTCAGACCGTAGCCCGCCAAAACAGGCTCGACTGGCGGCATCAAAAGAGCAGTCACTGCATCTTCATACGAGACAACGGACGAACGCTGTCCGTCCCGGCACACCGGCCCATCAAGCCGATCTACGTGCGCAAGTCCGTCGAACTCATTGACGGAACCTGAACATGAGCAAGCTGACTGACTACCCGTTTGAGGTTCGCCCACTCTCGGCTGACGAGGGTGGTGGCTACCTCATCTCGTTCCCGGACTTCGCGGAGTGCATCTCGGACGGCAACACGGTGGACGAAGCGGTCGAAAACGGCCGCGACGCACTCAAAGCCACGGTCGCAACACTGAAGGCCAGGAAGTTGCCGGTGCCGGCCCCGAACAGCGGGGGCGTTGCGTCCGGAAAATTCGTTGCTCGTGTTCCGAAGGCGGTGCATGCCCAGTTGGCGGTCCGCGCCCGCACAGAAGGTGTCTCGCTGAATGCCCTGGTCCTGACCTTCATCGCCCAGGGGCTTGGCGGTGTCGGGGGCAAGGCAAGGGGGAAAAGTGCTGCCTGACTCTTACGGTGGGCGGGTTCGCCCGCAGCGATCCGCTTATGTAAATCGTTAGGTATCGCATGGATATCCGCATCGTCAGGGCCAGCGCGGATCAGCCGATTGCATTGAATCTCGCCGAGAGCCGCTTTCTGGTTGAGTCTGAGTTGATCCTGAGCCTCAGCGGCGGCCGGCTGGTGTACGAGGTCGTTGCGGTCGCGCCGTACGAGAAGGTCTATCCACCGAGCGAACCGGTCGGCGAAAGCACAACGCCCGGTGCCAGCTTCCTTGCGCTCAGTGGGAACCGGATCGTTGGTCGAATCGTGCTCAGCCAACACTGGAATGGATTTGGGTACGTGAACCACCTCGTCGTCGAGCCGACCTTTCGGCGCTCTGGTGTCGGATGCGCCTTGGTGCTGCAGGCCGTCGAATGGTCACGGGCAGAACGACTGGCGGGCGTGATGCTGGAGACTCAGAACAACAATGTTGCCGCGTGCAGGCTGTACGAGTATTGCGGCTTCCGGTTGAGTGGTTTCGATCAAGACCTCTACCGTGGCCAAGACGCCGACACGAAAGAAGTTGCCCTGTTCTGGTACTGGCAACCGCGACCTCGGCCCACAACCTGATGCACTGGCGATGGCCCGACCGCGGCCCTTGGCGCGGCCGGTGTCAGCCAGCGGCAAACTGGGGATCATCGAGCGCCTGCGGCCTTCGATCCATGGCGGTCACGACCCGGGCGAATCCCCCCCGCAACTGCTTCCACGGCTCGGCGGCCAACGTGACTGGCCGCCGCAGCGGGCCGCTCGCCGCCCGCCGCAGCGGCGCGCCCTTCGACGCAAAGACGATGCTGTTGCTGCCGTCGCGGTCATCGACGCGCAGCACGTTCTCGCCGAAGCTGGCTCGAATGCGCTCGATGTAGACCGGGCAATGCCGGTGACCGGCGTGCAGGTTCACCACCAGCAGGCCGGCGGGTTGCAGCACGTCCAGGCAATCGTCGTAGAAGCGCCGCGAGCCGAGTGCGGCCGGCATGCCCTGGGCGTCGAAGGCATCGACCATCAGCACATCGAAGCGCTGCCCGGTGTCGCGCACGAAGCGCCCGCCTTCGGCCTCGATGATCTGGAATCGGGCGCTGTCGGGCGGCACTTGAAACGCGTCGCGCAGCGCGATCACATGCGGGTTGATCTCGACCGCCACGATGGCCGCCTGCGGCAGATGGCGGTGGCAGAACTTGGCCAGAGAACCGCCGCCCAAACCGATCATCGCGATGCGTTCGGGCTGCGGCTTGAACAGCAGCCAGCCCATCATCGTGCGGGTGTATTCCAGGTCCAGCGCATCGGGCCGCAGGAGCTGCATGCGGCTCTGGATCTCGGTGAGCGAGAAGTGCAGCGAGCGGGTGTCGAGCGTGTCGTGGACGTAAGGCTTGACGTGATCGTCAGCGCCGGGGTCATCGATCACGGCGCCGTCCCTGTCGATTCAACCGGCATCGATCTCGACGGGCCACGACGCCGCGTCATCGGCCCAGGCCTGCAGCGCCGCGCCGCGCTTCTTCAACGTGGTCGCGAGCTTGGGCAGCGCGGCGTCGGGTTGCTGTGCCCAGGCGCCGGGCACCTCGCCGCGGTCGAGTGCCGCGCCGTGCAGCAGCCAGCGCTTGCCGAAGGCGCGCAGCGCGTCGCGCGGTGTGGCCAGGTCGTGCGCGGCGAGGGCGTCGCTCGGCAGGTCGCCGCACACCACCCACCAGCCGATCCACTCCGGGCGGCTCTGGCTCTCGACAGCCCAGAGGCTGGCGTAGGGCATCACATGCCAGGCCGGCCACTCGCCGATGCGGCCGTGATCGAGTGCCTGGCGCGCCAGGCAGTCGGCCACCTCGGCGCGGCGTGCATCGCACCATTGCTCTTCGGCGGTCGGCTTGGCGGTCGGCTTGGCAGACGGTTCGGCGATCGGTTCGTCGGGGTGCATGGCGGCTTGTGAAATGAGCCGGGGATTATCCGTGCCGCGCCGGCAGCGGGATGAACTCGGTCTCGCCCGGCACGCGCTCGAAGCGCTGCGCGGCCCAGTCGGCCTGCGCCTTGGCGATGCGCTCCTTGCGGCTCGAGACGAAGTTCCAGGCGATGAAGCGGTGCCCGAGTGGCGCACCGCCAATCAGCACGATGTGGCCGCCGCGCGGCGCGCCGAGCACGGGCTCGGTGCCGGGCTCCAGCACCATCAGCGTGAACGCCGGCACGCGCACGCCATCGAGCTCGAAGTCGTGGTCGACGCTGTACAGCGCGCGTTCATCGGCCACGGCGCCCGGCGCGGGCAGCCTCAGCGACGCGCCCGAGGCAAGCCCGAAGTTGAGATCGAGGTAGAGCGTCGGCGAGACCGTGTGCACCGGCGACGTCAGGCCGAAGGCGCTGCCGATCAGCACCCGCACCAGCACCCCGTCGAAATCGGTGGCCGGGATTTCCGCGCCCGGCACATGCTGGAAGGCCGGTGCGTCTTCCTCGTGGTCGGCCGGCACGGCCAGCCACAGCTGCAGGCCGTGGCTGCGGCGCTCGATGCCGAGCAGGTCGTTCGGCGTGCGCTCTGAATGGACGATGCCGCGCCCAGCCGTCATCAGGTTCACCGCGCCGGGTTCGATGCGCTGGACGCTGCCGATCGAGTCGCGGTGCAGCATCGCGCCCTCGAACAGGTAGGTGACCGTGGCCAGGCCGATGTGCGGGTGCGGGCGCACGTCGTGGTTGGCGCCGGGCTGCGCGGTGATCGGGCCGAAGTGGTCGAAGAACACGAACGGGCCGACCGCCTGGCGCTGTGCCGAAGGCAGCAGGCGGCGCACGATGAAGCCGCCGCCGAGGTCTTTCTGCTGGGGCTGAAGGGTTTCAAGCTCGGTCATGAATGCCTCCGGCGGTGGGGGCGGCCAGTGTAGGTCTGCCGACTAAACTCTGGCCTTTTCTGCGCACGCTGAAAGCCCCCCATGAGTCTGAAATGCGGCATCGTGGGCTTGCCCAACGTCGGCAAGTCCACCCTTTTCAACGCGCTGACGAAGGCCGGCATCGCGGCCGAGAACTACCCGTTTTGTACCATCGAGCCGAACGTGGGCATTGTCGAGTTGCCCGACCTGCGGCTGGCGGCACTGGCGGCCATCGTCAAGCCCGAGCGCATCGTTCCGGCCATCGTCGAGTTCGTCGACATTGCCGGGCTGGTGGCCGGCGCCTCGAAGGGCGAGGGCCTCGGGAATCAGTTCCTGGCCCACATCCGCGAGACCGATGCGATCGTCAACGTGGTGCGCTGTTTCGATGACGACAACGTGATCCATGTGGCCGGCAAGGTCGACCCGATCTCCGACATCGAGATCATCCAGACCGAGCTTTGCCTGGCCGACATGAGCACGGTCGAAAAAGGCCTGCACCGCTACAACAAGGTGGCGCGTTCGGGCGACAAGGACGCGCAGAAGATCGTCGATGTGCTGACCAAATGCCTGGCCGTGCTCAACCAGGGCAAGCCGGTGCGCGGCATCGCGTTCGGCAAGGAAGAGCTGGCGCTGGTCAAGCCGCTGTGCCTCATCACCGCGAAGCCGGCGATGTTCGTCGGCAACGTCGATGAACACGGCTTCGAGAACAACCCCTACCTCGACAAGCTGCGCGCCTATGCGCAAGGCCAGCAGGCGCCGGTGGTGGCGATCTGCGCCCGCACCGAGGCCGAGATGGCCGAGATGAGCGACGAGGACAAGGAGATGTTCCTGACCGACATGGGCCAGACCGAGCCGGGCCTGAACCGGCTGATCCGCGCCGCGTTCACGCTGCTCGGCCTGCAAACCTACTTCACCGCCGGCGTGAAGGAAGTGCGCGCCTGGACCATCCATGTGGGCGACACCGCGCCGCAAGCGGCCGGCGTGATCCACACCGATTTCGAGCGCGGCTTCATTCGTGCCCAGACCATCGCCTTCGACGACTTCATCACGTTCAAAGGCGAGCAAGGCGCGAAGGACCACGGCAAGATGCGCGCCGAGGGCAAGGAGTACGTGGTCAAGGACGGGGATGTGCTGAACTTCCTGTTCAGCGGCTGATCCGGCGGGCGCGATTGTTTCGAACCCTTGCCGGGTGAGCGCCGCGATGCTCGTCCGCCCCGTACAGAATGGTGGCTCCCGACCACCGTGATGGCACCCTCGTTTGGCATCCGACCCCACCTCCAGCGCCGCTAACTTTTACACCCGTACCCCCTGGCTGGCAACGTTTGCGCTCAGCGCCCTCGGCTACCTGCTGGCCGGTGCGGCCGCGCTGACGCTGGCCATACCACCGGGCTACGCGTCGCCGCTCTATCCGGCCGCCGGCGTGGCGCTGGCGGGGGTGCTGCTCGGTGGCTGGCGCATCCTGCCGGCGGTGGTGCTCGGGTCGTTCAGCCTTAACCTGGCGCTCGGCCTGCAGCGCGCAAGCTTCGATGCCGGCATGCTGCTGCTGCCTGCCGTCGTCAGCCTGGGGGCGGCGGCGCAGGCCTTCGTCGGCGCGGCGCTGGTGACCCGCTTCACGCGCCGGCCGTTGACGCTTTCCGAGCCGCGCGACCTGGTGGCCTTTCTGCTGGCAGCTGCGGTTTCGTGTGGCGTCAGTGCCGGGGCGGGTCATGCCGTGCTGTGGCTCACGCACACGGTGCCGACAGCGAGCCTGGCATTCAGCGTTGCCACCTGGTGGGTCGGCGACTTGCTGGGTGTTTTGATCGCCACCCCGGTGATCCTGAGCTTCTTCGGTCGGCCACGCGAAGCCTGGGCGCCGCGGCGCAAGAGCGTCGGCCTGACCTTGCTGCTCGTGACCGCGTTGCTGGCGCTGGGCATCCGCCAGGTGGCAAGCTGGGACCGCGAGCGGGTGCGCACCGCCTTCGACCGCGACGCGGCCAGCGCCTCGCAGGTGCTGGCCGCGCAACTGCGCGAGCCCTTGCAGGCGCTCGAGGCACTGCGCGGCGTGTTCATCGCCTCCGAAGAAGTGAGCCGCTCCGAGCTGGCCATGGCCTCGAAGGCATGGCTCGCCCAGGGCAACCTGCAGGCGATGGGCTGGAGCGAGCGCGTCGCGCGTGCCGATCTGCCCGCCTTCGAGGCCGCAGCCCGTGCCGACGGCCCGGCGAGCTTCCACGTCTTCGACCGCAGCGACGCGCCTGCGGTCAACGGCTACGACAGCGACAGCGAGCTGATGCCGATCCGCTTCATCGAGCCGCCACAGGGCGACGAAGTGCTCGGCCTGAACGTGCTGTCGGTCCCCGCCGCCCGCGCGGCCATCGGGCTGACCCGCTCCAGCGGCCAGCCGGCGGCGACCGTCGGCTTTGCGCTGAGCCAGCTGCCCGCGAAGCTTGCGGGGCCGGTCGGGATCGTGGTCTACCAGGCCATCTACGCACCCATCGATCAGGCGCCCCCGAACCGTCAGGCGGCGCTGCGCGGCGTCGTGTTCGTGACCCTGCGCATGGACGCGCAGTTGAGCGCGCTGAAGACGCAGATCGCCCCCTACCTGACGCTGTGCATCGCCGACAGCACGCCCGGTGCGGCGCGCCAGCGCCTGGCCGGGCCGCCGGGTTGCGAACAAAGCCGCAGTGCCGACTTGCAGCAGGTGCGGGCGCTGAACTATGCGGGCCGGCAATGGGAGCTGCGCATCTCTGCGCAGGCCGACGAGCTGGCCGAGGCGCATGGCGCCGACGTCTGGTTGTTCGCACTGGCGGGCCTGCTGTTCACCGCGATGCTCGGCGGCTTCTTGTTGATCTCGACCGGCCGCACCCGGCGCATCGAGACCGCCGTGCGCGAGCGCACGGCGGCGCTCCAGGCCGAGGTGCTGGAGCGTGAGGTGGCGCAACGCGCGCTGCGCGAAAGCGAGCAGCGCTTGCGCAACACGCTCGACAACGTGCCGATCGGCGTCATCTACACCGACCTGTCGGGCCGTGTGAAGCAGTGCAACCCGCGCTTCAGCGAGCTGGCGGGCTGCAGCGAAGACGAGTTGCTGAACCGCAGCCTGGCCGACTGTCTGCACCCCGACGACGTGGCCCAGAGCGAGGCGCTGATGGCCCAACTGGTGCGCGGTGAGATACCGATGTACCGCCGCACCCTGCGCTTCATCGCCCAGCCCGGCGCAACCCTGTGGGTGCAGGTGACGATGTCGCTGCTGCTCGGTTCGCAGGGCGAACCGCGCAGCGTGGTCGGGGTGGTCGAGGACATTACCGAGCATCTGAAGCTCGAGGCCGCCGAGCACGCTCGCGAGGCCGCCGAAGCCTCGAACCACGCGAAGAGCGAGTTCCTCTCGCGCATGAGCCACGAGCTGCGCACGCCGCTGAACGCGATGCTCGGCTTTGCCCAGTTGCTCGAGCTCGACACGCGCCAGCCGCTCAGCGCATCGCAGCAACCGTGGGTCAGCCAGATCCAGCAAGCCGGCTGGCACTTGCTGGAGATGATCAACGACGTGCTCGACCTGTCGCGCATCGAATCGGGCAATCTGCGGCTGCAGATCGAAGCGCTGGCCCTGGCGGACGTGCTCACCGCTACCGTCGCGCTGGTGGAAGGCGATGCCCGGCAACGCGGCATCCGCATCACGCAGGAGTTCGGCCCCGGCACCCAGACCGTGCTGGGCGACGCCACGCGCGTCAAGCAGATCTTCACGAACCTGCTGAGCAACGCCGTGAAGTACAACACCGACGGCGGACGCATCCACATTGCCAGCCGCGTACCGGCCACCGACCGGGTCGAAATTGCCGTGACCGACACCGGCCTGGGCATGACGGAAGCGCAGCTCGCCGACTTGTTCCAGCCCTTCAACCGCCTGGGTCGCGAGCGCTCGACCCAGGAAGGCACCGGCATCGGGCTGGTGATCAGCCGGCGCCTGGCCGAGCTGATGGGCGGAACCTTGCGGGCGCGCAGCACGGCGGGCCAAGGCTCGTCGTTCGTGCTCAACCTGCCATGCTCGTCCGACCCCGACACGGTGCGCTCCGAGCTCGATGCGCTGACGCCGTTGCCGCCCGACTACCACCGCCGGCGCGTTTATTACGTGGAAGACAACGAGACCAATGTCGAGGTGATGCGCGGCATCCTCGCGCAGCGGCCGCAAGTCGAGCTGCAGGTGTCGATGCGGGGCTCCGACGGTCTGGCCGCCATCCGCGCCCAGCACCCCGACCTGGTGCTGCTCGACATGCACCTTCCCGACATGAACGGCCTGGAGTTGCTGCACCAGCTGAAGGCCGACGAGCGCACGGCGGGCATCCCGGTGGTGGTGGTGTCGGCCGATGCGCTGGAGCAGCAGATCGATGCCGCCTTCGAGGCCGGCGCCAGCCACTACCTGACCAAGCCGGTCGATGTGGGCGAGCTGCTGACAGTGCTGGACGACCTGCTCGAGCGCATCGACACGAGCTTCGGCTGAAGGGCTACCAGGGGGCGGCGGTGTCGGCCGTGGCGACCTTGCCGGCCGCTGCCACCGCCGCGGCTGCGGCTGCGGTTGTTAGCGGTGGAACGACCGGTTCGCCACCGGCCGGCGCCGCGCTCGCGCCGATGGTTTGTTCGCCGCCGAGCGCTTCCATCAGGTCCGGGATCAACTGGTTCAACTCGCCGGTGGCGATCGTCACATCGGCATCGAACGCGTCTTCACTGGCCTTGCCGGCGCCCTGGCCCTGACCCTCGCCTTCGAACACGCCATCCAGAAAGGCCAGCTTCCTGATCTGCATCGTCTCGGTCAGCACGAACGAGACCCGGCCCTGCCAGGTCAGCGCCAGTCGGGTGGGCAGCTTGCCGGCGGCGATGTGCTGACGCACCTCGTCGATGTCGAGCGCGTGGCGCGAATAGCGCACCACCGATTTCATCTCGTCGGCCGACTTCAGCTCGCATTCGCGGTCCACCGTGAAGCCAGCCGGCGGTTCGCCGCTGACCAGCCATTCCGACATGGCCGCCGAGGCCGATTGCACCGTTTGCAGCAAGGTCAGCGACAGCCCCGGCAGCGCCTTGACGAGCTGCGAGACCACGTCGTCGGCGCGCGCCGGGCTGCCCGCATCGAGCATCAGCAAACGCTGTTCGAGGCTCAGCCAGACGTTCACACCAGCCTGCTTCGTGAACGCCTGCGGCAGCAGCTCCAGCACCGCCTCTTCCTTGAGTTCCCTCGCCTGCTTCTTGCCCGGCTTGCGGCCGGTGGATTGCTCGATGCGGCGAGCCATCTCATCGACGCGCCGCTTTACCACCGCCGCCGGCAACACCTTCTGCTCGACCATCAGCCTGAGCAGCCACTGCCCGGCCACGGCTTCGATGAACGGCCCGTGCGCGGTGCCGCGCGGCCAGGTCCAGCCGAACGACACGGGCTGGGTGGCGCCGCACTCGACGAAGGCGGCGTTTGCCAGGCTCTCTTCGACTTGTGCGACGGTGGCGGACCAATCGGCCCCGATGCGGTACAGGATCAGATTCTTGAACAAGGATGCCTCATTTCAGACCAGGTGCCGGCACGGGATGCCGGGCAAAAGGCGCGATTGTCCACGCAACGGGCGCGGACCGATCCAGGCCATCAGCACTCTCGACAGCAGAGTGCTAATATTTGTGGAACCGAAAGGACATCAGCGTGTCTGAACTTGCCATGAACACCTCATCCGCTTCTGCATTGACCTTGCGCGACCCCTGGGCCGTGGTGCCATCGCTGGGCAATCTCGACGCCTACATTTCGGCGGCGAACCGCGTTCCCTTGCTCACGCACGAGGAAGAAATCGCCTTCGCAACCCGGCTGCGGGCCAGCGGCGACCTCGAAGCCGCCGGCAAGTTGGTGGTCTCGCACCTGCGCCTGGTGGTGTCGATTTCGCGCAAGTACCTGGGCTACGGCCTGCCCCACGGCGACCTGATCCAGGAGGGCAACGTCGGCCTCATGAAGGCCGTGAAGCGCTTCGACCCGGACCAGGGCGTGCGCCTCGTCAGCTACGCGATGCACTGGATCAAGGCCGAGATCCACGAGTACATCCTGAAGAACTGGCGCATGGTCAAGGTCGCCACGACGAAGGCCCAGCGCAAGCTGTTCTTCAACCTGCGCTCGATGAAGCAAAGCATGAAGGACGACGCTGCCGATGTCGACACGCACCGCGCCACGTTGACGCAAAGCGAGGTCGACACCCTCGCCCGCACCTTGAACGTGAAACGCGAAGAGGTGCTGGAAATGGAAACCCGGCTGTCAGGCGGCGACGTGGCCTTGGAGCCGCAAGGCGACGACAGCGAAGAGACCTTCGCGCCGATCGCCTATCTGTCCGATGTGACGAACGAGCCGAGCCATGTGCTCGAAGCCCGCAAGCGCGACTGGCTGGCCGGCGACGGCATCGCGCTGGCGCTGGACGGGCTGGATGCGCGCAGCCGGCGCATCGTCGAGGAGCGCTGGTTGAAGGTCAACGACGACAGCTCGGGCGGCATGACCCTGCACGACCTGGCCGATGAATACGGCGTGAGCGCCGAGCGGATCCGCCAGATCGAGGTCGCGGCGATGAAGAAGATGCGCAAGGCGCTGGCCGAATCGGTCTGAGGCCTGACCAGTCGGTTCAGGTTTCAGGCCCGAAGACGGCCGCTGATCGCCCCAAACAAACGGCCCTTCGGGGCCGTTTTTCAATGAAGCAATTCTCAGTGCTGCGAGACGGTGCCGATCACAGCAACGCCTTGATGTCGCCCGCCAGCGCATCGGCGCCGGCGCCATAGCGCACGAACAGCCGCACCTTGCCGCTCGGGTCGAACACGTAGGAGCCGGCGGTGTGGTCCATGGTGTAGCTGCCTTCCGTCTTGCCGGGCACCTTGGCGAAGAAAACCTTGAACTCCTTGGCGGCCGCCTGGGCCTGCTCGACGCTGCCGCGCAACGCGACGAAGCTGGAGTCGAAGCTGGCCATGTAGGCCTTCAGGATCGCCGGCGTGTCGCGCTCCGGGTCGATGCTGACGAACAAGCCTTGCACGCGCTCGCCGTCCTTGCCCAGCGCCTTTTTCACTTGCGCGAGTTCGACCATCGTCGTCGGGCAAACATCAGGGCATTGGGTGTAGCCGAAGAACACCACGACGACCTTGCCCTTGAAGTCGGCCAGGGTGCGCGGCTGGCCGTTCTGGTCGGGCAGGGACAGGGTGCGGGCGTATTGGGCACCGGTGATGTCGATGCCGTTGAAGGCTGGCCTGGATGTCGACGACGACGGGCCGATCTTGTCGCATGCCGACAGGCCAGTCAGCAGCGCGCAGGCCGCCAGCAAGGCGACCCGCAGCGGGGCCCGGCGCGGCCTGTTTTTGAAAGTGGGATTCACAGCAACGGGGTCAGGTAGTGGTCGACCAGCAGCGCGGCGAACAGCAGCGCCAGGTAAAGGATCGAATAGCGGAAGGTCTTGCGCGCGAGGGTGTCGGAATAGGACCGCCAGAGCTGCCATGCGTAGCCGATGAAGACCGCATTCAGCGCCACCGCCGCCGCCAGATAAAGCCAGCCGCTCATGCCCGAGACGAAGGGCAGCAAGGTGGCGGCGAACAGCACCAGCGTGTAGAGCAGCACCTGCAGGCGCGTGAACTCCGAGCCGTGCGTGACAGGCAACATCGGCAGGCCGGCCTTGCGGTAGTCCTCGACCCGATACAGCGCCAGGGCCCAGAAATGCGGCGGCGTCCAGAGGAAGATGATGAGGCACATGATGAGCGCCTCCGGGCCCACCTCGCCGCGGATTGCGGCCCAGCCGAGCACCGGCGGCATCGCGCCCGAGGCCCCGCCGATGACGATGTTCTGCGGCGTCATCGGCTTCAGCACCACCGTGTAGATGACGGCATAGCCGACGAAGGTGGCGAAGGTCAGCCACATCGTCAGCGGGTTGACCGCGACATACAGCAGCGCGCTGCCGGCCGCGCACAGCAGGGCCGAGAACGTCAGCGTCTGGGTGTTGGTGAGCTGGCCGCGGGCAGTGGGCCGCCACGCGGTGCGGGCCATGCGCGCGTCGATGTGCTGCTCGACCAGGCAGTTGAACGCCGCCGCCGCTGCGGCGACGAGCCAGATGCCGACCGTCGCGGCCAACGCCACCCGCCAGTCGGGCAGGCCCGGCACGGCCAGCAGCATGCCGATCACTGCGCAGAAGACGATGAGCTGGACCACACGCGGCTTGGTCAATGCCTGGTACTGGCGCAGCCGCGACGGCAGCGAGGTGACGGCGAGCGGGGGGTGGGCGACGGTGTCGGTCATGGTCGGGCGCAACCGCGTAGTTTACGGAACCGGGCGCAGGCCCGGCGCCGGCCACTCTGCTGATTCCGCGGACGGGGCTGCCGCGCCCACAGCGCCCGCCGCGACGGCCCCCTGGCGCGCACGGGTAATCAGCGCGCTGAGCAGCATCACCAGTGCCGCAGCGCCGGCCGTGTGCGCCACCGCCGCCACCAGCGGCCAGCCGAGCAGCACATTGCCCAGGCCACTGGCGAGCTGCCACAGCGCGACGCCAGCGAAGCCGAGCGCCCAGCGCCGCAGCGCCGGCTCGCCGCTGGCCTGCAGGCACCACGCAAACAGCGCCAGGGCCGTCAACACCACATAGGCGCCGAGCCGATGCACGTAGTGAATGGCGGTCAGGGCCGCAAACGGCACATAGCCGCCGTCCTTGCCAGCGCCGAGCTCGCGCCGGATCGTGAAGCCGTGGTCGAAGTCCATCACTGGCCACCAGCTTGCCTGGCAGGTCGGAAAGTCTCGGCAGGCGAGCACGGCGTAATTGGTGCTGACCCAGCCTCCGAGCGCGATCTGGACCAACGCGAGCAGCGCCAGCGCAAGGCTGGCGCGATACAGCCGGGGCGGCAGCGGCAACGCATTGCGCTCGTGATCGACGGCCTGCACCGTCAGCAGCACCAGCAGGCCCAGGCCGCCAAGCAGGTGCGCGGTGACGACGGCCGGGTAGAGCTTCATCGTCACCGTGAGCGCGCCGAACGCGCCCTGCAGGCAGACCCAGGCCAGCGTGGCGGTGGCCCACCAGGGCGCTCGGTACAACTTCAGCAACGCCAGCGAGGCCGGGCCCACGGCGCGGCGCTTGCGTGCTTCGATCCAGCTCAACAAGGCCAGCAGCGAGATCAGGGCGCCGACGCTGGTGGCGAGGTAGCGGTGCGTCATCTCGATCCAGGCCTTGCCATGGGTGACCGGGCCGCTCGGCAACGCGGCTTGTGCGGCGTGAATGTCTGGGCCCGCACCGAGCGGGCTGGCGTTGCCGTAACAGCCCGGCCAGTCGGGGCAGCCCAGGCCCGAATCGGTCAGGCGCGTGAAGGCGCCGAACAGCACCAGGTCGAAGGTCAGGAACAGCGTCAGCACGGTCAAGGCCTGCAGACGCGCGGCCGGTCGCGCCGCACTGCCCGCGCGGTGGCGCCACCAGACCCAGGCAAACGGGCCGAGCGCCAGCGCTGCACCCAGCAGCGCTATCGCGGCAAGTGGCGCCAGGTCGTAGGGCGCGACGGCGGCCATCAGCGCCCCGGCGTGTCCCAGCCGGCCGAAGCGCGCAGCAGCTTTTCGATGTCGCGCTTCAGCTTGGCCGGCTCGGCGTCGGGCGGTACTCGCATCATCCAGTTGCCCAGCGGATCGACGACGTACAGATGCTCGTCGATGGCATGCCCTTTGGCGGGCTGCAACCATGCCGCCAGGGCATTTGCTGGCACGCGCAATAGCGTCGCCTCGGTATTCGTGCTGATCGCCTGCAAGGTGGCTCGCCGCGGCTCGGCGGCGTCAGGGATCAGCCAGACCTTGTCGAGCCGGCCTTTCTCACGGCCGAGCGTCTCGCGCAACTGGCGCTGCAGCCACAAATGGCGTTCGCAAGCGATGTCGCAGGCGCCGCCGGCCACCACTACCAGCAGCCACTGGCCCTTCAGCGTCTCGGCCGCGACCGGCCGGCCGGCCAGATCGGCGAGCGGCAGGTCGGCGGGGATGGGCCGCAACGGCGTGATCAGCTCGCTGTAGTTGCTGCGGCCTTCCGGGCGGATCACGAAGTAGGTCAGGTACGACGCGATCACCGGCGCCGTGCACACGGCCAGCACCAGCAGCATCTTCCAGCGGCCGCTCGAAGTGCGCCGGGCCGATTCGTCACTCAGCTGCGGGGCCGGCATCGAGTGCACGGTCAGGCCCAGCGGCGAGTCCGCCTGAAGGCCTTCAAGGCTGACGCCGATGCCGGAGCCGGGGGCGGACGAGTTGGAACCAGACATACAGACCTGCCATCAACGCAGCCATCGCGAACCACTGGAACGCATAGCCGTAGTGCTTTTGAACATCGACCGCGGGTCGCGGCCATCGGCGCAGCAGTCCGTCGACTGCGCTGCCCGTGGAATCGGCTCGCTCTGCCGACTCGAGCACCGAGAGCGGCGCCAGCGCCAGCCCGGTTTCGAGCCCGAACTCGCCGAGGTCGAGATTCTGCCGGATCACGCCGCCCGTCGACGGCGCGAACTCGTACAGCCGGGCCGGCGGCGGGGCGATCAGCCCGTCGACCTCGACACTGCCGGCGGGCGTGGGCACCGTCGGCAGCAGCGTGCGGTCGCGCTGATCGCGCGGCACCCAGCCGCGCTGCACCAGCACCGCCTCGGGCCGGCTGTCGAGCTGCAACGGCGTCACCAGGTAGAAGCCCACGCGGCCGTCCATCTGCCGGTTGTCGAGGAACACGCTGCGCGCCGCGACCCAGCGGCCGCGCAGTTGCACTCGCCGGTAGTGCTGCGCTTCGGCCTGCGCCTCGCTGCGCGCGAGTTCGGCCGCGCCCAGAACGCTCAGCGTCCCGCGTGACTCGAGCGCCTGCTGCAGCGCGATCTTCTGCGCCGCACGCCGCAGTTGCCAGGCACCCAGGTTGGCGGTGACGGCGACCCCGACGAATGAGTCGAAGGGGTGCTCGTACAACGACGCGGCCAACCTTCCGGTAGCAGCGCGAGCGTCGGCTGTGACGATC
>JANXZA010000072.1 GCA_025355745.1 Rhizobacter sp. | reverse complement strand
GTCGGCGTGGCCGGGGCAGTCGACGTGGGCGTAGTGCCGATTGGCGGTCTCGTACTCGACGTGGGCAGTGTTGATGGTGATGCCGCGAGCCTTTTCTTCAGGCGCCGCGTCGATCTGGTCGTAGGCCTTGGCTTCGCCGCCAAACTTGGCGGCCAGCACGGTGGTGATGGCCGCAGTCAGGGTGGTCTTGCCGTGGTCGACGTGACCAATCGTGCCGACGTTGACGTGCGGCTTCTTGCGTTCAAATTTGCCTTTTGCCATTTCAGTTTCTCCAAAGAGTAAAGAGCAGTGCCAGTGGTGGGTTTAAGGTTTCCGACGGGGTGTTGCTTCGTCTGCCACTGGCAGCAAACGGCGCCCCGAAGAAGACCGGCTTGAATGACTTGCCGCGACTACTTTCCACGCGCCGTGATGATCGCGTCCGCTACGTTCTTCGGGGCCTCGGTGTAGTGCTTGAACTCCATCGTGTACGTGGCCCGGCCCTGCGACATCGACCGCAAGGTGGTCGAGTAGCCAAACATTTCCGACAGCGGCACTTCGGCCTTGATGACCTTGCCGCCGCCGGGCATGTCGTCCATGCCCTGCACCATGCCGCGGCGTGACGACAGGTCACCCATCACGCCACCGGCATAGTCCTCGGGCGTCTCGACCTCCACCGCCATCATCGGCTCCAGGATCACCGGGCTGGCCTTGCGGCAGCCGTCCTTGAAGCCCAGCGACGCGGCCATCTTGAACGCGTTTTCGTTCGAGTCGACCTCGTGGTACGAACCGAAGGTCAAGGTGACCTTCACATCGACTACCGGGTAGCCGGCGAGCACACCGGCGGGCAGCGTTTCTTCAACGCCCTTGCGCACCGCCGGGATGAACTCCTTTGGCACCACACCGCCCTTGGTCGCATCGACGAACTCAAAGCCTTTGCCCGGCTCCTGCGGCTCCAGCTTCAGCACCACGTGGCCATACTGGCCCTTGCCGCCCGACTGGCGCACAAACTTGCCTTCGACATCCGAGATCGCCTTGCGGATGGTCTCGCGGTACGCCACCTGCGGCTTGCCGACGTTCGCCTCGACGCCGAACTCGCGCTTCATGCGGTCGACGATGATTTCCAGGTGCAACTCGCCCATGCCGGAGATGATGGTCTGGCCCGATTCCTCATCGGTCTTGACGCGGAACGACGGGTCTTCCTGGGCCAGGCGGCCGAGTGCGATGCCCATCTTTTCCTGGTCGGCCTTGGTCTTCGGCTCAACGGCCTGCGAGATCACCGGCTCGGGGAAAATCATCTTCTCAAGCGTGATGATCGAGCCCGGGTCGCACAGCGTTTCACCGGTGGTCACCTCGCGCAGGCCGACACAGGCCGCAATGTCGCCGGCCAGAATTTCCTTGATCTCTTCACGCTGGTTCGCGTGCATCTGCAGGATCCGGCCGATGCGTTCCTTCTTGCCGCGAATCGGGTTGTAAACCGAGTCGCCCGACTTCAGCACGCCCGAATAGACTCGCACGAAAGTCAGTTGGCCGACGTACGGGTCGGTCATCAGCTTGAATGCCAGCGCGGCGAATTTCTCGTCGTCAGCGGCGCGGCGCACCACCGGCTTGTCATCGTCGTCGGTGCCCGGAACCGGAGGAATGTCGACCGGCGATGGCATGAAATCGAGGATGCCGTCGAGCATGCGTTGCACGCCCTTGTTCTTGAACGCGGTGCCGCAGAACATCGGCTGGATCTCGGCGCCGATGGTGCGCGTGCGGATACCGAGCGTGATCTCTTCCTCGCTCAGGTCGCCCTCTTCGAGGTACTTGTTCATCAGCTCTTCGCTGGACTCGGCCGCGGCCTCGACCATGTTCTCGCGCCACTTCAGAGCTTCCGCCAACAGGTCAGCCGGAATCTCTTCGTAGTTGAACTTCATGCCCTGCGAGGCTTCGTCCCAGATGATGGCTTTCATCTTGATCAAGTCGATCACGCCGGTGAACTTTTCCTCGGCGCCGATCGGCAGCACGATGGGCACCGGGTTCGCCTTCAGGCGCACCTTCATCTGCTCATAGACCTTGAAGAAGTTCGCGCCGGTGCGGTCCATCTTGTTGACGAACGCGAGGCGCGGCACCTTGTACTTGTTGGCCTGGCGCCAGACGGTTTCCGACTGCGGCTGCACGCCGCCGACGGCGCAGTACACCATGCACGCGCCGTCGAGCACGCGCATCGAACGCTCGACTTCAATCGTGAAGTCGACGTGGCCCGGGGTGTCGATGATGTTGATGCGGTGTTCCGGGCGCGCCAGGTCCATGCCCTTCCAGAAGCAGGTGGTGGCGGCCGATGTGATCGTGATGCCGCGTTCCTGCTCCTGCTCCATCCAGTCCATCGTGGCCGCGCCATCGTGCACTTCACCGATCTTGTGGTTCACACCGGTGTAGAACAGGATGCGCTCGGTGGTCGTGGTCTTGCCGGCGTCGATGTGAGCCGAAATGCCGATGTTGCGATAGCGCTCGATGGGGGTCTTGCGGGCCATGATGGCACTCCAATGGACTGGACGAGGGAACTGAACAAATGCGCGAGCCGCTCGCAGGTTCGTGAAAACCCGCAGAGCGGCCGGAATCTGCGGATGGGCTTAGAAGCGGAAGTGCGAGAACGCCTTGTTGGCCTCGGCCATGCGGTGCACTTCGTCGCGCTTCTTCATCGCGCCGCCACGGCCTTCAACCGCCTCAAGCAGTTCATTGGCCAGGCGTTGCGCCATCGACTTCTCGCCGCGCTTGCGGGCCGACTCCTTCAGCCAGCGCATCGCCAGCGCGACGCGGCGCACCGGGCGAACTTCCACGGGAACCTGGTAGTTCGCACCGCCGACCCGACGTGACTTGACTTCGACCATGGGCTTGATGTTGTTCAGCGCAACGGTGAAGATTTCCAGCGGGTCCTTGCCCGATTTCTTTTCGACCTGCTCCAGCGCACCGTAGATGATGCGTTCGGCGATGGCCTTCTTGCCCGACTCCATGATGACGTTCATGAACTTGGACAGATCGACCGAACCGAATTTCGGATCGGGCAGGATGTCTCGTTTGGGGACTTCGCGACGACGTGGCATTACTCTTCCTTTTGCTTCAGTTGGCGAGCTGCTTTCGCATCCGCCTCAGACAGCCCAAATGGGGCCATCCACTTACTCGGCAAGCCGGGATGACTTGCCGCCATTCGCCTCGACCCGCATGACGCCGGTCGAAGGCGGTGTGATCGGCTGTTAAGCCTTCTTCGGACGCTTTGCGCCGTACTTTGAGCGCGACTGCTTGCGGTCTTTCACGCCTTGCAAGTCGAGCGAGCCGCGCACGATGTGATAGCGCACACCCGGCAGGTCCTTGACGCGGCCGCCGCGCACCAGCACGACGCTGTGCTCTTGAAGGTTGTGGCCTTCGCCGCCGATGTAGGAAATGATTTCGAAGCCGTTCGTCAGGCGAACCTTGGCGACTTTGCGCAGCGCCGAGTTCGGCTTCTTCGGCGTCGTGGTGTACACGCGGGTGCACACGCCGCGCCGCTGCGGACCGCCTTGCAGCGCCGGCGACTTGGACTTCGTGATCTCGGTCTCGCGACCGTGACGCACGAGTTGGTTGATGGTAGGCATTGGTAACTGGTTCCCGTTTGAAGTCACTTGGTTTTCGGCACCCGATCCGTCGCGTCGAAAACGAGCAAAGGGGTCGGTCGGCTGCGGTAAATCACTTCTACCGGGCCAGCGATGCGCTTGGCAACGACTGTCGAAAAGCCTTCTATTGTATGCCGATGGCCGGGGCGCCGCAACCAACGGCTGTATTCCGAAGGTCCCTCACGCCACCAGCGCGGCCGGCGGTGCCGCCTCCACCCGATCCGCCAGCCGGTCGCGCCGCTCGCCAGCGGTAGACCACACGGACCACGTAGAGCGCATCGAGCGAGAAATCTTCCAGCGCGATGCGCATCGGTGCTGCCAAATGCAGCGCGAAGCCCACCCACCCGCTCCCGGACTTCAGACTCCGAACCGGCGCCGCCGGGTCGCTGACGCCAAGCAGCTCGTGCAGCAAGCCGTTGTCACGCACACAGATCTTCGCAACCTTGACCAGGCGCTTGCCAAGGTTCGCGAACCAGGTCGCGCTCAACCGTGGCGCGGCTGAACTCGCGGCGCCGGATGCGGCTCGCGACGCAACGTCATGAAAATGCGCACCAATTAGCACGCGCAGCACCTCGAGGAGCCGAGTTCGAACCAGCTCGCAGTGCTGCCGGCCAGAAGCGTGCAAACACAGCGCGGACCGAACCGAGGTCTCGACCGCCTTACCCCACCGAAACGCCCTTCCAGAACGCCACCCGGCCCTTGATCTCCTTCGCCGCTTCGCTGGGTTCCGGGTAGTACCAGACCGCGTTCTCGTTCATGTCGCCATTCACCATCAGGCTGTAGTAGTAGGCCTGGCCCTTCCACGGGCAACTGCTGCGGTGATTGCTGAAGCTGACGTACTCGCGCTTCAGGCTGGCTTCGGGGAAGTAATGGTTGCCCTCGACGACCACGGTGTCGTCGCTTTCGGCCAGGGTCACGCCGTTCCAGGTGGCTTTCATCGTTGCGGTCCTTCGAGCTGAAGATTGATCAGGGGTGAATCATCCGGGATATCGAGCCGCCGCGCTGCGCAGGCGCTGGCCGATCAGCGCCTGCAACGCCTTGTCGCCGGTGACGACCACGCTGTCGCCGTGGCGCAGGATGTCCATCGCCAGCTCGGTCGGGTCGCTGTACGGCACTTGCAGTTCGTAGCGGCGCTCGGCGGGCCGGGCGCCGCTTTCGTCACCACCCGCATCGCCATCCCCACCCGCCAGCCAGCGCGCCTTTTGCTGCGGGTGCCATTCCTCGTTCGAGACCCATTGCGCGGCGTCAGCACTGAACACAAGCGTCGCCCATTTGACCTTCGCTCCGCCGCCACCGTAGATGCCGTAGCCGGCGTCGAGCGCCGCTTCCAGCTCGCGCAGCGGCACGTTCTTGGCCTTCGCTTCGAGCAGCGTCGCGGCCTGCACCGCGTCGAGCGCGAAGCGGCGCAGGCCGTCGCTGGAATGGCACCAGGCGTCGAGATACCAGGTGTTGCGGTAGTTCACCAGGCGCTGCGCTGAGACCTCGCGTTCGCGGCTGCTGCGGTCGCTGCGCTTGAAGTAGACGAGCCGCAGGCGACGGCGTTGCAACAGCGCGCTGCCGAGCAGCTCGAAGTGTTGGCTCGGCACACGCCGCCGCGCCGTGACCATCACCTTGATGCGGCGCATCAGTTCGCGCGCCGTGCCGACGTCGGGGCCCAGCATGCCCTGCAGGCGCTCCATCAGCGGCTGCAAGTGGCGGGCGAGCACGCCGTCGTCGTCCAGGCCGGCGAGCAGCTGGTGCATCGTCAGCAGCGCGTGGATCTCGTTCTCGCTGAACCACAGGCCGGGCAGTTCATGGCGCGCGGTGCCGGTGCCGGCTGCGGCACCAGCTCGTGCCGGGGCAAAGTGGTAGCCGCGCTCGAGCGCGTCATAGACGATCGGTGCGCTCATGCGGTCGCGCAGGTATTGCAGGTCACGCTTCAGTGTGGCCGGCGACACCGCGAGTTCCGCTTGCAACCCCGCGAAGCTGACGCAGCCCCGGCCGCGCAGCAGCAGCTCGATCTTGTAGAAGCGCTCGGTGCGGTCCATCGTGGTTCCTTGCGTTGCGGGTGTGGGTGCGGTGCAGGTGCGGTGCGGGGGCTGGTGCGGGTGGCTCACCCGATGAGCCACCGCTCAAAAGCATAGCCGGTCGCGCCTGGAAAATAAATCTGACACTGGCTCACGCCATGAGCTACCTGCGCGAAACACTGGCCTGACTCGCGGCACTGTCTGCGGCGAGTCAACCGGAGATCCCCATGACCACGTTGAACCGCATCGAACTGCAAACCGGCTTCCCCCACCCGTGCGCCGGCCACCGACCGACGGCGCATGAACACATTGGTTTCGAGCTCGGCTGGGACTACGCCCACTACCGCGTCACGCCGCCGGCGCCGTATGCGCAGGAGCCCTCGCCACTGCGCAACGGCTTGCTCGCTGGCCAGGCCGCGTTCGGCACCCGCACTCTGGCCGCCACGCGCCAGGTGCGCAAGTGGCTGCAACTGCGGCTGCACGCGTGGCTGCGCGGGCGCAGCGTCGAGCTGGTGCAGGTCACGCCCAACTACCTGCAACAGATCGACGTGAGCCACTGCCCGATCACCCGCGTGCCGCTGTCGCGCGCGCTGCTCGCGGCCAGCGATGCGTCGGTGGACCGGGTCCGCAACGACGCCGGCTACGCCGCCGGCAACCTCGCGGTGATGAGCACGCGGGCGAATCATGCCAAGGCAGCGTGCGGCTATCGCGATGCGCTGCAAGTCATCGAACGGATCGATTCCGGCGCGGCGGGCGCCACCGTGCCCGCGCGCGCGCCCGCGCCGAGCGAACTGAGCAGCGATGAGTGGGCGCGCATCGCCGTGCTCTGCAGCTTCGTCGAGCCGCTGCCGCACGACCAGGCCTGCGCTCTGCCGCTGCGGCTGCTGCCGCCGAACCGGCTGCGTCTGTTCAACCCGGTGCAGGCGCTGCAGGCCTTCGTCAGCCAGCAGCTGCTGATGCCCGGCTGGGCCCGGCGCATCAGCGGCTTCGAGGAATTGCTGGCGGGCAAGGCGCTGAAGCGCGACTTCAAGGGCTTCTTCATGGCGCTGCTGCCGCGCGTGCTGGAAGGCGTGGCCGTGGGCGTGGTTCAAGGCAGGCGGCTGGGCGGGCAGCCGGTCGGCACCGGGCCCCTGCCGCAGACGCGCTGGGCCATCGAAGACGCCTGGCGCTCGCCGCTGGTGTTGCAGCGCTGGACGCGGTTCGC
Organism: Rhizobacter sp.; assembly: GCA_025355745.1. Taxonomy (GTDB): domain Bacteria; phylum Pseudomonadota; class Gammaproteobacteria; order Burkholderiales; family Burkholderiaceae_C; genus LMDS01. The sequence continues at coordinate 85,799 of JANXZA010000072.1, read as the reverse complement.
GCTCCAGCTCACACCGTCCCAGTGCGAGGCCTTGCTGGTGCGCGCGGCGGCGCATCGTCTGGGCACCGGCACGCTCATGCCGCACACCGATGCCGGCGCCACCGACGGCTGGAACCTCGACACGCGCGGCTATGTGGCGCACACCGCGCCAGGGGCTGAGGAGCCCGTCGCATCAGCGCAGCGGCAATTCGCCTGGTAGATGCGGTCGAAGGTCGGTCGAAGTCATGACGGGTTGCTATATTGCGGCCCTCATCCGCTTTCAAGACAGCAGCCCGAGCGCGACCCGCTCGTGCGCTGTGCCGCTTGGGCGGGGTGAGCACCCCACAAGCGTGAAACCGATGCCATTCCTGAAACAGTTCAACTCCTGCCGGCCGCGCGGCGCTCGCGGTTCCCGCGCCGCATCGGCCGCTGCCGCCCTTTTCGCCGGCAGCGTCATCGCCCTGCTCGGTGCTTGCAGCAGCGGGCCGGCCGCCCGGCCTGACATCGCGGTTGCAGCCATGAACGCACCAACCCGATGGCAGGCACCGCTGCCGCACGGCGGCCAGCTCAGCGGGCTTGGCCAGTGGTGGCAGCAGTTCGATGATCCGCTGCTGGTGTCGCTGATCGATGCTGCGCAAGCCGTGAGCCCGAGCATCGCGTCGGCCGCATCGCGGATCGAGCAGTCGCGTGCCGCACGTGTGGCCGCCGGCGCCGCGTTGCTGCCGGCGCTCGACGCGACCGCGAGCGCGCAGCGCGGGCGGCAAGACCTGCTGAGCGCCGTGGGCAGCAGCGCCAGCGTCGGCGCGCAGGTGAGCTGGGAACTCGACCTGTTCGGCGCCCGCCGCAACGCGCGCGAGGCCGCGCAGGCCCGGCTCGAGGGCGCGCAGGCGGGCTGGCACGACGCCCGCGTGGCGGTCGCGGCCGAGGTCGCCAGCAGCTACACCGAGCTGCGCGCCTGCGAAGCCCAGCTTGAGCAGGCGCGTGCCGACAGTGCCTCGCGCAATGAAACTTCGCGCCTTACCGAGCTCAGCATGAAGGCCGGTTTCGAGGCGCCCGCCAGCGCGGCTTTGGCACGCGCCAGCGCCGCGCAAGGCAACAGCCTGCTGACCCAGCGGCGCGCGCAGTGCGATGGGCTGGTCAAGGGCCTGGTCGGGCTCACCGGCGTGGCCGAGCCCGCGTTGCGCAGCCAGCTCGAAGCGGGCCGGGCGCGCCTGCCGATGCCGGCGCCGCCAGTCATCGCCAGCGTGCCGGCGCAAGCGCTGGCGCAGCGCCCCGACCTGCTGAGCGCCGAGCGCGCGTGGGTTGCGGCGGGCGCCGATGTGGCGCATGCGCAGGCCGCGCGCTACCCGCGCATCGGGCTGAACGGCAACATCGGCGCGGCGCGCTTCGAGTCCGGCTTCGGCTACCAGAGCGGCACGCTGTGGACGGTTGGCCCGGTCACGGTGTCGCTGCCGCTCTTCGATGGCGGCACGCGGCGCGCCAATGTCGGCGCGGCCCAGGCCCGCTTCGACGAGGCCGGCGCGCTTTACCGCGGCCGGCTGCGCACGGCGGTGCGCGAGGTCGAAGTCGCGCTGGTCAGTTTGCAGAGCACGGTCGACCGCAGCAGCGATGCGCAAGTCGCCAGCGAAGGCTTCGCGGCCTCGTTCCGCGCCACCGAGGCACGCTTCAAGGGCGGCCTGGCGAGCCTGTTCGAGCTCGAAGACGCGCGCCGCTCGGCGGTGCAGGCGCAGGTCGCGTTGATCGACCTGCAACGCGAACGCGCGAGTGCCTGGATCGCGCTGTACCGGGCTCTCGGCGGCGGCTGGGCCGGCGCCGATCAACAGGTCGGCGGCGGTTGGTCCGGCGCCGATCAACAGGTCGGCGGCGGTTGGTCCCATCCTGAACCCTCGATTGCAAGCACAGCCGCGCTTATCCCATGAAGACATTGCCCCTCATCACGATCCTCGTCGCCCTGGTCGGCGGCGGGCTGATTCCTGACGTGCACGCGGCCGACGACAAGCCCGCGTCGGCCGCGCCGAAAGCCGCGCTGACCGTGAACCTGACGCAGCCCCAACCCGCCGCGCTGCCGGTGCGCATCAGTGCCAACGGCAACATCGCGGCCTGGCAGGAGGCCAGCGTCGGCACCGAGGCGAACGGCCTGCGGCTGGCTGAGGTGCGCGTCAACGTCGGTGACGTGGTGAAGCGCGGCCAGGTGCTCGCGACCTTCGCGCCCGAGACCATGCAGGCCGATGTGGCGCAGATCCGCGCCGCCGTCGCCGAGGCCGAGGCGACGCTGGCCGAGGCCGCATCGAACGCCCAGCGCGCGCGGGGCCTGCAAACCACCGGCGCGTTGAGCGATGCCGCCATCAATCAGTATTTCACTGCCGAGCGCACCGCCAAGGCGCGGCTCGATGCGCAGCGCGCGATGGCCAACATGCAGCAGTTGCGCCTGCGCCAGACGCAAGTGCTGGCGCCCGATTTCGGCGTGATCTCGGCGCGCAGCGCCACCGTCGGTGCGGTGCTGCCGGCCGGCCAGGAGCTGTTCCGCATGATCCGCCAGGGCCGGCTCGAGTGGCGCGGTGAGGTGGCGGCGAACGACATGGCGCTGCTCAGGCCCGGCATGACTGCACTCGTCACGGCCGGCAACGGCCCGGCGCTGAAAGGCACGGTGCGCATGGTTGCGCCGACCGTCGACGCCGCCACACGCAACGGCATTGTCTATGTTGACCTGCCTTCGTCCGGTGCCCCCTCAACGGCGCGCGCCGGCATGTTCGCGCGCGGCGAGTTCGAGGTCGGCAGCGGCTCCGGCCTGACCCTGCCGCAAAGCGCGGTGCTGCTGCGCGATGGCTTCAGCTATGTGCTGCGGGTCGGCGCCGACATGAAGGTGGTACAGGTCAAGGTCGGCACCGGCCGGCGCGTTGGCGAGCGCATCGAGATCATCAGCGGCCTGCCCGCCGATGCGCGCGTGGTGGCCGCTGGCGGCGGCTTCCTGGCCGATGGCGACACGGTGCGGGTGGTCGAGGCCGCGCCGGTCAGGCCCGTTGTGTCCGCGGCGTCCACCGCACCCGTCCTGAAGTGAGGGCGGCGCGATGAACGTTTCATCCTGGTCGATCCGCAACCCGATCCCCGGGGTGCTGCTCTTCATCATGCTCACCTTGCTCGGCCTGATGGCGTTCAAGGCGATGAAGATCCAGCAGTTCCCGGACATCGACCTGCCCACCGTCACCATCACCGCGTCACTGCCCGGCGCCTCGCCGGCGCAGCTCGAAACCGAGGTCGCACGCAAGCTCGAGAACTCGGTCGCCACGCTGACCGGCGTGAAGCACATCTACACCACGGTGCAGGACGGCAGTGCGATCGTCACCACCGAATTCCGGCTCGAAAAGCCGACGCAGGAGGCGGTCGATGATGTGCGCGCCGCCGTGGCGCGCGTGCGCTCCGACCTGCCGGGCGACCTGCGTGACCCGGTGGTCTCGAAGCTCGAACTGTCGGGCGCGCCGATCCTGACCTACACCGTCTCGTCGTCGCGCATGGACGATGAAGCCCTGAGCTGGTTCGTCGACAACACCGTCACGCGCACGCTGCTCAGCGTGCGCGGCGTCGGCGCGGTGGCGCGGGTTGGTGGGGTGACGCGCGAGGTGCGGGTCGAGCTCGACCCGGCGCGCCTGCAGGCGCTGAACGCCACCGCCGCCGACATCTCGCGCCAGTTGCGCCAGGTGCAGCAGGAAGCCTCGGGCGGGCGCACCGATGTGGGCGGTGCCGAGCAGTCGGTGCGCACCATCGCCACCGTCAAGTCGGCTGCCGAGCTGGAGCGGGTCGAGATCGTGCTGAGCGACGGCCGGCGCATCCGCCTGGATCAAGTCGCGAACGTGAGCGACACGACGGCCGAGCAGCGCTCGGCGGCGCTGCTGAACGGCAAGCCGGTGGTCGGCTTCGAGATCACGCGCACCCGCGGAGCCGGTGAAACCGAAGTCGCCGACGGCGTTCGCAAGCAGCTCGATGCGATGCGCGCCGCGCACCCGGAAATCGTCGTCACCGAGGCCTTCAATTTCGTCGATCCGGTGCAGGAGAACTTCGACGGCTCGATGCTGCTGCTGTACGAAGGCGCGGTGCTCGCGGTGATCGTGGTCTGGCTGTTCCTGCGGGACTGGCGCGCCACGCTGATCTCGGCCACCGCGCTGCCCTTGTCGGCGATCCCGACCTTCGCGGTGATGTACCTGTTCGGCTTCTCGCTGAACACCGTCACCCTGCTGTCGCTGTCGCTTGTGATCGGCATCCTGGTCGACGATGCGATCGTCGAGATCGAGAACATCATGCGGCATTTGCGGATGGGGAAGACGCCGTTCCAGGCCGCGATGGAAGCCGCCGACGAGATCGGCCTGGCAGTGATCGCGACCACCTTCACCTTGATCGCGGTGTTCCTGCCGACCGCCTTCATGGCCGGCGTGCCGGGCAAGTTCTTCGTCCAGTTCGGCTGGACGGCGGCAATCGCGGTGTTCTTCTCGCTCGTGGTCGCGCGCCTGCTGACGCCGATGATGTCGGCCTACATCCTGAAGCCGCCGAAGAAGGCGGCGAAGGAAGGCCGCTGGCTGGTGATCTACATGCGTTGGGTCGAGGCCTGTTTGCGGCATCGCGTGTTGACTAGCATCGCCGCAACCGTGTTCCTCGTCGGCTCGTTCGCGCTCGTGCCGCTGCTGCCCACCGGCTTCCTGCCGCCCGATGACTTGTCGCAGACCCAGGTGGCGATCTCGCTGCCGCCGGGCGCCACCTTCGCCCAGACCCTCGCCAGCGCCGAAGCGGCGCGCGAGATCGTGCGCAGGAACGAGCATGTGAAGCTGGTCTACACCGCAGTCGGCGGTGGCAACACCGGCGCCGACCCGTTCGCCGCCGGCGGCGCGGCCGAGGTGCGCAAGGCCACGTTGACGATCAACATGACGCCGCGCGCCGAGCGCAAGGGCGTGAGCAAGCAGGCGATCGAAGCCCAACTGCGCGACGCCCTCGAAGCGCTGCCGGGGGCGCGCGTCAAGGTCGGCTTCGGTGGTTCGAGCGAGAAGTACGTGCTGGTGCTGGCCGGTGAAGACGGCGATGCGCTGGGCGTGCATGCGCGCCAGGTCGAGCGCGAGCTGCGCACGATTCCCGGCATCGGCAACGTCACCTCGACCAGCAGCCTGGTGCGCCCCGAACTCATTGTGCGGCCCGACTTCGCGCGCGCCGCCGACCTGGGCGTGACCAGCGCGGCCATCGCCGACACCTTGCGCATCGCCACCTCGGGCGACTACGACCAGAGCCTGGCGAAGCTGAACCTGAGCCAGCGCCAGGTGCCCATCGTCGTGAAGCTGCGCGCCGATGCCCGCAGCGACCTCGACCTGTTGTCGCGCCTGGCCGTGCCCGGCGCGCGCGGGCCGGTAATGCTGGGCAACGTGGCCACCTTGAGCATCGACAGCGGCCCGGCGCAGATCGACCGCTACGACCGCCAGCGCAACATCAACTTCGAGATCGAGCTGAACCAGCAGCCGCTCGGCGAGGTCGAGAAGCGGGTGCTGGCGCTGCCCAGCCTGCAAGCCCTGCCGCCCGGCGTGACCCGTGCCACAGTGGGCGACGCCGAGGCCATGGGCGAGCTGTTCGCCAGCTTCGGTCTGGCGATGCTGACCGGCGTGCTGTGCATCTACATCGTGCTGGTGCTGCTGTTCCACGACTTCGTGCAGCCGGTGAGCATCCTCGGCGCGCTGCTGCTTGCGATTCCGGGTGCGTTCCTGGCGCTGTTCATCACCCACACGGCGATCTCGATGCCGTCGATGATCGGCCTGATCATGTTGATGGGGGTGGCCACGAAGAACTCGATCCTGCTGATCGAATACGCCATCATGGCGCGGCGCGACCGCAGCATGACGCGCACCGAGGCGCTGCTCGACGCCTGCCACAAGCGCGCCCGCCCGATCGTCATGACGACCATCGCGATGGGCGCCGGGATGCTGCCGATCGCACTCGGCATCGGCACCGACCCGAGCTTTCGCGCGCCGATGGCGATCGTCGTGATCGGCGGGCTCATCACCTCGACCTTCATCAGTCTGCTGGTGATTCCGGTGATCTTCAGCGGCGTTGACGATGTGGTGCAATGGGCGGCCAGGAAATCGCGCCGCAAACCGCTGCCCGCGCCGCTGGCCGACGCCGCGCCCGACGCGCGCCCTTCCTAGCCCCAGGAGCATTGCCATGAGCCCCCGCACCGACAAGCCTGAAGAAGCCGCGCCGCCCGCTGACGACAAGACCGACAAGTCGGCCAATCGTCTCGAAGAACAGCTCTCGTTCAAGTCGCGCTTCGTGCTCGTCTTCGGCGAGATCGACGACAAGGTCGCGCAGGCGACCTGCCGGCGCCTGATCGCGCTGTCGGAGGCCTCCGACGCTCCGATCACCGTGATGATCTCGTCGCCCGGCGGCCATGTGGAGTCGGGCGATGCGATTCACGACATGATCCGCTTCGTGCGCGCGCCGGTCACGACGCTGGGCACGGGCTGGGTCGCGAGTGCCGGTGCGCACATCTTCCTGGCGCCGCCGGCGGCGCGCCGGGTCTGCCTGCCGAACACCCGCTTCATGATCCACCAGCCGGCCGGCGGCGCGGGCGGTCAGGCGACCGACATCGCGATCCAGGCGAAGGAAATCCTGCGCACCCGCGAGCGCATCGCCAAGGTCATCGCGCGCCAGACCGGCAAGCCGCTGGCCCAGGTGACCGTCGACATGGAGCGCGATTTCTGGATGAGCGCCGACGAGGCCGTGAGCTACGGCATCGTCTCGCGCGTCATCGAGCGCCAGCAAGACCTGGCGTGACGCGGCCTGCCCTCTGGAGACCCCGATGACTCCGATGGGAAGAACGCCCGACGCCGACGCCGAGTACCTGATGCGCGACACCGCGTCGCACCCGCCGGCCCTCACGCCGGCCTACAAGACGAGCGTGTTGCGCAGCCCGAGGCTGGCGTTGATCTCGCTGCAGAACTCGCTGTCGGAAGTGACCGCGCCGGTGTTCAGTGCCGACGAGCTCGGCCCGCTCGACCACGATCTCATCATGAATGCCGCGAATGGCGGCTTGCCGATCGGCGAGCGCATCGTCGTCCACGGTTATGTGCAGGACCAGCTCGGCCGCCCGGTGGCAGGCGCGCTGGTGGAGGTGTGGCAGTGCAACGCCAGCGGCCGCTATCGCCACAGACGCGACCAGTACATCGGCGCCCTCGACCCGAACTTCGGCGGCTGCGGCCGCATGCTCACCGATGCGAATGGCCACTACGCCTGCCGCACCATCCGCCCCGGCCCGTACCCGTGGCGCAACCGCGTCAACGACTGGCGCCCGGCGCACATTCATTACGCCATCTCCGGCAACGGCTGGGCCCAGCGCCTGATTACGCAGATGTACTTCGAAGGCGATCCGCTGATCGCCTCGTGCCCGATCCTGGCCAGCGTGCCGAGCGAGGATCAAATCCGCGGCCTGATCGCCTTGCAGGACCGCAGCGCCTTCATCCAGCTCGACAGCCGCGCGTACCGCTTCGACATCGTGCTGCGCGGCCAGCGCGCCACCTTGTTCGAGAACGCGGTAAATGCCGAGAACACCACCGAAGGCGCTGCGCGATGAGCCAGCAACGCATGAGCCCTTTGATGAGGGAGACGGCCTCTCAAACTGCGGGCCCTTACGTCCACATCGGCCTGGCGCCGCGCGCGGCCGGCCTTGACATCTTCGAGCGCAACTTCGGCAACGTGCTGACGACCGCCGAGACGCAAGGCGAGCGCATCCGCATCGAAGGCCGGGTGTTCGACGGCATCGGCACGGTGCTGAAGGATGTGCTGATTGAATCCTGGCAGGCGAATGCTGCCGGCCGCTACGCCCACCCGGCCGACCGGCAAGCGGGCAAGGCGCTCGACCCGCACTTTCGCGGCTGGGGCCGGGCCTGCACCGATTTCGAGACCGGCGTGTACCGCTTCGACACCATCAAGCCGGGGCTCGTGGCGGGCCGAGTCTCGGCTGGCTCCTCGGGGAGCATCGCGGATCGCAGCCCGCGCTTCATGGCACCGCACATCAACCTGTGGATCGTCGCGCGCGGCATCAACCTCGGGCTGAACACGCGGCTCTATTTCAGCGACGAAGCGCAGGCGAATGCGCAGGACGCGGTGCTGAACCTGATCGAATGGGAAGCGCGCCGCCAGACCCTGGTGGCCACTCGCGAAGAGGCTCCCGGCGGCGTGGTCTACCGCTTTGACATCCGCCTGCAAGGCGAGGCGGAGACGGTGTTCTTCGACCTCTGAAGCGCGCGCCGGCCCGGCCGCGCCGGTGCAGACGCAGCGCCCGACCGGGTATGTACGGGGAGGCGGTTGTCGCCTAGGCGACTCGATGCCAGCGCGCGGCGCAGGTAGCCTCTCGCACCCGCGCCACAGAGCGCGCCCGCCGCCCATCCGGAGACACACCCATGATCGTTGCCCGCCCTCGCGCCACCCCCCGCGGTTTCAAGCTCACCGCTTTCGCATTCGCAACCACGCTCGCCGCCGGCGCGCTCCTGTCCGCCTGCGGCGGCAGTGATGACAGCCCGGCGGCCGCGCTGCCCGAAGAAACCCGGCCGCACGACGCGCGCGTCTTCACGCCGACCATCGAAGCCACCTTCGCCGCCCTCGGCAACAGTGCGGTGGCCACCGACCGCTGGACCGGCGTGCTGAACGGCGCCGCTTACCGCATCGAGGTGCCGACCACCGGCTGGAACGGCAAGCTGGTGATGTGGGTACACGGCTACCGCGGCACCGGCGCCGCCTTGACCGTTGACACGCCCATCATGCGGCGCTACCTGCTCGACAACGGCTACGCCTGGGCCGCGTCGAGCTACTCGAAGAACTACTACGACGTGAAGGCGGGCGTCGAAGACACGAACGCACTGGCACTGAACTTCGTGACCATCGCCGCCGCCAAGGGCCGCGTTCTCGCCGTGCCGACCAAGACCTTCATCACCGGCATCTCGATGGGCGGCCACATCACGGCCGCCGCCATCGATGCCGAAGCCCAGACCTACGCCGTCAACAAGATGAAGTACGCGGGCGCCGTGCCGATGTGCGGTGTGCTCGGCGACAACGAACTCTTCAACTACTTTTCCGGCTACCAGATCGCGGCCCAGCAGCTCGCCGGGTTCCCGATGGCGAAGTTCCCGATTACCGACTTCGCCACCCTCGTGCCGGCGATCCAGGCGGCACTGTGGACGACCTACCCGACCGTCAGCAACGCGCAGGGCGACAAGCTGAAGAACGTGGTGCAGAACCTGAGCGGCGGGGCCCGGCCGTTCTACGCCGAAGGCTGGTCGAACGCCGGCAACCAGGGCAACATCTGGGCCTCGCTCGGTGGCGACGGCACGATCAGCGGCATCCTGACCGGTAACGTCCTCGACACCAGCTCGCTGTTCTACAAGGTCGATGCATCGAGCGCGGCGAACACCGGCCTGGACACCGCGTTCAACAACAGCGCGTTCAAGATCACGCCCACCGCCGACGCGAACCGGCTGCGCCGCGACGGCCTGCGCTGGATCCCGCTGACCGCCGGTGACATCAGCATCCCGGTGGTTTCGATCCACACCCTGGGCGACCTGTTCGTGCCGTTCAAGATGGAGCAGGTGTACGCCGCCCGCACCAAGGCCAAGGGCACCGACAAGTGGCTGGTGCAGCGCGCGATCCGCGACGTCGGCCACTGCGCGTTCACCGCCGCCGAGGCCACGACCGCGTTCGACGACATGATCAAGTGGGAAGCGGGTGGCCCGAGGCCGGCCGGTGACGACGTGACGACCGCCGCCACCATCGCCTCGCCGACCTACGGCTGCACCTTCACGAAGAACACGCCGAGCGCCGAGGACTACACCCCGCCCGCCGTTCGCGCCGCGTTCCAGGCCAAGTACCCGGCCTGCCCTTGACCGGATAAAGCTCGGCCTGGATTCAGCCTGAAGTCAGGGGCCCGGCGCCAGCAGCCGGGCCCGTTCGAGCCGGTCTTCGAGTTGGCCGATGTGCGCGGCGACCGCGTTGCCGCTTTGTTCCAGCATCAGGGCCGACTCGCGCTGCAGCCGGTCGAGCCGGGCCAGCAGTTCGCTGCGCAGCTCAGTGAAGCGCGAGGCCTCGGCCTTGTCGGCGAGGTCGCGCTGGGCCTGCAATTCCTTGGTCTGGCGGCGCGCGTCCATCAGCGAGTTTGCCTGCAGCGAGATCACCCAGACGGTGAACAGCACGCACAGGAAGGCGATCAGCCCCAGCATGATCAGGCCGAGCGGCGCCTGCACGGTGGTGAAGCCGAGCGACAGCGACGTGAGGGCGCTGAAGACGGTCCAGTTGATCAGCGCGAACAGGCCAACAAACACCAGCACGAGAAAGAAAACGATGGCGCGGGTCATGGGGTCGCTCCTTGGGTGAGATTGAGTTCGGGCGGTCTTAAGATTGCTTGCGGATCGCGCGGCGGACCGTTGGGCAGCATCAACGCGGGAACGTCAACGCCGCGCTCAGGTCACCCATCGGCGCCTCGCCGTTGCGCAGCAGCGCGGCGTCGCGCTCGATGATGCCGGGCAGCGGCGCCAGCGACCAGCGGTGCGTGATGAAGCGCAGGATCGAACCGGTGTCATACGGCGTCTTGTCGATGAAGCTGCGGCGCGCGAACGGCGAGACGATGAGGGCCGGGATGCGCGTGCCCGGCCCCCAGCGGTCGCCGGCCGGAACGGCGGCGTGGTCGTAGAAGCCGCCGTTCTCGTCATAGGTGACGACGATCAGCATGCGGGCCCACTGCGGGCTGCGTTGCAGGGCCAGGATCACATCGGCGATGTGGGCGTCGCCCTCAGTCAGGTTGGCATAGCCGGCGTGCTGGTTCAGATTCCCCTGCGGCTTGTAGAAGGTGACGGCGGGCAGCCGGCCGGCGCCGGCGTCGGCGAGAAAGGCGCGGTCGAAATCGCGCAGGTGCTGGCGGCGTGCTGCGGCCTGCGTGGCCGGGTCGAACCCGGCGTAGTAGTTGAAGGGCTGGTGGTGCGGCTGGAACTGCGGCTTGCCACCGTAGATGATGGCGCGCGCCTCGGGCGTGCCGGCGCTGGCCGCCGCCCAGGCGCCGGCATACCAGGCCCAGGCCACGCCCTTCGCGGCCAGCCGGTCGCCGATCGTGGCCTGGGTTTGGGGTGGCAAGGTGCTGGCTTTGGCCGGGTCGGCGTAGCGCGCATCGGCGCCGGCCGCCGGGGCCACGAAGCTCGGCTGGTAGGCCGCCTGCATCGTGTTCACGGCGTGGAACATGCCGCTCGCGTCGGCCGGGGTCAGCGCGCCGTCGCGCTTGTGGCGCGGCGGGCCTGCGAGCACCGAGGCCGGCATCGTGTCGGCCGGCACGAAGCGCTTGAAGCGGCCTTGGGCGTCGGTCTCGATCAGCGTCACCGAGTCCTTCGCCGGCGAGTCGGGCGCATCGGCGTTCGGATAGGTCGGCGCGCAGGCGCAGACCAGGTACTGGTGGTTCAGGAACGAGCCACCGAACGCGCCCATGAAGAAGTGGTCGGCCAGCGTGTACTGCTGCGCCAGCGCCCACAGCCGTGAGCCGCTGCCGTCGTAGTAGCCCATGCTCAGCGCGCCGGCGTCGGACCAGGCCGCGAAGCCGTCGTTGCGCCCGCCGTTGATCTGCGCCATGTTGCTGTAGTAGCGGTGCACCAGATCGCGCGTGGTCACGTCGGCGCCCACCGTCACGCCGCTGCCGTTGAAGCCCTTCGGGTCGTCGATCTGGAACATGCGGTTCGGCATCCCGGCGGTCTGCAACTGCGTCAACGTCGGCGGCTGGTTCGGGCCGCTGACACCGCCCCAGACCGGTGGCAAGGTGGCCAGCACGCTGCCATCGAAATCGCGCTGCGGGTAGGCGCTGCCAGTCGAGGCCGGGTTGCGGCCGGGGATGCCGTCGGCGCCGGGGAACAGGCCGTACATCGTGTCGAAGCTGCGGTTCTCGGCATAGATCACGACCAGCGTGTCGATGCTGTCGAGCCCGAGCCGGTCGCGCAGTGCCTGGACGCGGTCGCCGCGCAGCCCGGCCTGCGCCACGGCGGCGGCGATGCGCGGCAGCAGCAGCGTGTTCTCGGCCTGCAGGGCGCCGCGCATCTGCGGGTCGGCCACTTTCGCGGGGTCGGCGAGCAACTGCGCCATCGGCACGCGCAGCCGGTTGGCCAGGGTGGCGCTGGCAGCCGAGAACGAGCCGCCGTTGGCGTCCATCAAGGCCACCAGCTCGGTCGACACCGGGCTCAGCACCGGCCGGCTGCCGCCACTGAAAGCGGCCGGCGCACGCAGCACGATGGCGCTCGAGCCGCTGGCGCTGCGGCTGCGCGCATCGCCGGTGGCTTCGGCGACGAGCGGGCCGCTGCCGGGCAGTTCGAAGCCGCCGTTGCCATCGCTGACGGTGCTCGGCTCGCCGGCGTCGCAGCGGGCATTGCGGTTGCTGTCGATGCAGACCGTCGCGCCACCGAAGCCGGGCACGACGCCGCGCAGGATGGCGCCGGCTTCGGCTTCGGCTTCCGCCCGGGCCTCGGGCGCGCGTTCGGCGACGGGCGCCTGAACGCAGGCGGTCAGCAGGCTGGCGCACAGGCAGGCACCGAGGGCGATGGGTTTCATGTCGATCGGTCCACGCGGGCAAGGGGTCAAGTATGGATGAGCGCCGCATCGCGCTGCGGCTGGCTCGCCAGCCACGCGCGCACCTGTTCGGCAACCCATGGCGCGTCGTCGAGCGGCAGGTCGTGGCCGGCCCACGGGTGGCTCGCGAGTGGGCAGCCCCAGTGCCGCGCGAGCTGCACCGAGCAGCGCGTGTCGACCAGCGCATCGGCGGTGCTCGTCAGCAGCAGCAGCGCCACGGCGGGCCGCGCGTGCGGCGCCCGCCAGCGCGCGGCCGCCCACAGCTGGCGCAGCGCGTTGGCACGCGAGACCGGGCACTCGCGCTGCCACGCAGGCCATTCGGTGATCAGGGCGGTCAGCGCGGTCGGCGCGGGTAGCGCGGTCGGCGCGGGTAGCGTCGTCAGCGCGGGCACAGCGGCATCGCGCTGCGGCAAGTTGCTGGTCAGGCGCAGCACGGTTTCCTCGCGTTCGAGCGAGCCTGGCGCCGCGAGCAGCAACCGCAGCAGCGGCCCCAGGTTGCGCGGGCGCAAACGCTGCTGCGGCGGGCTGAACGGGCGCATGCTGGTGTTGATGAGCACGGCACCCGCCAGCTCCTGCGGGTGGCGGGCGGCCCACGCGGTCGCGACCACCGCGCCGAGCGACATCGCCAGCAGGTGGTAGGGCGGCGCCACGTCGAGGCGCTGCAGTTCGCGCCGGCAGTGCCGGGCCATGTCGGCCACGTTCAAGGGGCTCGCCTGGCGGAACAGTGCGCCGTTGCCGGGCAGGTCGAGCGCGATCACGCGGGCCGCCGGAACCACGTCGGCAAAGGTCTGCGCGAAGCTGCCCCAGTGGCGCCGTTCGCGCGTCAGGCCGCGCAGCAGGATCCAGGTCGGGCCGGTCAATTGGCCGCTTTCACTCGGCGCGTTTCACTCGGCGCGTTTCACTCGGTGCAATTGACTCGACACGCATCACGCGCCGTTCCATGGTCGGCCTTCGGCTTGTGCCGGTGCCAGCGACCCGCCGCAGTACCAGCGCGCCAGCGCGCGCTCGTGCGCCTCGGCCCGTGCCGCGCCCTGCGGCGCCCAGCGGCGGTGGCTGAGCGCGGCGCGCATCACGAAGTCGAGCCACGCTCCATGGCGGCGCAGCACGCGCTGGCGCCGGTGTTCGATCAAGGGGTTGAAGAGCCCGCCGCGCGCGAACAGCTGGCGCGGGTTCTTCTTGACCCACAGCCAGGAGCCCATCTCCAGCGTCAGCGGCAGGAAAGTGCGTTGCGGCCGGGTTGCGCAGGGCGTCAGCGAGCGCAGGTACAAGTGGTCCCACAGGTCGCCGTGGGCCAGGTACTGCCGGCTCTGCGGCTCGACCACATAGCGGTGCTGCGGATGCGTCTGGTCGAGGATCTGGTTGAACGCATACACCTCCGCCAGGTGCGCGATCGGCCGCGCCGTGTGCGCATGCGGAAACCAGACCCGGTCGCGCGTGCCGAAGCCGGAATGGCAGTCGACCACCATGCTGAACTCGCGCGTCAGGAGTTCTTCCTCCACCACCTGGCACACGGCCAGGTTCTCGGCTTCCATCGGCGCGCCGGCCGCGCCGCGGTACCACGGCAGACGCGCGCTGCGGCGCTGGCCGCCAACCCCGAACGGCACCGGCTCGCTGGCCTGCACCGGCGCATTGCGCATCAGGTCGACGCCGTTCGGGTTCGCGCGGGTGGCGCGTGCCATCCCGCCGGGGTTGACGATCGGCATGAAGACCAGGCGCAGCGACTCGAGCTGGCGGTGCAGGCTGCTGTCCCAGCGCAGCCGCATCACCAGGCTCGCCAGGTGCGCGATCACGACTTCGGCGCCGATCCGCTCCAGCCCGTGCACGCCGCCGAAGAAGCCGACGGCGGGCACCTCCGGGCTCGGGTTGCCGAGCGTGATGGCGAGCACCGGCAGGCGCGGCGCGCCCGGCGCCGCGCTGCCGCTCACCTCGCACATCAGGCGCTGTTGCAGGTGCGCGCCCCCATCGGCAACGATGCGCTGCAGCTCGCTCAGTTCGGGCAGGTTCACTCGCTCGGTGCTGTGGCTGTCAGGGGCGTCAAGCATAGGTCGTGGCGCCGTGCTGCGGTTGCGGATGTGCCGCGCTGAATACCGGTCACCGAAACGACACGCCAATGTCACCGTGACCAGCTACGTTCGGGCGCCATGAACCTGATCCACCATCACTGCCGGCTGCCATTGCGCCCCTTCGCACTCGGCGCCGCCTTGCTGCGTGGGCTGTTCGAGTTGATCGCACTCTGGCGCTCGCGCGCAACGCCGCCCGCTTGAACCGGCGCGAGAATGCAGGCCACGCGGTGCGCGCGGCCTGCCCTGCTGCACCGTGCCCCGCCCACGCCCTCCGCGCGCGAGACACGAACGATGCAACCCGTCATCCACAGCCTGCTCGACACCGACCTCTACAAGTTCACGATGTGGCAGACGATGCTGCACCGGCACCCGCAGACGCAGGCCGAGTACACCTTCGTCTGCCGCAACGAGCCGACCTACCCGCTGGCGCAACTGGTGGACGAGGTCAACGCGCAATTCGATCACCTGTGCGGATTGAGTTTTCGCGCCGACGAACTGGCCTACCTCGGCAGTTGGCGCTTCATGAAGTCGGACTTCATCGACTTCCTGCGCATCTTCCATTTCCAGCGCGAGTTCATCAGCGCGCGCGCGGTCGGCGACCAACTCGAGATCATCGCCAGTGGCCCGCAGGTGCATGTGATGGCGTTCGAGATCTATGTTCTGGCGATCGTCAACGAGCTCTACTTCCGGCGCTTCGACCAGACCGCCGCGCTGCGCGAGGGCCGGCAGCGGCTGGCCGCGAAGATCGAGCACCTGAACCGGTTCGCGACCACGCCGGCGCTGCGCCACCCGTTCGAGTTCTTCGACTTCGGCGTGCGCCGGCGTTTCTCGGGCGACTGGCAGCGCGAGGTGGTGGCCACCTTCAAGCGCGAGGTACCGCAGTTCTTCAAAGGCTGCTCGAACGTGCTCTACGCCCGCGATCTCGACCTGGTGCCGATCGGCACGATGGCCCACGAGTACCTGCAGACCTACCAGACGCTGGGCGTTCGGCTGCGCGACTTCCAGCGCGCCGCGTTGGAAGACTGGGTTCAGGAATACCGCGGCGACCTCGGCACCGCGCTCACCGACGTGGTCGGCATGGACGCCTTCCTGGCCGACTTCGACCTCTACTTCGCCAAGCTCTTCGACGGCCTGCGGCACGACTCGGGCGACCCGGTGCTGTGGGGCGAGAAGGCGCTGGCGCACTACGAGAAGCTGCGCATCGACGCCCACACGAAGCGGCTGGTGTTCTCCGACGGGCTCGACTTCGAGCGCTCAATTGCGCTGTACCAACACTTCGCCGACCGCACCCAGTGCGGCTTCGGCATCGGCACCAACCTGACCAACGACATGGGGCTGCGCACGCTGCACATCGTGATGAAGCTGACGCACGCAAACCGCCAGCCGGTGGCGAAGTTGTCCGACAGCCCGGGCAAGCTGCTGTGCGACGACGACACCTTTCTAGCCTATCTTCGGCAGGTCTTCAAGGTGGACAGCTGAACGACGGGGTGCGAATTCGCATCTGGCATCGACGTTGCCGCCTCAAGCTGCGGCAGGTTCGCACTGAAGCGACGCTGCAGCCGTTGGTTATCCGGCTGCACCGGCTGCACCAGGCGCGCCGGCCGCATCACCGCGCAACCTTGACACCATGAAGCCCGATGCCTGCGTGATGTGCTGGCGCACCAGAGCCTCGGCACGCTGCGCGTCCTGGCGACAGATCGCGTCGAGGATCTCGGCATGCTGGTCCCAGATGTTGCGCGGCTTCTCGTCGCGCAGCAGCACCTCGCCCATCACCCGCTGCGTGTAGGTCAGGTGCGTCGCAAGTGCCGGCCCGACCAGCGGATTGCCCGACAGCGCGTAGAGAAATTCGTGGAACTTCATGTCGGCGGCAATCATCTTCGCGACCGAGCCGCTGGCCACAGCCTTGCGCCCGGCTTCGATCAATGCCGGCCCGAGCTTGGCGGCGCGTTCGGCGCCGGTTTGCGCCGCGCGGCGGCAGGCCAGGCCTTCAATCACCGCGCGCATGTCGTACATGTGGCCCACATGCTCCGGGTCCAGCGACGCGACGAGCAGGCCGCGGCCCGGCGCGTCGTGCAGCACACCCTGGTTGCGCAGCAGCATCAGCGCTTGCTGGACCGGCTGGCGCGACACGCCCAGCGCCTGCGCGATCTGCTCCTGGATGATGCGCTCGCCCGGCGCCAGGTGACCGGAGGTGATTTCGTCGAGCACCGCATCGCGGACTTGCTCCACGAGGTTGGGCTGGGTCGTAAGGGCCTTCATGCTTCGCCGGTCGTTGCAGATCGTTGAAAGAAACAAGAGCACATTCTCGCGCCGTCGGGGAAGGCTGAGGCGCGAGGCCGGCGGATGCCCGTCAACTCAGGGCCTGCATGCTCAGCCGGTCGCGCAACACGCGATGCAGGATCTTGCCGGTGGCGGTGCGCGGCATGTCGTGGTCGGCGATGAAGACCACCGACTGCGGGCGCTTGTAGCCCGCCATGCGGCCGCGGCACCAATCCAGCATTTGTGCGGCCGTGGCCTGTTGCCCGAGGTGGAGCACGATGACGGCCTGCACGGCCTCGCCCCACTTCTCGTGCGGCAGGCCGATGATGGCCACATCCTTGATCTGCGGGTGCGCGCCAAAGATGCTTTCGACCTCGGACGGATAGATGTTCTCGCCGCCGCTGATGATCATATTGCTCTTGCGATCCACCAGCGTGATGTAGCCGCCTTCGCCGCGGCGCGCCATGTCGCCCACCGAGCACCAGCCGTCGCGAAAGCATTCGGCCGTCTTCTGCGCGTCCTTCCAGTAGCCGTCGAAGACGTAGGGCGTGCGCGAGTGCAGCTCGCCGACCTCGCCGTCCGGCACTTCGTGGCCTTGTGGGTCAAGCATGCGGATGGCGCCGGAGCCGGCCCATTCGCGCCCCACCGAACCGAGCCTGTCGATCTGCTCTTCGGGGTGCAGCAAGGTCACCCAGCCGGCTTCGGTGGAGCCGTACAACTCGTAAAGCCGGCCATTGCGGAAGTGCTCCAGGATCGCGAGTTTCGTGTCCTTGCGCGCCGGGGCCGAGGAGATCATCAGCTTTTCGACTGCGCTCACGTCGTACCGCGCCTTGGTGGCTTCGGGCAGGCCCAGCATCATGATGTAGTGGGTCGGCACCAGCGAGGTGAAGGTCACCTTCTCGCGCGCCAGCGTGGCCAGCAGCGCCTCGGGGTCAAAGCTCTTGCGGTCGTCGATCACGCAGGTGGCGCCCAGGTGAACGAAGGTGTGGCTGAAGTACAGCGAGTTGGCATGGCACATCGGCATCACCAGCAGCGCCGTGTCATGGCGCGTGAAGCCCATCTCCAGCGCCGTCGCCAGTGCGATCAGCGTGTTGCCTTCGTGGCTGCGGATGGCGCCCTTCGGTCGCCCGGTCGTGCCCGAGGTGTACATCAGCGCGCACGGGTCGGCCGGTAGAACGGCCTGCGGCGGGTCTTGCGTGCCGGCGCCTTCAATCAGTGCCTCGTAGCCTTGCCAGCCGGGGGCAGCCGCGGCGCCGATGTTGATGTACGCGTGGGGCTCAATGGTCAGATCGGGGCGGATCGAATCGACGTGATCGAGCAGTTCCTGCTGCACGATGAAGGCACGCGCCTCGCAGTGCGTGGCGATGTAGGCGATCTCCGGCGCGGTGAGCCGGAAATTGATCGGCACCGCCACCAGACCGGCGCGCGCCAGGGCGGCATACATCTCCATCCACTCGATGCAGTTGTAGGCCAGCAGCGCCACGCGGTCGCCCTTCACCAGACCCAGCGCGAGCAGGCCGTTGGCCAGCCGGCTGGCGCGTTCGTGCCACTGGGCGAAGGTCAGCGCGCGCCGCGAATCGCGGGCGCCGACCTTCTGCGGCTGCAGGCGTGCATGCGCTGCCACAGCGTCGGCCACGGTCAGCAGATGGTTCATGGGAGGTCTCCTTCAGGGGCGTTGCAGAGCGCCGCAGATGAGTTAATGTTAGAACTCTGAATTCAGAGTTCGACTAGGGATAGCCCTGATATTAGCACTCTGAATTCAGAATACTATACGGCTATTCCCGATCGACACCCTTCCGCACGACCCCCTCCAGGAGACGAAGATGACCTTCACCCGCAGACATTTCCTCGCCACCGGCGCATTCGCCGGTGCGGCGCTGCCCGGCCTGTCGCTGGCGCAGGTCAAGGCGCCCGAGTTCAAGCTCAAGCTGGGCAACGACCTGCCGGTGACGCACTCGGTGAACGTGCGCTTGAAGGAAGCAATCGCGGCAATCTCGACCGAGACCGGCGGCCGCGTGGCGATCGAGCTGTTCCCCAACAACCAGTTGGGCGGTGACGCGGACATGATGTCGCAGATTCGCTCCGGCGCCCTCGAACTGGCCACCTTCCCCGGCACGGTGATGTCGACCCTGGTCCCGGTCACGTCGATCACCGGAGTGGGCTTCGCGTTTTCCGGCTACGACAAGGTCTGGGCCGCGATGGACGGTGCGGTGGGCAACCACATTCGCGCGGCCATCGAGAAGATCAATGTCGTGCCCTTCGCCACAGTGTGGGACAACGGCTTCCGCCAGATCACCACCAGCACCAAGCCCATCAACACGCCCGACGACCTGAAGAACTTCAAGATCCGCGTGCCGGTCGTGCCGCTGTGGGTGCAGATGTTCAAGACGCTGGGCGCCGCGCCGGTGAGCCTGCCGCTGGCCGAGGCGTATCAAGCGCTGCAAACCAAGGTGGCCGACGGGCAAGAAAATCCGCTGGCACTGATCGAGTCGGCCAAGTTCTTCGAGGTCCAGAAGTTCTGTTCGCTGACCAATCATTCCTGGGACGGCTTCTGGTTCCTGGCTGGCGGGAAGGCATGGAAATCGCTGCCGGGTGATATGCAGCAAGTGATCACCAAGCACATGAACGGCGCGGCTCGCAAGCAGCGTGACGATATCGCCCGCGCCAACGTCGACCTGCAAAAGCTGCTCGAGGGCAAGGGCCTCGTCTTCAACACCGTCGACAACACTGCCTTCCGGCGCGTTCTCAGCAGCGGCGGCTTCTACAGCCAGGCGAAGGAAAAGTTCGGCGCCGAGCCCTGGGGCCTGTTGCAGCAGTACGCCGGCGAAATCGCCTGACGCCCATGCGCGCCCCGTCGCAACCCCTGCGCAGCGAGATGCCGCCGAGCGCCGGCCCCAGCAGCACGAACGTCTGGGTGCTGGCGCTGGACCGCCGCCTGGGCGGCGCCATCGAGGCGATCGCAGCCACGCTGATCGTGGCCGAAATCGTGATCCTGTTCATGGGCGTGGTCTCGCGCTACTTTCTCCACCTGCCGCTGGTCTGGACCGACGAAGTCGCCTCGCTGCTGTTCCTGTGGCTCGTCAGCCTGGGGGCCGTGGTGGCCTTCCGCCACGGCGAGCACATGCGCATGACGGCGCTGGTGGCGAAGGCCTCGCCGAAGTTGCGCGCCTTCCTCGACACCGTGGCCATCGCCGCCGCACTGGCCTTCCTGCTGCTCAACCTGTGGCCGGCCTATGAGCACGTGCTCGAAGAAGCGGCGGTGACCACGCCAGCACTCGACATTTCGGCCGCCTGGCGTGCCGCTGCGTTGCCCGTGGGGCTGGGCTTGATGGCGCTGATGTCGCTGCTGCGCCTGTTCAAGACTGCCGACTGGCGGCAGGCCGGCGCCGCAGTCGGAGCGGTCATCGCGGTCGGCCTGCTGCTGTGGCTGCTGCAGCCGCTGCTGCCGGGCCTGGGCAAGCTCAATCTGGTGATCTTCTTCGTCGGCGTCACCGCCTTCACGGTGCTGATCGGCGTGCCGATCGCGGTGTCCTTCGGCCTGGCCACGTTCGGCTTTCTGGCGCTGACGACGACGCTGCCGGTCGGCGTGATCGTCGGCCGCATGGACGAGGGCATGTCGCACATCATCCTGCTGGCGGTGCCGCTGTTCGTCTTCCTCGGCCTGTTGATCGAGGCCACCGGCATGGCGCGCGCCATGGTCACGTTCCTGGCCAGCCTGATCGGCCATGTGCGCGGCGGGCTGTCGTATGTGCTGATCGGCGCGATGTACCTGGTGTCGGGCATCTCGGGCTCGAAGGTGGCCGACATGGCCGCCGTCGCCCCGGTGCTGTTCCCCGAAATGCGCCAGCGCGGTGCCAAGCCCGGCGACCTGGTGGCACTGCTGGCCACCAGCGGCGCGCAGACCGAGACCATCCCGCCCAGCCTGGTGCTCATCACCATCGGCTCGGTGACCGGCGTCTCGATCGCCGCGCTCTTCACCGGCGGCATGCTGCCCGGCGTGGTGATGGGGCTGGCGCTGTGCGCCGTGATCGGCTGGCGCTATCGCCACGAAGACCTGTCGCAGGTGAAGCGCGCCACCGGCCGCCAGATCGGCCAGGCCCTGCTGGTCGCACTGCCCGCCGTCGCGCTGCCATTCGTGATCCGCGCCGCCGTCGTGTACGGCGTGGCCACGGCCACCGAGGTCTCGACCCTGGGCATCGCCTACGCGCTGATCGCCGGGCTGCTGATCTACCGCCAGACGAAGTGGAACCGCATGTTTCCGATGCTGGTGGAAACCGCCGCGCTGTCGGGCGCCATTCTGTTCATCATCGGCACCGCCACGGCCATGGCCTGGTCGCTGACGCAGTCGGGCTTCTCCAACAGCCTGGCGGCGGCGATGGGCGCGCTGCCCGGTGGCGTGCCGATGTTCCTGTTCGTGTCCGTGGTGGCTTTCATCGTGCTGGGCAGCGTGCTCGAAGGCATCCCGGCCATCGTGCTGTTCGGGCCGCTGCTGTTCCCGATCGCCCGCCAGGTCGGCGTCCACGAGGTGCATTACGCGATGGTCGTCGTGTTGGCGATGGGCGTGGGCTTGTTCGCGCCGCCCTTCGGCGTGGGCTACTACGCCGCCTGCGCCATCGGCCGCGTCGACCCGAAGGACGGCATGAAGCCGATCGTCGGCTATGTGCTGGCGCTGCTGGTAGGGCTGGCCATCGTCACGGCCGTGCCGTGGATTTCCACCGGCTTTCTTTGACTCCCGGGTTCCCTGAACCCCGGCTCTTTCTGAATTCTTGCAAGGCGCCACTTCATGAGCAGCCCCACCGTTTCCGACACCTGCACCGCCGCGCTGGTGGCGCGCTTTCTGAAGGCGCGCGGCGTCGACCGCGTGTTCGGCCTGTGCGGTGGCCACATCATGCCGATCTGGATGCGGCTCGACGCCGAAGGCATCCGCATCATCGACGTGCGTGATGAGCGCGCCGCCGTCTACATGGCGCACGCCCATGCCGAACTCACTGGCGGCCTCGGCGTGGCGCTGGTCACTGCCGGCCCCGGTGTCACCAACGCGATGACCGGCATTGCAAATGCGCACGTGGCCAAGGCGCCGGTGCTGGTGCTCTCGGGCACGCCGCCGCGCGCGCAGGAGAACCGCGGCGCGCTGCAGGACATGGTCCACACCGACTTCGTGCGCCCGCTGACGCGCTACGCCCGCACCGTGCGCGAGCCCGACCTGGCGCTGCAGGAGCTGGACGAAGCCGTGGCGCGCGCGCTCGGCCACGCTGGCGAGCCGGGCCCGGTGTACCTCGACTTCCCGGTCGACACGCTGCGCGCCGAAGTCTCGCGTGCGGTGCAACTGCCGGAGCTGATGGCGCCACGGCCCAAGCGCAGCCTGCTGCCCGATCCGGCGGCCATCGACGAGGCGGTCGAGCTGCTCTGGTCGGCGCGCCGACCGCTGTTCATCTCCGGCCGTGGCGCGCGCGCGGCAGGGGCGCCACTGCAGCGCCTGCTCGGGCGTCTGAACGCGCTCTACCTCGACACCGGCGAGAGCCGAGGCCTGGTGCCCGAAGACCACCCATCGGTGGTGGCGGCGATGCGCGGCTCGGTGATGAGCGAGGCCGACGTGGTGGTCACGGTCGGCCGCCGGCTCGACTTCCAGCTTGCCTATGGCTCGCCGGCGGTGTTCGGCGGCGCGCGCTTCGTGCGCATCGCCGACTGCGCTGCCGAGCTGCGCGACAACCGGCGCGGCGCGGCCGAGATCTACGCCAGCCCGGCCGCAGCGCTCGAAGCCATCCTCGAACGCGGCGCTGACCGCGCCCCGGCCACCGACATCGAGTGGGCACGCAGCACCCGCGCCAAGCACCAGGCGCGCGCCGACAAGCTGGTCACTTCGATGGCCCAGGCGGCGCCCGGCCGTGACGGCCTGATGCACCCCAACCGGCTGCTGGCCGCGCTGCGCGAGGCCTTGCCGCGCGACGCCATCCTGGTCGCCGATGGCGGCGACTTCCTCAGCTTCGCGCGGGTCGGCCTGCCCGCCACGAGTTATCTCGACCCCGGCTCGCTGGGCTGCATCGGCATCGGCACGCCGTTCGGCGTGGCGGCCAGCCTGGCCTGCCCGGACCGCACCGTGGTCGTGGCCACCGGCGACGGCGCGTTCGGCTTCAACGCGATGGAGATCGACACCGCCGCGCGCCACAAGGCGCCGGTGCTGATCGTGGTCGCCAACAACGGCAGTTGGGCGATCGAGGTGCGCGACCAGCAGGAGACCCACGGCAAGGTGGTGGGAACGCGGCTGCAGTTTGCCGACCACGCCGCGATGGCGCGCGCCTTCGGCCTGCACGCCGAACGCGTCGAGCGCGCCGAGGACCTGCCGGGTGCGATCCAGCGCGCGCTGGCCGTGGTTCGTGCCGGGCGGCCGGCGCTGCTCGACGTTCTGGTCACGCCCGAGGCCGTATCCTCCGACGCCAAGTCCGGCCTGGCCTGGGTGCCCGACCTGCAGGCACTGGGCGCTTGGGACGAAGCCGAGCACAAATGGCGGCAAAGCTGAGCCGCCCCGAACCGAGATTCAGACCGAGACCATGGACTTCACGCTGACACCCGAACTGATCGAACTGCAGGCCCGCATCAAGCGTTTCATCGCCGACGAGGTGATGCCCTTCGAAGCCGATCCGCGCCAGGGCGCGCACGGCCCGGAAGAAGCGCTGCGCGAGGCGCTCGTCGACAAGGCGCGGCGCGCCGGGCTGCTGTCGCCGCACGCGGCGGCCGAGTACGGTGGCCTCGGCCTGTCGCACATCGGCCGCGCGGTGGCGTTCGAGGAGGCTGGCTACTCGATGCTCGGCCCGGTGGCGCTGAACATTTTCGCGCCCGACGAAGGCAATATGCATTTGCTCGAGGCCGTGGCCACGGCGCAGCAGAAGGAGCAGTGGCTGCGGCCGATGGCCGAAGGGCGCATCCGCTCCTGTTTCTGCATGACCGAGCCGGCGCCGGGCGCCGGCAGCGACCCGTCGATGATGACGACCACCGCCGTGCTCGACGCTGCCGACGGCCACTACGTCATCAACGGCCACAAGTGGTTCATCACCGGCGCCGACGGCGCAGCGCTCGCCATCATCATGGCCAAGGTGCCCGACGTCGGTGCGACCATGTTCTTGGCCGACATGGGCACGCCCGGCATCACGCTGGAACGCAACATGGACACGCTCGACACCTGCTTTCCCGGCGGGCACGGCGTGCTGCGCTTCGAAGGCCTGCGGGTGCCCGCCTCGGCCATCCTCGGCGAGCTGGGCCAGGGCTTCCGGTACGCGCAGGTGCGGCTGTCGCCCGCGCGGCTGACGCACTGCATGCGCTGGCTTGGCGCGGCGCGCCGTGCCCACGACGTGGCGCTCGACTACGCGCGCCGCCGGCTCGCCTTCGGCCGGCCGATCGGCGAGCACGAAGGCGTGGGCTTCATGCTGGCCGACAACGAGATGGACCTGCACATTGCGCGCCTGACGGTGCAGCACTGCGCCTGGGTGCTCGACCAGGGCCAGCTCGCGCTGCACGAGTCGAGCCGCGCCAAGGTCGTCGTCTCCGAGGCGGTCTGGCGCGTCGCCGACCGCTGTGTGCAGATCCTCGGCGGCCAGGGCGTGACCGGCGAGACGGTGGTGGCGCGCATCTTTGCCGACATGCGCGCCTTCCGCATCTACGACGGCCCGTCCGAGGTGCACCGCTGGAGCCTGGCCAAGCGCATCCTGAAGGGCGCGCGGCCGGCGGCCGCGCCGCCGTGATCGAACTGCTGCCCGTAGAGGCCCTGGCGACCTACCTGCGCCGCCATGTCACTGACTTCCATGGCCCGCTGCAGGTGGCGCAGCTCATCGGCGGCCAGTCGAACCCGACCTACCGGGTCAGCGCCGGCGAACACCGCTGGGTGCTGCGCCGCAAGCCGCCGGGGGTGCTGCTGGCCTCGGCACACGCCATCGAGCGCGAGTACCGCGTGATGGCCGCGCTCGCCGGCAGCGGCGTGCCGGTGCCGCGCATGCACGCGCTGTGCGAAGACCCGGCGGTCATCGGCTCGCCGTTCTACGTGATGGACTTCATCGAGGGCCGCGTCTTCGCCGACCCCGCGCTGCCCGGCCTGACGAACCCCGAGCGCGGCGCGGTCTACGCCGAGATGAACCGCGTCATCGCCGCGCTGCACGGTGTCGATGTGCAAGCGCTGGGCCTGGCCGATTACGGCCGGCCGCAGAACTACCTGGCGCGCCAGATTGAGCGCTGGACGCGCCAGTACCGCGCCAGCGAAACCGGGCGCATCGACGCGATGGAGCGGCTGATCGATTGGCTGCCGGCGAACCGCCCCGAGGGCGACGAAACCGCGCTCGTGCACGGCGACTTCCGCATCGACAACCTGATCTTCCACCCGACCGAAGCGCGGGTGCTGGCGGTGCTCGACTGGGAACTCTCCACGCTCGGCCACCCGCTCGTCGATCTGGCCTACCACGGCATGGCCTGGCGCGTCACGCCGACGGAGTTCCGCGGCCTGAAGGGGCACGAACTCGCCGCCCTCGGCATCCCCTCGGAAGACGCTTACCTGGCCGCCTACTGCAAGCGCACCGGCCGCGCCAGCCTGCCGCACTGGGACTACTACCTGGCATTCAACATGTTCCGGATGGCGGCGATCCTGCAGGGCATCCTGGCGCGAGCGCGCCAGGGCAGCGCGGCCAGCGCCGACGCTGAACGCACGGGGCAGCAGGCGCAGCCGATTGCCGAGGCCGGCTGGCGCCAGGCGCAGCGGGTTCAGGCTGCGGGTTCGAGCAGCCTGGGCGACCGCTGACGGTGTTGACGGTGTTGACGTTGGTGACGTCGGTGACCTTGGTGACCTTGATCTAGGCGAATGCTGCACATCCTCGAGATCACCTTTCCATTCTTCGCGCTGGTGTTGTGCGGCTATGCCGTCGCGCGCTGCGGCTGGCTGCCGCTGGAGTCGATCCCGGGGCTGAATCTGTTCGTGCTGTATTTCGCCCTGCCCTGCATGCTGTTCCGCTTCGGCGCCGCAACGCCGATCGCGCGCATGCTCGACCCGAGCATCTTCGGCACCTACCTGCTGTGCGCCCTGCTGATGGTGGGCCTGTGCGTGATCACGACACGCACCGGCCGGGTGGGTTGGAACGACGCTTCGTTCGGCGCGCTGGTGGCGGCCTTCCCGAACTCGGGCTTCATGGGCGTGCCGCTGCTGGTCGGGCTGCTGGGCGATCGGGCTGCGGCCCCCGCCATCGTGGCGTTGGCCGTCGACATGGTGATCACCTCGTCCCTGTGCATCGCGCTGTCGCGACGCGGGTCAGGGGCGGCCACAGGCCAGGCGCACCGCTCGAGTCGGGCGGTGCTGAACGCGCTGAAGGGAATGGCCGCCAACCCGCTGCCCTGGTCGATCGGTTTGGGCTGCGTCGTATCGGCCACGAGCATGAGCGTGCCGGGCGTGCTGATGCGGCCGGTGGCGATGCTGGCCGATGCCGCGTCGCCGGTCGCGCTGTTCGCGCTCGGCGCGATGCTCGCGCGCTCGTCAATGCAGGCCGCACTGACCGCATCCGCAACCGCATCCGCAACGACTGCGCTGCGCCGCAACGACGTACCGCTGATCGTGTTTTACAAGCTGATCGTGCACCCGGCCCTGGTGCTGGGCACCGGCCGGCTCGCGATCGCGCTGGGGGCACCGCTGGACGGCTTCGCCGCGACGGTGCTGGCCCTGGTGGCGGCACTGCCCAGCGCCAGCAATGTGCCGATGCTGGCGGAGCGTTTCGGTGCCGATGCGGGGCGCATTGCCCGCATCGTCCTGGTCAGCACCGCACTCGCCTTCCTGAGCTTCTCGGCGGCGGTCGCCCTGCTGGTGTAGCAGGGCGGCAGCTCGCGGCCGCACGGTGTGTGCCGGCCGCCCCGCTTCACTTCACTTCACTTCGAGAGCTTGTAGACCATCACCGAGCCGCCCTGCGGCACGCCGGTGACCTTGCCCGACAAGGTGTCGATGCCGGCCTGCATGCGCTGGGCATCGACGCCCCAGCCGGACTGCACGGCCACGTACTGCTCGCCGTCGATTTCGAATGAACTCGGCACGCCGGTCACACCCGACGGCGTGGCGGTTTCCCACAGCACCTTGCCGTTGGTAGCGTCGAAGGCACGGAACATGCGGTCGTTGGTGCCGCCGGCGAACACCAGGTTGCCGCCGGTGGTCAGCAGTGGGCCCCAGTTGAAGGTCGGGAACTTGTGCACCCAGGCCAGCTTGCCGGTCTTCAGGTCCCAGGCCTGCAACTCGCCGATCGTCGCCGGGGCCTTGCCGTCCTGATACTTCAGGCCGCCCAGCACCTTGTCGATCGGGTAGCCGATGTAGAGGTCACCCTTCTTGTATTTGAGGGCCTCGGGCTCGGGCAATTCCGAGCACAGGTTGTTGTTGGCGGGGATGTAGAACAGGCCGGTCTTTGGGTTCCAGGCTTCCGGCACCCAGTCCTTGCCGCCCCAAAGCGACGGGCAGAAGGTCACATTGCCTTTGCCGACGCCGGGGCGCTTGTCGAGGTTGTAGGTCGGCCGGCCGGTGACCTTGTCGACCGACGCGAAGACGTTGTTGTTGACGTAGGAGACGGCGTCGATGAAGCCGATCGGGCCGTCCTTGCGCTCCAGCATCCAGAGGTAGCCGTTGCGCCCGGCATGCACGGCCGCCTTGACCTTGCGGCCCTTGATTTCGGTATCGATCAGCAGCGGCGCCGAGACCTCGTCCCAGTCCCAGGCATCGTTCGGCGTGTACTGGTGGTGGCCCTTGATCTTGCCGGTGTCGACGTCGAGTGCGATCGTCGAGGTGGTGTACAGGTTGTCGCCCTTGCGCTCTTCGGTCGGCCACGGCGCCGGGTTGCCGGTGCCCCAGTAGGCGAGGTTGGCAGCCGGGTCGTAGGTGCCGGTGATCCAGATGCTGCCGCCGCCATTCTTGTGGGTGTCGCCGGGCCAGGAGTCGCCGCCGACATCGCCAGGTGCGGCCGTGGTGTAAGTGCGCCAAGCCTCCGCGCCAGTCTCTGCGTCGTAGGCTGCGACGAAGCCACGCACACCGGTCTCGCCGCCGGAAGAACCGACCATGATCTTGCCCTTGGCCGCCAGCGGCGCGAGCGTCATGTATTGCAGTGCCTTCCAGTCGCCGACGGGCTTGATCCAGGCGACCTTGCCGGTCTTCGCGTCGAGCGCCACGAGGAAGCAGTCGACCGTGGCCACGTAGACCTTGTCGCCGTACAGCGCCACGCCGCGATTCGTCGGGTGCAGCTGCAGCATCTCGGCCGACACGTCCTTTTTGTAGCGCCACAGCTCCGCACCGGTCTTGGCGTCGAGGGCGATCACCTGCGAGCCCGGCGTGGTGACATACATGTAGCCGTTGTTGACCACCGGCGGCGATTGGTGGCCGTCGGTCTGGCCGGTCGCAAACGCCCAGGCCAGCGTCAGCTTGTCAACGTTCTTGCTGGTGACCTTGTCCAGCGCGCTGTAGCCCCAGCCCGCGTAGTTGCCGCGGTACTGCAGCCAGTTGGCCGGCTCGGGGTTGCTCAGCCGCGCGTCGGTGACGGGCGAGTAGGTCGCCGGTGCGGCCTGGGCTGCGATGCAGGGGAGTGCGGCGGCGATACCGACTGCAATTCGGTTCAACAGAAACTTCATGGGTTCATCTCCTTGGGGTGGTGGGGCAAACGAAAAGGTCAAGCCGTCGTGCCACCCGCAGGCGCACTGAAAGGCCCGGCGATCACGAGCTGATCGCCGTCGAGTGACAAGGGCAGAGAGGGCAGGGAGCGCAGCGCCGGGCCGCTGGCCACGCTGCCGCCTTCGAGCAGCAGGAACTTGGTCGAGTGGCAGAAGCAGACCAGCGCCTGCTCCTTCGGCAGCCAGGTCTTCACGTCGCAGCCCTGGTGCGTGCAGATGGCCGAAAACGCCACCACGCCACCGGCCGAGCGGGCGCGGGTTTCGGCGTTCATGTCGGCCTCGGCGAAGCGCATCAGCACGATCTTGTTCAGACGCGAGTCGCTGCGCACCTCGCCCTTGATGGCGTCGAACGGGAAGGCGAGTAATGGCTTGCCAGGACGCAGGTCCGAGGCGCGCAGCGGCGCCGGCGTGCCTTCGGCATCGTCCTCGACCAGGCGGTCGCCGACCATCGGCTTGGCAAGGGCGAGGCTCGGTGCCAGTGCCCAGGGCGAGACAAAGCCGGCGGCGCCGATCTGGATGACCTTGCGTCGGCCCGCGTCGAAGGGGATCTCGCCGTTGCAACTGCAGGGGTTTCGTGAGGGCATGGTCGCGTCTCGGGTCGGGCGGGCGAATGGCAGGGCGGGTTGGTGCGACCCCGTTTCAACGGATCGGCTTGCGGTTCGCCCGGCAAGCACCTGTGACATTGCACCTCCCGATCCAATGTAGTCTGAATTCAGAGTTCTGTAGTCAGTGTTATCCCGACTGTGACGCCGCGCCGGTTTCCTGCATGCTGTGATCCGCGTGATCGCGGCGTGCCTGGGCGCTGGCTGTGTCAGCGCCGTTTGGTTTCGATCGAAAGTGACACCATGAAGGCGCTGCCCGCCCCGCCCAGCCTCGTCGAGCAGGTGCACGCCGCCATCCTGAACGGGATCACCTCGGGCCGGCTCGCGCCGGGCGACCGCCTCGTCCAGACGTCGCTGGCCCACACGCTGGGCGTGTCGCGCCAACCGGTCCAGCAAGCGCTGACGGTGCTGCTCAACCAGGGAGTGCTGCGCGACGCGCCCGGCCGCCGGCTGATCGTTGCGCCGCTGGACCCGGAATACGTGCGCCACATGTACGACCTGCGCGCCGTGATCGAAGGGCTGGCATGCCGGCTCGCCGCCGAACGCAACGCAAAGCGCGCCGCAGCGCTGGGGCCGGCGCTGATCGAGGCCGGCCGCAAGGCGGTGGCCAGCGGCTCGGTGCCGAAGATGATCGCTGCGGACATGCAATTCCACGCGGTCATCAATTTGCTGTCGGGCAATCCGCTGATGGCGCCGACGCTGGCTCCGTACCTGACCTGCACGCAGCGCGTGATGGGCGAAGTGCTGACCCGCGACGAGACGCCGCGCGACATCTGGATCCAGCACGCGGAAATCCTCGGCGCCATCATCGACGGCGCAGGCGACCGCGCTGAGACCCTGGTGCGCGCCCACTTGACTCAAGCGGCAGCGTTCATGGTCGCGCGGCTGCGCGGGTAGCGCACCGATCAAATCGGTTGTCGGCTTCCCGCCGGCGCGAACCCGGGTTGCCGTGGGGTTCAGCGCCGAACGTGCTCATCGGGTCGCATCGCCGCCCGGCTCACAGGCGCGATCCCTCAGGGCCTGGCGCTGCGGCGCGGCCAGCCGGTGATCGTGCTTGGCACCGGCTTCGGCGATACGCCGACGCCGGGGCTGTACGGCATGGTCTACGCCGCGCCGAAGGTGATGCACGGCACCGACGTGACGCCGGTGCGCCACCTCACCGGCTCCTGCGTCACAGCGCTGGAGCTGGCCAATTGTTCGATCACGGTGACGGCCGTGGACGCTCGCCCGGCGTGTTGGCGCGCGGACTGAGAACGCCGCGAGCGGCGCTTCTTTGCGCCCGAGCCGACAAGGCCGGATCGGCAAGGGATAACGCGGTGCCGGTTCGGGTCGCGCACTCGGGGTGTCCGCCTCGAAAAAGCGTCCGATCCTGCGACACCCAGGGTCGCTGCACAGCCTCGGAAAAACCCCCACCGTTGTCCGCCAGCCCTTTCAAATCAAGGGCTTGAGCGGCACCGGGCAAACCGGGCGGGGAGCGGCACGCCGGTTGCGTAATGAGTTGCACAGACGCCGGGCAACGTGGCCCGTTCGGGCGTCATGCAACCGCCGGGAGCAGAGCCATGAAAGCCGCAGTACTGCACCAGTACGACAAGACGCTGAGCAGCGCCGCCTTCGTCCACTACGAAGACGTGGCCGACCCGAAGATCGAAAGCCCGACCGATGTGATCGTTCGCATCGGCGGGGCCGGCGTGTGCCGCACCGACCTGCACGTGGTCGAAGGCATCTGGAGCGACAAGGTCGAGGTCAAGCTGCCCTACATCATGGGCCACGAGAACGCCGGCTGGGTCGAGGCGATGGGCTCGGCCGTCACCGGCCTGAAGGTCGGCGACGCCGTCATCTGCCACCCGCTCGTCACCAGCGGCCACTGCCTTGCGTGCCGGCGCGGCAACGACATGCATGCCGAAGACAGCCGCTTCCCCGGCATCAACGCCGACGGCGGTTATGCCGAGTACCTGCGCACCGGCCAGCGCTCGCTGATCAAGCTGCCGAAGACGCTGGCACCGAAGGACGTGGCGCCCTACACCGACGCCGGCCTGACCGCCTACCGCGCCGCGAAGAAGGCATCGCGCCACCTGCTGCCGGGCGAGTACGCGGTGGTAATCGGCGCCGGTGGCCTCGGCCACATCGGCATCCAGGTGCTGGCCGCGCTGTGTGCGGCCGAGATCATCATCGTCGACCGCTCCGACCTGGCCTTGCAGCTCGCCAAGGAATGCGGCGCCCACCACCTGGTCAAGGCCGACGGCAATGAAGTGGCGCAGGTGCTCGAACTCACCCGCGGCAAGGGTGCTGAGGCGGTGATCGATTTCGTCGGCGAGGGCGATGCCATCGCCAAGGGCCTGGCGATGACGCGCAACGGCGGCAGCTACTACATCGTCGGCTATGGCGGCAAGATCGAGCTGCCGTCGATGGACATGATCACGAGCGAGAAAAGCATCATCGGCAACCTCGTCGGCACCTACCCCGAGCTGGTCGAGCTGATGGCGCTGGCCGACCGCGGCCTGGTGCACCTGGCAACGCGCGAGTACCGGCTGAAAGACGCGAACCAGGCGCTGCTCGACCTGCATCACGGCAAGATCAAGGGCCGCGCCGTGCTGATCCCGTGATCCTTGATTCCGTGAGCAACTGAAACCGCCGCCATGGCCTCCGTTCCGATCCCGGTCACGGTGCTGACCGGCTTCCTCGGCGCCGGCAAGACCACCTTGCTGAATCGCCTGCTGCGCGGCGCGGCGGGCAAGCGCTATGCGGTCATCGTCAATGAGTACGGTGAACTCGGCATCGACGGCGCGCTCGTCATCGGCGCCGAGGAAGAGGTCTACGAACTGAACAACGGCTGCGTCTGTTGCAAGCTGCGCGGCGACCTGCTGCGCGTCGCCAGCAACCTGGTGCGCCGCGCCGGCCGCTTCGACGGCATCGTGATCGAGACCAGCGGCCTGGCCGACCCAGCGCCGGTGGTGCAGACCTTCTATTTCGACGACCTGCTGCGCCAGCACACGCGGCTCGACAGTGTGATCTGCGTGGCCGACGCGCGGCACCTGCCGGCGCAGTTGCGCAGCCAGCCCGAGGCCGGCGTACAGCTCGCGCAGGCCGATCTGGTGTTGCTGAACAAGGCCGACCTGGCCAGCGCGGAAATGCTGTTCGAGGCCGAGCGCGCAGCCCACGCGCTGAACCCGACGACCGAGCTGCGGCGCTCGGCGCAGGGCGAGATCGGGCTTGAGCATTTGCTCGACCGGGGCGCGTTCGACATCAGCCGGCTGCGCATGGCTTCGCCCGGTGGCGGCTTTGGCCTTGGCCTCGGCGCCGCGCCGGCCGGGCCGCGATCACACGTCTACCGCGCGGCCGACGCAGGCCGCCACAGCCAGGGCCTGAGCAGCGTGTCGATCAGCTTCTCGCGCCCGCTCGAACGCAGCCGCTTCATGCCGTGGCTGCAGCGCCTTGTCACCGAACGCGGTGCCGACCTGCTGCGCGCCAAAGGCATCGTCGCCTTTGAAGGCCAGGACCGGCGCTTCGTGTTTCAGGCCGTCCACATGACCGTTGACAGCGGCCTGGACCGCGCCTGGGCCGAAGGCGAAGCCAGGGAGTCGCGGCTCGTCTTCATCGGCCGCCATCTCGACGCCGACGAACTGCGCAGCGAGCTGGCGTTTTGTCAAGTTGATCAGGATGTTCAGGTTGTTCAGGTTGATGTGGTTGATCAGCTTGCTACTTTGGAGACCACAGCATGAACGCGCCGGCATCCTTGTTGTCGCTGCTCGGTGCGAGCTGGGAATTCGGCGCGCCGGTGGTCGCGCTGGCCTGGGGCGTCGAGAGCGGCATGGTCGGCTTCGCGCTCGGCGACGGCCACCTCGCCGTAGCGAATGCGAAGTGGCGCGGCGGCCCGCGCGTCGAGCCCAAACCGGGCGGTGGCGTGGCGGTGGTGGCAGCAGAGTCGCCGCCGCCTCGGCCGGTGCGAGTCAATTGCCATCAAGGCAGTTGCCTGACGGTGGTCGGCGATGCCAGCGGCGGCTTCATCACCGGGGGCGACGATGGCCGCGTGGTCCATGTGCCGCGCATCGGCAACCCGGTCGTGCTGGCCGATCTGCCCGGTGCCTGGATCGATGCGCTGGCATGCAGCAGGATGGGCGTGCGCGCGTATGCCAGCGGCCGCAACCTGCACCGCATGACGACGCTGGGCGCCGACAACAAGGACCGCTCGGTCAGCACCGACAGCATCGAACTGCCGGCGCCGGCCACCGCACTCGCCTTCAGCCGCGACAGCAGCTGCCTGGCCGCAGCGCACAGTGGCGGGGTCACGCTGTGGGCCAGCGCGGCGCTGCCTCGCCGGCTCGTGTGGCCGGGCTACCACCGCGCGCTGGCGTGGAGCGACGATGGCCGCTACCTCGTCACCGGCATGCAGGAGAACGCGCTGCACGGCTGGCGCGTCGCCGATGGTGGCGACATCGAAATGGGCGGCTACCCGGGCCAGCCGCTGTCGCTGTCGTTCTCGCACGACGGTCGCTACCTTGCCACCAGCGGCGGCACCCGGCCGGTGTGCTGGGGGTTCGACCCGCCCGGCGCGGCCGGCTCGCCGCTCGAGTGCGGCATCCCGAGCCAGACGCCGGTGAACTGCGTCAGTTGCCATCCGAAGCAGTCGCTGATCGCGGCCGGCTACGGCAACGGCGCGGTGATGCTGTGCCGCCCGGGCAGCGACGAAGGCCTGTTCATCAAGGGTTCGGGCGGTGGTGCGGTGAACGCGCTGGCCTGGTCGGGTGACGGCAGCCGGCTCGCCTTTGGAACCCAGGACGGCGTGTTCGGCTGGGTCGAACTGCCGGACCCGCTCTTTGCCGTGCGCAGCCCCGCTCGCACGGGTTCTGAAACAACCGAAAGGGCCATGCGATGAATCAGGCACGTGACATGAATGAGCCGAATGATATGAATGACTTAAAAGATTTGAGCGCTGGCGCTGGCGCCGACGCCGAATCCGCCAGCAAGGACGCGTTCTTCAAGCAGCTCGCCGACATCGCCAGCGCGATGACCGCCGCCCATGGCAAAGACTTCTCGATGGGCGCGCTGGTGCTCGCCGCACGCTTCATTGCCGAAGGTGAAGCCCGCCAACGCGCGGCCCATGCGAGTGCCAACGCCGCGACGGCAACTGCGCCTCCTGCGGCCGCTGCCGGCGCGTCAATCATCTTGTCGTGAGCGCCCGCGCCGTGGCTGCCACCACCCGCCCGACCACGCCTGCAAGCGTCTCACGATCGGACGCGGTGACACCGCGAAGCGTCCTAAAACAAGACGCTGCCGGATCGCCCATTGCGACACCGGAACCGGTTCGCGGGGCACGCATTGGCGGCTCTAGGGATTTGGAGCAATGGCACGCGAATAGCTACTCAAGCAACAGGGCGCAAGCCCGTGATCGCAGAGGCGGGGCGGCGTCGCCGTCACGGCCCGAGCGGCTGGATGCCACGATTTAACTGACCAAGCAAAGGAGAGTTTCCATGTCTGTTGGTTTGACACTCAACAAGATCACCTCGCAAAAGGGGATCAACATCGGCGAGGCGACGCGTCGCATTGCCGACCTCGGCTGGCAGCCGAGTTATGTGCAAGAGGCGATGACCTTTCCGACCGATTACAAGATCGGCAAGGCCCCGCGCGACCCGATGAAACAGGTGCTGCGCTCCTACTTCCCGATGCAGGAAGAAAAGGACAACCGCGTCTACGGCGCACTCGACGCCGCGCTGCGCGGCGACATGTTCCGCAACACCCAACCGCGCTGGGTCGAGTGGATGAAGCTGTTCCTGGCGATCATTCCCTTCCCCGAAATCTCGGCCGCGCGCTCGATGGCGATGGTCGCCCGGCTCGCCCCGGGTGAAGAGTTGCGCACCGGCTTCACGATGCAGATGGTCGATGAATTCCGTCACTCCACGATTCAGATGAACCTGAAGAAGTGGTACATGGAAAACTACATCGACCCGGCCGGCTTCGACATCACCGAAGCCGCCTTCGGCAAGTGCTACGCAACCACCATCGGCCGCCAGTTCGCCGAAGGTTTCCTGACCGGTGACGCGATCACCGCGGCCAACGTCTACCTGACGGTGGTGGCCGAAACTGCGTTCACGAACACGCTGTTCGTCGCGATGCCCTCGGAAGCCGCGCGCAACGGCGACTACGCGCTGTCCACCGTGTTCCTGTCGGTCCAGTCAGACGAATCGCGCCACATCGGCAATGGCCACTCGCTGCTGATGTCGCTCGTCAACGACCCGAGCAACCACCTTCTGCTCGAGCGCGACCTGCGCTACGCGTTCTGGCAGAACCACGCGATCGTCGATGCAGCCATCGGCACCTTCGTCGAGTACGGCACCACGGACCGCGACAAAAACAAGGAGTCGTACGCCGAACTCTGGCACCGCTGGATCTACGAAGACTATTACCGCACCTACATGCTGCCGCTCGAAAAGTACGGCGTGAAGATCCACCACGACGACGTCGGGGCGGCCTGGGACCGGATCGTCAAGAAGAACTATGTGCACAAGACGGCGCAGTTCTTCTCGGTCGGCTGGCCGGTCAACTTCTGGCGCATCGAATCCCAGAAAGACAAGGACTTCGAGTGGTTCGAGCACAAGTACCCGGGCTGGTACGCCGAGTTCGGCGACTACTGGAAGTGGTACGAGCGCAAGAGCGTGCCGGGTCAGACCAACATCCTGTTCGACCAGGAGTGCGGCTACGCCTATCCGCACCGTTGCTGGAGCTGCATGGTGCCCTGTCTGATCCGCGAAGACTTCTGCTACGACGAGGTGGATGGCAAGACCTTCACCTACTGTTCCGAAGTCTGCCGCTGGACCCACAAGGTCGCCTTCGCGGCCGAGTACGAGGGCCGTGCCACCCCGGCGATGGGCCGCTTCAGCGGGCGCCGCGAGTGGGAGGATTGCTACCACGGCTGGGACCTGGCCGACGCCATCAAAGACCTGGGCTTCGTTCGCGCCGACGGCAAGACGCTGATCTCGCAACCGCACCTGCGCTTTGACGACAAGCACATGTGGACGCTTGACCACGTGAAGGGCTTCACGCTGGGTAGCCCGCTGATCGGTTTCCGCGCGTTGACGCCTGAGGGTCGCGAAGCGGCTGCGATCGAGTACCGCAAGGGCTTCAAGATCAACCCGATCTGACCCGCGCGTTCGTCACTGCCGACGCCGCCCCCGACCCCCTTCGGGTCGGCGGCGGCCACCGGCGACGACAAGAAACGACAACAAGCATCCAGCACTAGACAAGGGACAGTCATGTCTGAGAAGACGGTCCACACCGTGCGGTTCGAACCGGTCGGTGTGGAAATGGAGGTCGAGGAAGGCGAATGGCTGCTGGACGCCGCTTTTCGCCAGGGCATTGCCGTGCCGCACGGCTGTCGCGAAGGCCAGTGCAGCAGCTGCAAATGTTTGCTGGTCGACGGCGACATCGAGGTCCAGGACTACTCGACCTTCGCGCTGGCCGACTACGAGCGCGAGACCGGCCACATCCTGCTGTGTCGCAGCTATGCCTTCAGCGACGTGACGATCGAGTTGCTGAACTTCGACGAAGACCTGATGCGTCGCGCCATCGCGGTGAAGACGTTCGATGGCGTGCTCAGCGCCGTGACCTCCCTGACCCACGACACGCGGCTGCTTGAGGTGCAGCTCGAGCGGCCGATGAAATTCTGGGCCGGCCAGTTCGTGGAGATCGGCGTGCCGAGTGGAGCTTCCATCGTGGCCCGCTCGTACTCGATGGCCAGCACCCAGAGCACGCCGAAGACGCTGCAATTCATCATCCGCAAGTACCCCGACGGCGCGTTTTCCTCGCTGATCGACAGCACATTGACACCTGGCACGGCCGTCACCCTGAAAGGCCCGTTCGGCATGTGCTTTCGCCGCGAGGGGCGTGCCGGGCCGATGGTTCTGGTCGGTGGTGGCTCGGGCATGTCGCCGCTCTGGGCGATCCTGCAAGACCACATTGAAAGCGGCGAGCAGCGGCCGATCCGGTTCTTCTACGGCGCGCGCACCCGCAAGGACCTGTTCTTTCTCGCCGAGTTTGCAGCTGTGGCTGCGAAGCTCGTCGATTTTGAATTCATTCCGGTGCTGTCGCAGGCGACCGAAGCCGATGCCTGGAGCGGCGAGACCGGCTTCGTCCACGAGGCGGTCGAGCGCATCCTGCGCGAACAGGCCCTGCCCGGTGAACTCGACGCCTATACCTGCGGGCCGCCACCCATGATTGACGCGGTGCTGCCGGTGCTGCGGCGCCTGGGCATCGCCCTTGACCACACGTATGTAGACAAGTTCACGCCGGCGAGCGCGAGCACGCCAAATCTCGTTCATTGACCCTGAGGAGACAACCCGATGACCACTGCTACCGCCCCCGTCAAAGCCACCGCCGCCCTGCCCCCAACTGTCGCCTACACCGAGCTGAATTCAGGCGCTGCCGGCGCGGCCAAGTTTGCCGGTTCGGACAGCCGCAAGTACAACTACTACACGCCGAAGGGCCGCAAGGCGACGCACTACGAGGACATGACGCTCGACGTCCAGCCCGACCCGAAGCGCTACCTGCTGCAAGACTGGATCATCGCGTTCGCCGACGGCACGCCGACGTATTCAGAGAAGTGGACGGCCGCCTTGTCGAGCGACTGGCACGCCTACCGCGCGGTCGATGAAGAATGGGAGCGCACCCACTACCAGCGCCAGTCGACGATCTGCGGAATGATCGCGCAGGCGGTCGAGAACGGCCGCCGCTCGGGCGCACCCGGCCGCTTCGACAAGGCCTGGGTGAAGGTGCTGGAAAAGCACCTCGGCGCCTACAAGCATGCCGAGTTCGGCCTGGCCACCTCGCTGATGCACGCGCAGCGCTACGGCTACACGCAGATGGTCAACTCGACCATCCTGACGAACTCGTCGTACAAGTTCCGCTTCTCGCAAGACCTGACCTTGTACCTCGGCGACATCGGTCTGGACATTCCCGGCTTCGACGCCGAAGTCGGCAAGACGCATTGGATGGAAGACCCGATCTGGCAGCCGACGCGCCAGTTGGTCGAGACCATCGGCGGCGCCGAAGATTTCCTCGAGAAATACTTCGCCATCAACATCGTGTTCGAGCCGCTCGTCGGCGAGCTGTTCCGCAGCGGCTTCGTGATGCAGGCGGCAGCCTCGCAAAACGACTTCATCACGCCCACCGTGGTTTCGTCGGCCGAGGGCGACTACCAGCGCAACCTGGCGAACACGGTCGAGATGCTGCACATGCTGGTCAGCGACCCGGTGCACGCGGCGCACAACACCGCGCTGTTCAACCGCTGGCTCAAGACCTACGGCGACCTGGCCGTGGCGGCAGCGAAGAACCTGCAGCCGATCTGGTCGCTGCCGCACACCAAGGTGGCGCACTTTACCGATGCCTATGCCGCGTCGGTCGATCGCATGCGCAACATCGCAAGCCAACTCGGCCTCGACCTGCCCGCCTCGATCAGCGCCTGACACCACATCACCCGGAGGAAGCACCATGTCTGACCACACCGACAACATCTTCAAGGCCTTCAAGGACCTGGAGTTCAAGGGCACCGTCTCGCACCAATGCGGCGTGACGATGAACGACAGCGTCGAAGCGCGCGCCATCGCCGAACTGATGGCCACCAAGCCCGGCATCCGCGTGACCTACATGCCGGCGATGATCCGCATCGACGGCGACGGCCAGATCGAGTTCAGGATGGACGAGATCGGCGAGGAACTCGGCCGCGAAATGACGGCCCAGTTGTTCGAGATCGCCACCTCGACCCACTACGGCCGCATGGTCACGATCGACGAGAACACCGTGATTCTGTTCGGTGACATGAACGCTGCGATGGCTTACGTCGCTTACGCATAAGGACGGGACGCACCATGTTCAAAACTGCATCCGGCGAAGAGATCTTCGTCATCGACGGCCACGTGCACAACTGGAACGCCACCAAGGCGAACCAGAAGAATCTGCATGGCGAGCAATTCATCAACTGCTTCTTTGCGTACCACTCGTTCCTGAGCCCGAAGGAAAAGCTCTGGACGCGCGAGAAGTTCGACCAGTACGGCGGCGAGCAGCTGTATCAAGACCTGTTCGTCGATGGCCCGGACGACATGGCGATCTTCCAGCCCACCTACCTGACCGACTTCTACGTCAACGGCTTCAACACCACCGAGCAGAACGCGGTGCTGAAGGCCAAGCACCCGAACCGCTTCATCCTGAACGGTGCCTTCGACCCGCGCGACGAGGCCGCCGGCCTGGCCAAGTTCGAGGAGCTGGTGGCCACCCACAAGCTGAAAGGCGTGAAGCTCTACACGGCCGAGTGGAAGGGCGCGAGCCGGGGCTACAAGCTGAGTGATCCGTGGGCCGAGAAGTACCTGGCGCTGGCCGAAAAGCTCGGCGTGAAGAACATCCACGTGCACAAGGGCCCGACGATCCTGCCGCTCGACCGCGACGCCTTCGACGTGGCCGACATCGACATCGCCGCGACGAACTTCCAGGGCCTGAACTTCATCGTCGAACACTGCGGCCTGCCGCGCCTGGACGACTTCTGCTGGATCGCGACGCAGGAGACGAACGTCTACGGCGGCCTGGCGGTGGCGTTGCCCTTCATCCAGAAGCAGCCGAAGTACTTCGCCCATGTGTTGTCGCAACTGCTGATGTGGCTCGGGCCGGACAAGCTGCTCTACGGCAGCGACTACGGCATCTGGACCCCTGACTGGCTGGTCAAGGCCTTCATGGCCTTCGAGCTGCCGGCCGACATCGTGGCCGAGACCGGCGCGGTGCTCGATCTGGAAGCGAAGAAGAAGATCCTCGGCTTGAACGCAGCGCGGCTCTACGACATCGACATCGCCGCGCAGAAGCGCCTGCTCGCCAAGGAGCCGGCAGCGGCCCGCGTCGCGGTGCCGGCCTGAACGCCATGGCCCCGGTGCGCGTCAGGCTCGACCCCTCGAACCGTGCCGAGCAGGTGCAGGCCTGCCTGGCGACGGTGGTCGACCCGGAGCTGGATGAGTCGGTGACGGAGCTCGGCTTCGTCACCGAAGTCGAGTTGTTCGACGGCGCGCGCAACGGCGAGGTGCGGATCGGCTTTCGCCTGCCGACCTATTGGTGCGCCGCCAACTTCGCGTTCCTGATGGCCGATGACATGCGCCGCGCAGTCAAGCGCCTGGCGTGGGTGACCCGGGTGCAGGTACAGCTGGGCGAACACATGTACGCCGAGGCCATCAACCGCGGCGTGGCCGACGGCAACGGCTTTCAGGCGACCTTCGGCAGTGATTCCGAAGGCGACCTCGAATCGCTGCGTCGCACCTTCCTGCTGAAGGCGTTTCAGCGCCGTCAGGCGGCCTTGCTGCAGCATTTGCTCGATGCCGGGCGCACTGCCGCAGCGGTGGTCGCACTCGACACCGAAGCCTTGCCGACGCTGGCGCTCGATGCCGAGGGCGAGCGCCTGGTCGAGCGCTATCTCGAACGGCGCGACCTGGTGGGCGGCGGCGCCGAGGCCTTCGTCGACATCGACGGCCGCGCCATCAGCGCCGAAGCCCTGCCCGGCCATGTGCGCGATCTGCGCCGCGTGGCCGTGAACGCCGAGTTCAACGGCGTGCTCTGCCGCGGCTTGCTCGCCGTGCGCTACGGCGAGGCTGGTGTGCAGCCGATCCACATCGTGCGCCGGCCGATAGAAACGTCCGCACGAGCGGCCAAGGTAACGCACCCGGAAGCGCACGCGCGCTGACCCACCACGCCAGAGGAGACCTTCCCCATGCCCAACATCATGCTGCACGACGACGATGCCCGCCAGGCGCTCGGCCGAGGCGTTGCGAAGATGGCCCGTGCGGTGCGCGGCACGCTCGGCCCGCGCGGCCTGAACGCCATCATCGACCGGCCGATCGGCACGCCGATGATCTCGCGCGACGGCGCCAGCATCGCGGCCGAGATCGAGCTCGAGGACCCGTTCGAGAACATGGGCGCGCAAGTGCTGCGCGAGGTGTCGAAGCAGACCAACATGGTTGCCGGCGACGGCACCACCACGGCCACCGTGCTGGCCGACGCGCTGGTGCAGGACGGCCTGGCCTGCCTGGCCAAGGGCGCCAGCCCGGTCGAGCTGGTCGAGGGGCTGGAGCTGGCGGTAACCGAGGTGATCGCGGCGCTGAAGCGCAGCGCCCGGCCCTTGAGCGGCGGGGTCGAGTTGCGCGCGGTGGCGATGGTGGCGGCCAACGACGACCCGACCGGGCTGCTGGTGGCCGAGGCGCTGGAACGGGTCGGCGCCGACGGCATCGTCGATGTCGAATACGGCAGCACGGTCGAGACCCTGCTCGACATCGTCGACGGCATGGCGTTCGACCGCGGCTACCTGTCGCATCACATGATCACCGACGTCGAAAAGATGCAGGTGGTGCTCGACAACCCCTACATCCTGATGACCGACCAGCGCCTGATGACGCAGGACGAACTGGGCGCGATCATCACGCTGGTGGCCGACTCGAAGCGGCCCTTGCTGGTGATCGCCGAAGAGGTGGCGCCGGTCTGCGTGATCGGCCTGCTGACCTGGCGCGACAAGGGCGGCCCGGTGGTGGCAGCGATCCACCCGCCCGAGTACGGCCACTGGCGCAAGGCGGCGCTCGAAGACCTGGCGATCCTGACCGGCGGGCGGGTGATTGCGCGCGACCTGGGCGGCAGCATCGCGGGCGTGCAGCTGCGCGATCTGGGCAGTGCGCGGCAGGTGCGTATTTCGTCGAACCAGACCGTGATCACCGCCGGCAACGGCGACCCGGACCTGATCAATGCGCGCCGCGTTCAGGTGCAGCGTCAGCATGAGCTCGCGCCCGAGAACATCGAGCGCGACAAGATCAAGGAGCGCCTGTCCAAGCTCTCCGGCGGCACGGCGGTGCTGCTCGCCGGCGGCGCCACGCCGGTCGAGCAGAAGCGCCGGCTGCACCTGATCGAAGACGCGATCAACGCGGCGCGCGCGGCCATCGCCGAGGGCGTGGTGCCGGGCGGCGGGCTGGCGCTGTTGCGGGTGGCGAGCGAGCTCGACGACCTGTCTTCGCGCACCGAAGGCCACGTGCAGCAAGGCGTGAAGCTGCTGCAGCGGGCACTGCACCAGCCGCTGCACCACATCGCCGCGAACTGCGGGCTGGACCCGCTGGTGGCGCTGCGCAAGACGCTCGATGCGAAGGTCGGTGTCGGGCTGGATGCGCGCAGCGGGCGCTTCGTCGACCTCGTTGCCGCCGGCATCATCGACCCGGTGAAGGTGAGCTACAGCGCGGTGCGCAATGCAGCGTCGGTGGCCGGGCTGATCCTGACCACGCAGACGCTGATTGCGAAGAAGCCCGACCACATCGACCCGACCGCCGGCCCGGCATTGGGCGGCGGGGCCGAACTGCTGGGGCGCAAGTGAAGCAGCCGGAGCGGCCGCAGGAAACGCCGCAAG
This sequence comes from Rhizobacter sp., assembly GCA_025355745.1. Lineage (GTDB taxonomy): Bacteria > Pseudomonadota > Gammaproteobacteria > Burkholderiales > Burkholderiaceae_C > LMDS01. The sequence goes on along the minus strand of JANXZA010000072.1, from coordinate 43,218 downwards.
GAACGCCGCAAGGCAGGCGCTTGCGGCGCCTGGTGGGCCTGCTCATCAGCGCCGGCGGCGTCGCGATCCTGGTCAACGAGGTGATGTTGCAGGTGCTGCGTTGACGCAGCCTGCGGGGCCGCGCCGGTGACGAACCTGGAGCACACGGTCGACATGCGCCTGCATGTGCCCGGGCGCATGGACGCGCCCGGGCGCTGGCGCGTGCTCGGCTTCGCCGGGCCGGCGGCGATGATCAGCGTCGGCTACATGGATCCCGGCAACTGGGCCACCGACCTCGAAGGCGGGGCGCGCTTCGGCTACCAGCTGATGTGGGTGCTGCTGGCGTCGAACCTGATCGCGATGGTGCTGCAAAGCCTGGCCGCGCGGCTCGGCATTGCCGGGCGCGTCGACCTGGCGCAAGCCTGCCGCGCCCACTACGCCTGGCCGGTGGCGATGGCGCTGTGGCTGCTGTGCGAAGTGGCGATCATCGCCTGCGACCTGGCCGAGCTGCTCGGCAGCGCGATCGCGCTGAACCTGCTGTTCGGTCTGCCGCTGGCCTGGGGCGCGCTGGTCACCGGCCTGGACGTGATGCTCATCCTGGCGCTGCAGCACTACGGCGTAAGAAAGCTCGAAGCGATCGTCGCGGTGCTGGTGCTGACCATCGGCGCCTGCATGGCGATCGAGCTGGTGCTGGCGCGGCCGGTGTGGGGCGACGTGGCCGGCGGCTTCGTGCCGAGGCTGGACGCGGCCAGCCTGCTGGTGGCCGTGGGCATCCTGGGGGCGACGGTGATGCCGCACAACCTGTACCTGCATTCATCGCTGGTGCAGACGCGGCGCATCGAGCCAACCGCCGCGGGCAAGCGCGAGGCGATCCGCTACAACCTGCTCGACACGGCACTGGCGCTGAACATCGCCTTCATCATCAACGCCGCCATCCTGGCGCTGTCGGCCTCGACCTTCTTCGCCCACGGCGTGGTGGTGACCGAGCTGCGTCAGGCGCACGAATTGCTCACGCCGGCGCTCGGCACCGCGCTCGCATCGACCGCGTTCGCAGTTGCGTTGCTTGCGGCGGGGCAGAGTTCCACCATCACCGGAACGCTGGCCGGGCAGGTCGTGATGGAAGGCTTTGTGCAGTTGCGCATGAGCCCGATCAAGCGCCGCCTGCTGACCCGCGCACTGGCCATCGTTCCAGCCGTCGGCGTGCTCTTGTACTCGGGCGAGACCGGCGTGCTGCAGTTGCTGGTGATGAGCCAGGTGGTGCTGAGCCTGCAGTTGCCGTTCGCCATCGTGCCGCTGATCCGCTTCACCAGCTCGCGCCGCATCATGGGCGAATTCATCAGTCCGCGCTGGCTGCGTCGACTGGCCTGCGCGGCGGCTGTGCTGATCGTCGGGCTGAACGGCTGGCTTGTGATGCAGGCGCTCGCGCCGGCCGGTGCAGGGGTGGGGCGTATCGCGGTCGGCCTGACCGCCATGCTGTGCAGCGCCTTGCTGGCCTGGGTGGCGATTGCGCCGTTGCATTACCCGTTGCAAGATGCGCCAGTTGACTCTGTTTCAAAGACATAATCCGAGGACAAAACTAGACAGCAGTGTGCACTGGCCTCGTTAGATGGCCAGCTCATTTGACGATGGCGATGGCGGCGGCGCGCACTGAGCGCGGCGTGCGGCATTGAGGGAGACATCCATCCATCCGAACCACACCATGGGAGCGCCGCAAGCCGCCCGGAACCCCGTCAGTGCCTCCGTTCTCGTGATGGAGTCGACGGTCGAACGCCAGGTCATGATGGCCTGGGAAAACTTCGTCACTGGGGCGCCGCTGGCCGCCACAGCGGTGTCCAAGCTCGTGCTGTCGTCATGGCAACGCAGCCTGCGCGCCGGTGTCGAGCCGCGCACCCGGCTGGCCCCGCTGGTGACCGGCGGCGACGCCCTGGCGGCCCTGCGCCGCAACAACCAGGACCTGCTCTGGGCCGCGCAAGGGCTGTTCCTGACGACGGCACATTTGCTCGCACGCTCGGGCTCGATCCTGCTGTTGACCGACCCGAACGGCGTCGTGCTCGAAGTGGCCGGCGACATGCACACGCTTGAAGCGGCCCAGGATGTGCACCTCGTCGAGGGCGGCCAATGGCACGAGAGCGTGGTCGGCACGAACGGCATCGGTACCGCGCTGGCAACCCGCCAGCCAGTGCAGGTGCACGCCGCCGAACACTTCGGCGAGGGCATCAAGCGCTGGACCTGCGCCGCCTCGCCGGTGTTCCTGCCCGGCACGGAACGGGTGCTGGGCGTGATCGACATTTCCGGGCCACCTTCTACCTACCAGCGCGGCAACCTGGTGCTGGCCCTGACGGCCGCGCGCCAGATGGAAGCGATGCTGGCCGAAAGGGCCAGTCGCGAGCATGTGCAGTTGCTCGAAGCCAGCATCAAGTTCAACGCTTCCAGCACCACGGCGGGGATGCTGGTGCTCGACTCCAATGCCCGGCTTATCCACGTCAGCGGCAGCCTGCCAAGTCTGGAATGGCGTCTGGGCACCTGCCCGCCCGGCCTCGACCCGCAGCGTGACCCGCAAGAGTGGGCACGCCATCTGCCTGAGGCGCTGCGCCCGGAATGGCTGCACCCGGTCAGGGTTGCTGGCAGGGCGATCGGCGCCTTGCTGGTGGTGCCGAAGCGGCCGGGCAACGTGATGCCGGTGCAGTCCCTGGTCGATGCCGCCACTGCCCGTGCCAGCGCTGGCACGGGCAGTGGCACCGGCTCAGGCAGCGGCGCCGGCGCCGGCAGTGGCGGGGGCGAGTCGGAGATCGACCCGTCGCGCAGCGACTTCGCCAACCTGCTCGGCCACAGCAAGGCGTTGCGGGTTGCCATCGATCGCGCGCAGCTGCTCAGCCGCCGGCGGGTCGGGGTGTTGATTCAGGGCGAGACCGGTGTCGGCAAGGAACTTTTTGCCCGCGCGATCCATGGTGAGGCCCGGCGCAGCGGCCCGTTCATCACCTTCAATTGCGGCGCCACGTCGCGCGAGCTGATCGGCAGCGAACTCTTCGGTCATGTGCGCGGTGCCTACACCGGCGCCACCGCCGAAGGCCGCGCCGGGCGCTTCGAGCTGGCCCATGGCGGCACGCTGTGCCTTGACGAGATCGGCGAACTGCCGCTTGAGCTGCAACCGATCCTGCTGCGCTGCCTGGAGGAAGGTGTGGTCTGCCGGCTCGGCGAAGCCAAGCCGCGCCGCGTCGATGTGCGGCTGCTGGCGATGACGAACCGCGACCTGCTGAAGGAAGTCGAGGCCGGGCGGTTCCGCCGCGACCTTTACCACCGCATCAGCGTGACCGCCATCCGCGTGCCGGCGCTGCGCGAACGTGTGTCCGACATCGAACTTCTCACCGAGCATTTCAACCGCAGCCTGGCCGAGCGTCACGTCACCGCCGGCCGCACCTTCGGCCCGGCGGTGATGGCCCTGCTGCGGGCCTATGCCTGGCCCGGTAATGTGCGCGAGCTGCGCAACACCGTCGAAAGCCTGCTGCTCACTTCGAATGAAGACGAAGTGGACTGCACCGAACTGCCGGATGAAATCAGGGCCGCTGCAGTGCATCCTGGCATCGACCCCGGCACCCCGAGCCCGGCGCTCAACCCGCCGGCTTCAAGTCTTGAAGAGACCGAGCGCCAGGCCATCATGCGGGCGGTGAAAAGCATGCACGGCAATCTGGCGCAGGCGGCGCGTTTGCTCGGGGTTTCGCGCAGCACGCTGTATCGCAAGGTCGAGCGCTATCACCTGGAAACGGGCAGCCGTTTCGATACTCCCGGTGAATGACCCACTGAATGAGTCGATGTCCGTTCGGGCTGAGCCTGTCGAAGCCCTTCGACAAGCCTGTCCTGAGCCTTGTCGAAGGGCTCAGGGTGAGCGGGGCGTTTGCTACGGTCTAGAGGACGCTCAATACACCCCGATGTAGTCCTTCTTCCCGACCTCGACGCCGTTGTGGCGCAGGATGCCGTAGGCCGTGCTCACGTGGAAGAAGAAGTGCGGCAGGCCGTAGCTCAGCAGGTACGACTGGCCGCTGAAGCGCTTCTCTTTCGGCGTGCCGGCCTGGGTCACGATCTCGCGCGTCTCGCTGCCTTCGAACTGCGCCGGGGTCAGGCTGGCGATGAAGGCCAGCGTCTTGGCGATGCGCGCCTGCAGGTCGGCAAACGTCTGCTCGTCGTCTTCGAAGTTCGGCACCTCCACACCGGCCAACCGGGCCGCCACGCTCTTCGCAAAATCGCAGGCCACGCGGGCCTGGCGCAGCAGCGGGAACATGTCCGGGTACAGGCGCGCCTGGAGCAGCGCGTTCGGCTCGATGCTGCGGGCTTGCGCATGCGCCTCGGCCTTCGTCAGCACGGCGCTCAGGCCGCCCAGCAGTTGCGTGAAGACGGGGATCGAGGCGGTGTACAGGGCAGTGGTCATGGGTTCTCTCGGTGGGTACGGGCGCGTGGCCCGCAAGGCCGCATTGGATCACCCCCCGACCACCACCGGCAGCTCGGTTGCCGGCGGAGTGTTGCGGCTGCGCCCGCAGCGCACGATGCCGTCGATCATCACCATGCCGACACCCGGAATGTCGCCAAGCTCCACGCTTTCCAGCAGGGTGCGGCCGGCGCTGTGCTGGGCCCGGTCCATGAAGACGAAGTCGGCGTCGCGGCCGACTTCGATCAGCCCGCAGTTCAGCTTGCGGATGCGCGCCGTGTTGCCGGTGGCAAAGCAGAACACCAGCTCGGCCGGCAGGTTCGCCAGGCTCGCCAACATCGCCACCAGGCGCAGGATGCCGAGCGGCTGCACGCCCGAGCCGGCGGGTGAGTCGGTGCCCAGGATCACGCGGTGCGGGCACTTCAGCTGCATTGCCATCTTCGCCGCCGCGATCGCCACGCGCTCGTTGCCGTTGTGGACGATCTCGATCGCGCGGGCGCTCTTCTCGCACAGCTCGCACACGTGCTGCTCGGGCAACGAGGTGTGGCCGCCGTTGATGTGGCCGATGATGTCGGCGTCGGCCTCGAGCACCACGTCCTTGTCGATCAGGCCCGAGCCGGGGATCGACGGGCCGCCGGTGTGGATGGTGCTCTGGATGCCGTACTTGCGCGCCCACTTGACCATCTGCGCGGCTTCGGCGCCGGCCTTCACCGAGCCCAGGCCGATCTCGCCCAGCAGGCTCACGCCGGCTGCGGCCAGCTCCTTGAAGTCGCTCTCGACCATGCCGTGTTCGACGATCGGCGCACCGGCCAGCACCTTCACGCCGGCCGGGCGGAAGTTGTCGAAGGCGCGCTGTGCGGTGATCGCCAGCGCCTTCAGGCCGACGATGTCTTTCGGCCGGCCCGGCAGGTGCACTTCGCCGGCCGAGATCATCGTCGTCACGCCGCCGTGCAGGGTCGATTCGATCCAGCCGAGCTGGCTCTGGCGCGGCGTCCAGTCACCGAACACCGGGTGCACATGGCTGTCGATCAGACCGGGCGCGACGCAGGTGCCGCGCGCATCGATCAAGGTGGTGGGCGCGCTGATGTCGCAGTCGGCCTCGAAGCCGACGGCCGTGATCAGGCCGTCGTGCGCGACGATCGTGTCGGCATCGAGGACCGGCCGGTCGATGTCGCCCGACAGCAGCAAGCCGATGTGGCGGATCACGACCTTGCCTGATTTCGCGGGGGCGCTTGCGTCTGCCATGAAAGCTCCATTGGGGTGGGTGACGGCAGGCGCAGCATACCGAGCCGGCCAGCCGGTTCGGTGCCCGGTCCGGCGCCTGCGGCCGAGTCAACGCGCCGGCACGGCCCAGCGCTCCTCGTGCGAGCCGGGCGCAGGCGGCCAGAAGCAGCACGTCGTCCAGGCCAGGCTCAAGGTCTCGCCCATCACGGCCTTGGTGCCAGCGCTGCTGCGCCACCAGTGGCGGGCGTCGAAGTCCGGCGGCCGCGACGCCAGCACGCCGACCGTCACGCCCGGGCCGAACGCCATCCGGAACAGCAGGCGCGAGCGACGCGCGTGGACGCCGGCCGAGAACAGGTCGACCGCACTCAGCGCCACGCCGGAACGCTGCGCCCATTCGCGCACCATGACGGCACTCAGGAAGGTCCGGTCCTGCGCCGAAGCCGGCGCGGCGACGGCGTCGATCTGCACATCGGCCAGACCGTGCGTCTTCAGGTAGGCCGCACCTCGCTCGGCAAAGTTGCGCGAGGCCGGCACGCCGAACCACGCGTCGATCGGGCCGCCGGTGGTGACGATGCGTTCGTAGCGGCCGCGCCGGAATGCCATGACCGCCTGGTCCAGGTCGGGGCCCTCGAGCCAGCCTTCGACGATCAGCACGCTGGCACCCGCGCCGCCGGTGCCTTCGGCAGGCCGGTTCGGCGCCAGCCAGGCGTCGGCCGCGAAGGCCAGCGCCACGATCGACATCACGATGGCGCTGAGGATCGCAGCCCAGCCCCACAAGGTCGGCAGCCAGACGGTACGGCGGTGCAGGAAGGCAGGCAAGGCGGTGGGTGCGTGGGTAGGTATGGGGGGACTTGCTCTTCTCCCTCTCCCAGGGTCACAAAGTGGCCCCTTCGTGGCCCTGGGAGACAGGGCTGGGGTGAGGGCGAGGCCGCACGCATTGTTCCCGAAGACAGTGGAGCGGCCTTGCGCAGCCCCCACCCCTATCATTCCGCCATGATCCCCACCCGGACCTGGCAGGCGGTGCTTGGCGATGCCAGCCGGGGCGCGGGCCGGGCCGGCGCGCGCTGGTCGGTGAGCTGGTGGCAGGTGTTGCACACCGGCGCGCTGCTCGGCGTGCTGGCCTTGTCGCCGTCGAGCTACGAGCGCGACAACCGCGCCGCGCTGGCGCGCCACCTCTACCTCGGCACGGTGCCGGTGCTGCCGTGGTTCGCGGCGCTGGCCGCGTTGATCAGCCTGGTGCTGATCCGCATCGTCGTCGTCACGGCCCTCAGCTACGGCCTGTCGCAGTACGCATTGCAGCTGGTGGTGCGGGTGCTGGTGCTGGAGCTGATTCCGCTCGGCACCGCGCTGTTCGTGGCGATGCGCTGCACCCTGCCCAGCGCCACCGAGCTGGCGCAGTTGCGCGCGCGCGGCGAGTTCGAGGCGATGCAGCGCGCTGGCATCGACCCGATCCGCCGCGAGCTGCTGCCGCGCGTGGTGGCGGGCAGCTTCGCCGTCGTGATGCTGGCGGCGGTGAGCTGCTTCATCGCGATGGGGCTGGCCTATCTGTCGGTGTACGGTTTTCGGACTTCGGCCTTCGCCGGCTTCACGCGCACGCTCGGGCAGATCTTCAACCCTGGCGTGGCCTTGATCTTCGCGCTGAAGACGCTGTTCTTCAGCCTGGCCGTGGCGCTGATCCCGGTCGCGGCGGCGCTGCGCGGCGATGGCGCGGGTGCGACTGCGGGTAAGAGCGCAGGCGCAGGCAGCGCCGCCAGCGCCGAGCTGAGCAGCCTGGTGCGCCTATTCAGCGTGATCCTGCTGATCGAAGTGGCCTCGCTGCTGGGCAACTACCATTGATGCCGTAATGCAGGACGAACCCCCGCCCCCCTTGCCGGCCGCACCAGCCACCACGGCCGTTCCCGACCATCTGCAGTTCAAGGCCGCGCTGCTGCTGATCGGCCTGCTGGCGCTGGTGGTCGGTGCCGTGCTGTACCTGAGTTATGCACGCGGCGCGTTCGAGGCCACGCAGCAACTGGTGCTGCTGACCGACGACTCGGAAGGCGTGGTCGTCGGCATGGACGTGACCTTCGCCGGCTTCCCGATCGGGCGGGTGCGCAGCACCGAACTCGGCGCCGACGGCAACGTCCGCATCCTCGTCGATGTGCCGCTGAAAGACGCGCGCTGGCTGCGCACCTCCAGCGTCTTCACGCTCGTGCGCGGGCTTGTGGGCGGCACCAACATCCGCGCTTACAGCGGCATCCTGGCCGACCCGCCGTTGCCTGACGGCGCGGTGCGCACGGCGCTGCGCGGCGACGCCAGCGCCGAAGTCCCGAAGCTGCTGGCCGATGCTCGCCAACTGGTGCAGAACCTGGGCGCGCTGAGCGCGCCAGAGGCGCCGATCAACACCAGCCTGGCCAATCTGCAGGCCTTCACCGACAAGCTCAAGGGCCCGGGCGGGGCGATGGGCGCACTGTTCGGCGGCGACACCGAAGCGCAGAAGCTCAGCGTCGCGCTCGACCGCGTCAACGCCTTGCTGGCGCGCGTCGATGGCCTGGCCGTCAAGGCCGATGCGCAGGTTTTCGGCGACCAGGGCGTGCTGCGCGAGGCCCGCACCACGGTCGTGCAACTGAGCGCAATGTTGAACGAGGCGCGCGCCAGCCTCGTCAAGGTCGATGCGGTGCTCGAAGAGGCGCGCGCCGTCGGTGCGAACGCGCGGGTTGCCACCGCCGACCTGGGCAGTCTGCGCGCCGAAGTGGAGACCAGCTTGCGCAATGTCGATCAGCTCATCAACGAGGTGAACCGCAAGTGGCCGTTCGCGCGCGACACGACCCTGAAATTGCCGTGATGAAGCCCGCAACGTGTTTTCTCGCCGCAGTGGCGGCCGCCGGGCTCGCATCCATCGCCGGCTGCGCCAGCCACCCGCCGCCACCCGACTGGCAGATGAACGCGAGGACCGCGAGCGAGCGTGCCCTAACGGCTTATCTGAGCGGCGATGCACGCATCGAAGCGCAAGAACTGCAGCGCGCCCGCAGCGAGATCGCCCGTACCGGCCGCACCGACCTGCTGGCCCGCATCGAACTCGCGCACTGTGCCGCGCAGGTGGGGAGCCTGGTGTTCCAGCCCTGCGCCGGCTTCGAGGCGTTGCGCGCCGATGTGCCCGCACCCGAACGCGCCTACGCCGACTACCTGGCCGCGCGGGTTCAAGCCCAGGACATCGGCCTGCTGCCCGAGGCGCAACGCGGCGTGGCGGCGGGCGCTTCTGGCGACGCAGCGAACGTGGCCGCGCTGGGCTCCATCGCCGATCCGCTGTCGCGGCTGGTCGCCGCCGGCGTGCTGTTCGAAGCGGGCCGCGCCGATCCGCAAGTCATCGCCGTCGCCATCGACACTGCCTCGATGCAAGGCTGGCGCCGCCCGCTGCTGGCGTGGCTGGGCGTGCAGTTGAAGCGCGCCGAACTGGCGGGTGCCAGCGACGAGGCGCAGCGCCTGCGCCGCCGCATCGAGATCGTGCAGGGCCGTGCAGCACTTTAGCGGCGGCGGCGGCGCGGGTCTCGGCCCGAGCGTTTTTCGATCGATCTGAGCGGGGCACCTGAACGCCAACTCACCACCGCAGAGGCGCAGAGAGCGCAGAGTTGCGCAGAGAAATCCAATTGCATTCCTTCTTACTCTGCGTTAACTCCGCGTCCTCTGCGCCTCTGCGGTGAGTGAGTTGGATCTTGGTTTCCCCAGTGCCCGTCCGCGCTACTTCGGCGCCACGAACCCCGCCGCCTTGTAAACCGCCTGGATCGTGTCGCGGCCGACGCGCACTTCCATGTCCTTGTGGACGCTGAACATCGCCTTCTTCCACTCGGCGGTCTCGGCCGGCGTCAGCGTGTAGACCGTGCTCTTGCCGCTCGCCTTGATCTTGTCCAGCGCCTGCGCGTTCTCGGTCTCGGCGATCGCGTTCGCGTAGGTCGTCGCGTCCTTCATCGCGCCTTCGAGGATGGCGCGCAGGTCGGGCGCCAGGCCGTCCCAGAACTTCTTGTTCACCACCACCGCATACGCGATGTGGCCGTGGTTCGACACCGTGACGTGCTTTTGCACCTCGTAGACCTTCTGCGTGTAGACGTTCGAGGCGGTGTTCTCCATCCCGTCGACCACGCCCGACTGCAGCGCCTGGTACAGCTCCGAGAACGCCATCACCTGCGGGATCGCGCCGAGTGAGCGCATGTTCGCGTCGAGCACCTTCGAGCTCTGGATGCGCATCTTCAGGCCCTTGAAGTCGGCCACCTGGTGCAGCGGCCGGTTCGCGCTCATCACGTCGAAGCCGTTGTCCCAGTAGGCCAGGCCAGTGATGCCCTTGGCGTCGAGCTTGGCCAGCATCGCCTTGCCCACCGGCCCATCGGTGACGGCGCGAAACGACGGTGTGTCCTTGAAGATGAACGGCAGGTCGAAGACCTCGAACTCCTTCACGCCGAGCGGGCCGAACTTGGCCAGCGACGGCGCCAGCATCTGCACCGAGCCGAGCTGCAGCGCTTCGAGTTCCTCCTTGTCCTTGTAGAGCTGGCTGTTCGGGTAGACCTCGACCTTCACGCGGCCCTTGCTGCGTTCCTCGGCCAGCTGCTTGAAGCGCTCCGAGGCCTTGCCCTTCGGCGTGTCGGGCGCCACCACATGGCTGAACTTGATGACGACCGGCGCGCCGGTCTGGGCCAGCGCAAACGGCGCCGCAGCGAGCAGGCCGGCGGCCAGGCCGAGCCGGCGGCGCAGCGCTGAGAAGCGAAAGGGTTGGTTGCGGCGAGGGGCCATGCGAATCTCCGTGGGTGGTCACCGATTCTGCCTGCGCCGCGCTCGTGCCGCCGGCGCAACCGAAGGGCATCGCAATTGCCGAAGGCGGGGTTCGAAAATTGGAAATTGCCGGATCGGCAGGGTTGCCCGAACATGAATGCAGGCGCAAAGACGCCTTCACAAAAGCCCGGGAGATGACATGAACCAACTTCGCATGCAACAACGTCGCGGTGTCAGGGCCTTGGCGCTGGCCGGGCTGGTGGCTGGCGCGTCGGGCGCAGCGTTCGCCACCGGCGTCGACGAGCTTCCGGCCGACGTTCGCACCCGCCTGTACTCAGGCGACATGATGGACCCGGCCCAGCCGCTCGGCCCCAGCGCGTACCGCGACTGGAAGCCCAAGAAAGGCCCGCCGTGGACCATCGGCTATGCCAGTTCCTACGCCGGCAACACCTGGCGCGCGGCGGTGATGGACCGGTTGCAGAACGAGCTGATTCCGAAGTGGAAAAAGCTCGGCCTGATCAAGGAAGTGATCATCACGCAGTCGAACCTGAAGGACGCGACGCAGATCCAGCAGATGCGCCAGCTCATCGACCAGGGCGTGGACGCGATCATCGTCTGCTGCTCGAACCCGACGGCGCTGAACCAGACCGTCAAGGTCGCGTACGACAAGGGCATCCCGACCTTCTCGGCGACCGGCTATTTGACCTCGCCATATGCCGTCAACTCGTCGGCCAACTTCCAGCTCGGCGGCTTCCAGCTCGGCACCTGGATGGCCGAAGAAATCGGCAAGAAGGGCAATGTGCTGGTGGTCGAGGGCATCCCCGGCACGTCGGCGTCCGACTCGCAAGACCGGGGCGTGAAAGCGGCCCTGGCGAAATACCCCGGCATCAAGGTCGTCGGCAGCGTCGCCGGCATGTGGACCGATCAGGTTGCGCAGGCCGAGGTGCAGAAGTGGCTCGCCACCAACCCGGGCGAATTGAACGGCGTCGTGATCCAGTCAGCGTCCGAACTCGGCGGCTTGCGCGCGCTCAAGCAATCGGGGCGCAAGATGGTCCCGATCACGGTCGGTGGTGAACTCGGCGCACTGTGCTACTGGCGCAAGAACCCGAAGTACATCAGCGCCGCGATCCAGGCCTGGCCGCCCGCCGACGACATGGAGCTGGCCTGGAACATCATGATGCGCACGTTGCAGGGCCAGGGCCCGAAGGTCCAGTCGGTGCTGGTCGAGCCGGTCAAGCTGACCTACGCAGACATCGAGAAATCCGTGCCCGCCGACTGCAGCGAAGACTCCGACAAGTGGCTCAGCATCGGCATCAACCGTTGGGCCAGCACCGCCAAGCTCGACGCCTTTTTCCTGCGCCCGGCCGACCCGGAGAAGTTCAAGCCGTGACGGTGAATTTGTGCGGTGAGTTGCTGCGCTTTGCGCCCACGACCGGCCTCACAACCCGTCGCCGCTGCCAGCCCTGATCCGCCCGCCCGCACACGCGAACGCTCCACGCTTGATTCGTCGGCCTTGACCATGCTCGACACTCCGGCGCTTGAACGCGAAGCCCCACGAACGGCCGCGCCGCGCGACATTTTCGTGGTCGGCGTGCGCAAGACCTTCGGGGTGACGAAGGCGCTGGACGGCTGCAGTTTCAGCGCCTCGCGCGGCGAGATCCACGCCATCGTCGGCGGTAACGGCTGCGGCAAGAGCACCCTGGCCAAAGTGCTGTCGGGCGTGCTGCCACCCGACAGCGGCCAGGTGCTGGTCTTCGGCCACACGCCGACCTCGCCGCACGAGGCGCGTCAGGTCGGCATCGCCACTGTCTTCCAGGAGGTGATGGTGGCCGACGAAAGCTCGGTCGTCGACAACCTCTTCCTCGGTGCCGATGCCCTGTTCTCGCGTGCCATGCCGCAGCGCGCCAAGGTGGCGGCCGCCCAGGCCCTGATGCTTGAGCTGACCGGCCTGCCGATCGACCCCGGCACGCTCGTCGGCACCCTGCCGCTCGGCCTGAAGCAATGGATCACGATCGGCCGCGCGCTGCTGTGCAAGCCGCGCGCGCTGATCCTCGACGAATCGTCGGCGGCGCTCGATCTCGACTCGACACAGCGCCTGTTCGCCAAGCTGCGCCAGCTTCGGGATGAAGGCTCGGCCATCATCATCGTCACGCACCGCATTGCTGAGTTGATCGAGATCTCCGATCGCGCCACGGTGCTGCGCGACGGGCGCGATGTCGGCGTGCTGGAGCGCCAGCAGATCACCGAAAAGAACCTGTTGCAGCTCATGACGGGCAGGGCCAGCGCCCAGGTCCAGGTTCCGACCGCGGCAGGCGGGGCCGCCCATGCGGCGCGCGCCGCCACCGACGCCGCAGTACACGCACCCGAGCTGCTGATGCAGGCCGCCGGCCTGAAGGTCTGGCCGGGCGGGCCGGACGTGTCGTTCCACCTGCATCGCGGCGAGATTCTCGGCATCGCCGGTCTCGACGGCCAGGGCCAGAGCGAGTTCGTGCGCATCCTGGCGGGAGTGGACCGTGCCGCTCATGGCGCGCCGACGGTGTTGCACCCGGGCCTGGGCTTCGTGCCGGTGCGCAGCCTGGCCGACGCGGCCGACTGCGGCGTGTCGTATGTGTCTGGCGACCGCAAGCGCGAAGGCATTTTCCCGAACCTGGGCATCTTCGAGAACCTGCTGCTGCCGCGCTACCGCAGCAGCAGCCGGGCCGGCAAGCTGAAGATCCTCGACTGGGCCGCACTGGGCAGCGTGTTCGACTGGGAGGCGCGCAAACTCGCGGTTCGCATGGGCGACCGCAGCGACCGCATAACGTCGCTTTCAGGCGGCAACCAGCAGAAGGTGCTGATCGGCCGCGCGTTCGCGCTGAACCCGACGATTCTGGTGCTCAACGATCCGGCACGCGGCGTCGACGTCAGCGCCAAGAGCGATCTGTACCAGTACCTGACGGACTTCGCGGCGACCGGCAAATCGGTCGTCTACTTGTCCAGCGAGATTGAGGAACTGGTCGGTCTGTGCGAGCGTGTGCTGGTGTTCCGCGGCGGCGGCATCTTCGAGGAACTGACGGGCGCTGCGGTTCACCCCGCAGCGGTGCTGCAGGCGATGTTCGGCCAGGCGCGCGGCGCGCACGCTGCCCGGCCGCACGGCGCTTCGCCGCCGGCAGCCAGCGGCCCGGCCACGGCGGACTCGACGCCGCCAAAAGCACCGGCTGACGAGCCCCTCGCCGACGGCCTGTTCGAGCTGTGGTCACCCGCGTTCGACGAAGGTGCGCGCATTCCCGCGCGCTACGCCGAACACAACCGCGTCTCCCCGCCGATCCTGTGGGAGCACCCGCCGAAGGGGACGAAAAGCTTTGCGCTCGCCATCACCGACCCCGACCTTCCGGCGCACTTCAACTTCCCGCGCGCCTTCGCCCACTGGCTGGCGCACGACATTCCGGCCGGCACGCGCAAGCTTGTCGAAGGGGCCGGTGCGAAGAGCCTGCTGCCGCCCGGCATGAAGGAGCTGAACAGCGACTTCGTGACCTTCGCCGTTCCCGGTTTCGGCAAAGGCTACGGCGGGCCGTGGCCGCCCGACGCGGCGCACCGTTACGTCTTCACGTTGTACGCATTGAAGTGCGAGACGCTGCAGCTTGCGGAGACGGCGAACTACGTTGATTTCGTCACTGCGGTGTTGCCGATGACGATCAAGACCGCGAGCCTGACCGGCCTCTACGGGCCGGCCTCGCAGCCGTTGCCGACCGCGTGACGGAAACGATCAGCAGTATGTTTGCGCCACCAACCGCCCTCGCCCCAACCCTCTCCCGCGAGCGGGAGAGGGGGAGGAATAGGGAATCGACCGACCCCCACTGAGGAACCCAGACCATGACTCGGTACACCGCATCGGCTCCGCTGGACCTTGACTGGTTCGAATCCTGGGCCAACAAGGTCAACGACGACCGCGTGCTGCGCGTCATCGGCCGCTTCTTCAGCGTCAATTTCGTCGTCGGCATCGACGACCGGGACTACCTGGTCGTGGTGCGCGAGGGCCGCATCCAGCAGGTCTCGGAAGGCGTGAGCGCGAACATGATGGGCTGGCAGTTTGCATTGCGGGCCCCGGCGGGATCGTGGAGCCGCTTCGTGCAGCCGATGCCGCCGCCCATGTACAACGACATCTGGGCCATGGCCCACCCGCTGCACGGCAGGCTGAAGATCGAAGGCGACACCAAGCCGTTCTGGCAGAACCTGCGCGCGCTGTCCTGGATGCTCGCGGTGATGCGCGAAGTCTGACGCGCCGGCCCAGCCTTGCTGCCTGCCACCCGCCGCCCGTCACCCCTCAAAAGGAATCCGAAAATGGCCAAGTTCGACCCGATCGTTGGGCGCTACGTCTATGTGCAGTGCGAAGGCGAAACCTACCGCACCTACTACGAGGAAAACGGCCAGGGCATTCCGCTCGTGTGCCTGCACACCGCAGGCACCGACGGGCGCGAGTGGCGGCATCAACTCTGCGATGCGGAGATCGCGAAGAATTTTCACGTCATCGCGTTCGACCTGCCACGCCACGGCAAATCGAACCCGCCGGGCGACTTCTACAAGGAAGAAGAGGAATACAAGCTCACCTCCAAGTTCTATGCCGAGTTCGTGATGGCGTTCTGCCGCGCGCTGGAGCTGAAAAAGCCCGTCATCATGGGCAGCTCGATGGGCGGCAACGTCTGCCTGCCGCTGGCGCTGCACTATGAAGACGAAGTCTCGGCGCTGATCGCGATCGAGGCCTGCGACCATTCGCCGGGCTGGTGGATCGACCCGTTGATGCACCCGCACATCCATGGCGGCGAGGTCTGCGCCACGGCCACCTTCGGCCTGATGGCGCCGCAAAGCCCGAACGACTACCGCTGGGAAACCTGGTGGTTCTATGCGCAGGGCGGCCCCGGCGTGTTCAAGGGCGACCTGCATTTCTACAGCGTCGACCACGACTACCGCGAGCTGTGCCGGAAGATCTCCGGGCGCGTTCCGATCTACTTCATGACCGGCGTCTACGACTTCGCCTGCACGCCCGAGATGACGCAGCAGACGGCCGACAAGGTCAAGAACTCGGAGTGCATCATCATGGAAAACATCGGTCATTTCCCGATGTCCGAGAACCCGGAGCTGTTCAAGGAATACTTGATGCCGGTGTTGAAGAAGATCGTGCAGTCGGATCGCGAAGCCGGGCGATCGACGGAGCGCGCGGGACGTGACAGCGGCCGCGACACGGGCCGTGATGAGCCCGGTCGCGGCGCCGAGCGCGCAACGCAAGGCCGGGCCACCGCCAGTGCCGAATCGCCTTCGTACAGGAGCCCGACTCCCGCCGGCACCGACCGGGGTTCGGTGCGCGTGCTCGACGTCGACGCGGGACGCGGCAGCCGCGCGCGGCGCTAGGCCGCAGGTGAGCTGACACCCACGCGCCACTTGCCCGCCACCCCGCCGACCTGAACCCAGCATCGCCACCCCATGGCCGACGCGCGCGTCCACCTGCCCTCCACGGCGACCAGCACTTACCTGCTGGTGCCGATCCTGATGCTGTTCGCGTTGCTGATCGTCGCCGTGCTGCGCGGCCCGAGCCTGATCTCCAGCGCCGGCATCGGCAGCGCGGTGCTCGTGACCGCGCCGCTGGTGCTGGCCACCTACGGCTTGATGGCCACGGCGATGGCCGGGCGCGGCACTGTCGATCTTTCGGTCGGCCCCTTGCTCGGCTTCATCAACGTGACGCTGGTGCAGTTCAGCGGCCTGGACCTCGTTACCTCGCCGCTGGCGGTGTTCGCCTACGTCATCGCGGTGGGAGTGGCGTATCAGTTGCTGATGGCGCTGGTGATCATCTTCGTGCGCGTGCAGCCCATCATCGTGGCGCTGAGCGGCTACCTCGCGCTGTCCGGCATCAACCTCGTGATCCTCCCCCGGCCGGGCGGCTCGGCACCGGAATGGATGCTGCCCTGGGGCCTGGGCGACACCCTGCTGTCGCCGGTGCTGCTGATTCTGGTCGTGTGCACCGCCGCGTGGCTGCTCTTCACGCGCAGCGCGTTCTACGGCCACCTGCGCCTGATGGGGTCGGACGAGCGCGCCGCCTACACCAGCGGCGTTCGCATCAGCATCGTGCGCATCGGCGCGCACTGCATCTCGGGCGCCTTCATCGGCCTGGCCGCGCTTTGCTACACCGCGCTGATCGGCTCGGGCGACCCGACGCAGGGCACGACCTACACGCTGATCGCCGTGACCGCGCTGGTGCTCGGTGGCACCAGCCTGGCCGGTGGGCGCGGCGGGGTGATCGGCTCGCTGCTCGGCGCCTTGAACCTGTTCCTGATCGGCTATGTGCTCGCGACCTTCAACTTCGGCATGGTGCAGGGCTTCGTCACCGACCTGGCCTACGGCGTCATCCTGGTGCTGTCGCTGCTGTTGACGGTGGCGCTGCCGCATGTGCAGCGGCATGCGCGACGGCTGTCGCCGTTCCTCGTCTTCGTCGTGCTGTCGCTGCTGTTCGCAGGGGTCATGCTGCATGCCAAGCACGACTATGCGAAGTACCCGCCGGCCGAAAGGGTCGCGCTCGATGCGCCGCAGACGCAGAAGCAGGCGCAGACACAGACGCAGACGCAAGCGCCGCGCGCCACCGCGCGTCCGGTCGATTCGTTCATCTTCGATGCGCCCTCGGCGGGCGCCTCGTTCTCATTGACCGCGCTGCAACGCACCACCGCGCTGGCCGCGCTGCTACTGCTCGCGCTGCTGCTGTTCCTGCGCGTCACCGTCTCGCAGACGCGTGCCCGCACGATGACGCCGGTGCTCTACGGCGGGTTTGCCGCCGTCATCGTGCTCGGTGTCTGGCTGCTGAGCCATGCGTGATACCGCTTCCTTCGCGCTGCGCAAATGGGTCGGCCTGGCGACGGCCGGGCTCGTCGCCGGGCTCGGCTTGATCCTGGGCCTGTGGCAATCCCAGCCTGCGCAGAACGTCATCTTCTACACCGCCGCCACCTTCGCGCTGGTGGTCTGGGCCTGGAATTCGTTCGCACTGCCGGGGGCGATGGGTGAGCCGTCCGGTGGGTCGTCCCGTGAGCCAACGGCAGCGGCCGAATCAGCGGGTGCGCCGGATGCCAGCGAGCGGCCCGGTGCGCGCGCCGCCTTCAAGCAATTCCTGCTGCGCAATCGCGCCCTGTTGATCGCCTTGCTGATCCTGCTCGCGGTGTTCCTGATCGCCTCGGTCACGGCCACGGCCTTCTTCACGCTGGGCAACGTCATCGCGTTGTTGGTGGTCGCCGCGCTGCTGGTCTTTGCCGTCAAGGTCAGCAAGGTGTTCGAGGGCAACCGCAGCGCCTTCATCGGCCTGACGGTGCTGGCCGCACTGTTCGCGATCGGCTCGTTCACGGTCGAGGGCTTCGCCTCGACGACGAACATCAAGTCGATGCTGGTCTTCGCGTCGTTCCTCGGCCTGGCCTGCGTGGGCCAGACGCTGGTCGCGCTGCTTGGCGGGCTGGACCTGTCGATTCCGTTCGTGATCGGCTCGTCGAACGTCGGCCTGCTGTACCTGATCGGCCTGGGCGTGCCGGGCTGGATCGCAGTGCTGCTGATCATCGCGCTCGGCGCGCTGGTGGGTTTCATCAACGGTCTGCTGAGCTTTCGGCTGCAAGGCCAAGCCCTGATCCTGACACTCGGCATCGGCTTCGCGATCTCCGGCCTGACGCAGATTCTCACCAGCATCGGCAGCGCCTACAGCGGCAATGTCTTCGGCAGCGTACCCGACTGGCTGCGCAACCTCGCCGCGATGAACGGCCGCACCTTCGGCCTGCCGCTGCCGCCGGTGATCCTGATCTGGATCGGCCTGGCCGCGCTGCTGGTCTACGGGCTGAAGAACAGCGTCTATGGGCGCCACCTCTATGCGCTCGGCGGGAATCGCCTGTCGGCGGCGCGGCTGATGATCTCCGAGCGCCGCTATTGGGTCGGCGCCTACATGGTGAGCGGCGCCGTGGCGGCCCTCACCGGCGCCTTGCTGCTCGGCTGGAGCGGGGGCGGCTTCATCGGCGTGGGCAACCCGTACTTGTTCATGACACTGGCGGCGGTGGTGATGGGCGGCACCTCGCTGCTCGGCGGCTACGGCGGCTACGGCTTCACCGTCATCGGCGTGCTGGTGCTGCAGGTGCTGACCTCGTTCCTGGTCGGCATCGGCCTGAAGTTCGAGTGGCAGCAGTTCGTGTTCGGGCTGCTGATCCTGCCGATGGTGGCGCTCTACGCCAGGTCGCCGCACATCCGAACGCAAATCTAGATCAAGAGGCCGGGACATGATCGTCAAGTTACTCGGAGCGCAAGACATCGCCAGCGGCACCTTCGTGCTGCTCATGATCGCCACGTTCGCGGCCACCGTGCTGCTGCTCGCCGGCACGGCCTGGGTGCAGCGGCGCTGGAAGCTGCCGATCGCGCTCGCCGGCATCGCCACGCTGATCTCGGCCGCGCATTACATGCTGGCCACCGATGTGTGGCTGGCGACCGGCCAGCTGACGATGATTCACCGCTACGTCGGCTGGTTCCTGACGCTGCCGCTGCAGGTGGTGGCCGTCTATTTCTTCGTGCGCGCGTTCGCGCCGGTGCCGGTGGGCGTGTTCTGGCGCCTGCTGGTGGCTGCGGTGCTGCTGGTGCTGGCGCGCTTCATGGGCGAGACGCAGTTGATGCACCCGACGCTGGGCTTCCTGATCTCGCTGGCCATGTGGCTCTACATCCTGGGCGAAGTCTTCTTCGGCAAGCTCAGCGAGCGCAGCGCGCGGCATGGCAGCGAAGCCGTGCAGCAGGGCTACTTCTGGCTGCGCCTGATCATGACGATCGGCTGGGCGATCTACCCGCTGTGCTTCTTCATCGCCGCCTTCACCGGGCCGACCGAGCTGCGCTATCTGCACACCACCTACAACCTCGCCGACCTCGTCAACCTGGTCGCATTCGGCCTGACGTTCCTGGCGGTGGGGATGCGGGAAGCGGGCACGGCGAGCCATTGAACCGGCAGTGAGCCGGCATCAATCCGGCATTGAATTCTTGAACGAGGAGCAGAGCATGAATGGCGCGGACATCATTGCAATCATTGTCTTGCTGGCGATCGTCGTGGCGGTGGTCGTGTACCTGCTGCACTGGCTGTACCGGCATTCGTCGAAGGACCTGTCGTTCGTGCGCACCGGCTGGGGCGGCGAAAAGGTGGTGATGGGCGGCGGCGCGTTCGTGCTGCCGATCGTGCACGACGTGGCCGAGGTCAGCATGAACACCTTGCGCATCGAGGTGCGACGCGCCGGCGACAAGTCGCTGATCACGAAGAACCGGATGCGCATCGAGGTGATCGTCGAGTTCTTCGTGCGCGTCATCCCGAACCCGCAAAGCGTGGCCGCTGCCGCGCGCACCCTGGGCACCCGCACGCTCGACCCCGAGAAGCTGCGCGAGCTGGTGCAGGGCCGCTTCGTCGATGCGATGGGCGCCACCGCAGCCAACATGACGATGGAGCAGATCCACGAAGGCCGCAGCGCCTATGTGCGCGGCGTGCGCGAGCTGGTCGCCCACACCATGACCGAGAACGGCCTGGAGCTGGAAGCGGTGTCGCTGACCAGCGTCGACCAGGCCGACATGAAGCAGTTCAACCCGTCGAACGCCTTTGACGCCGAAGGCCTGACCCGCCTGACCGAGGAGATCGAGACGCGCAAGAAGAAGCGCAACGACATCGAGAAGGACACGCAGATCGCGATCCGCGCGAAGAACCTCGAGTCCGAGAAGCTCGGCCTGGCGATCGATCAGGAAGGCGAGTACGCGCGCATGGCCCAGGAGCGCGAGATCGCGATGCGCCGGGCCCAGCAGCGCGCCGAGATCGCACGCGAGAAGACCGACCGCGACCACGACATCGAGGCCGCGCAGATCCGCGTCAAGGAAGAGATCGAGAAGTCGCGCATCAAGCAGGAGCGGGCGGTCGAATCGGAGCAACTGCTGCGCGAGCAGGACTTGCAGACCCTGGAGATCAGGCGCCGCCGCGCCCTCGAACTGGAGGAACAGGAGCGCGTCATCGCGGTGGCGCAGAAGTCGCGTGCCCAGTCGGAGGCGCAGACGGCAGCCGAGGTCGCGCGGGCCGATGCGGTCGAGGCCACCGAGCGCGTCAACACGGTGCGCGACACGGCCATCGCCGAGCGCCGCAAGCTGATCGACCTGGTGGAAGCCTCGCAGCACGCCGAGCGCGACGCGATCAAGCTCACCACCGGCGCGGCGGCCGAGTTGCGGGCGGCGGGCGACCGGGCGCAGGCGCAGGTGGCTGCGGCCGAAGCCGCGAAGGTGCGCTACGAAATCGACGCCGAAGGCCGGCGCAAGCTGAACGAGGCCGAGAACATGCGCTCCGAAGCCAGCCGGCGCAGCGCGCTGCAGGAAGACCTGATCCGCAGCCTGCCGAGCATCATCCGCGAGAGCGTGAAGCCGATGGAGAAGATCGACTCGATCAAGATTCTTCAGGTCGACGGGCTGCCGGGCTTGAGCGGGGCGGTGGCGCAGGGTCAGGGGGAGGGCGCCGGGGCGGGCGATGGTGGTGGTGGCAGCGGCAAGCGAGTCGGCAGCCTCGCCGATCAGGCCGTCAATTCGGCGCTGCGCTATCGGGCCCAGGTGCCGTTCGTGGACGGGTTGCTGCGCGAGATCGGCATGTCGCCGAGCGCGATGACCTCGACCGGCGGGTTGACGATCTTTCCGGTCGGCGAGTATCCCGATTCGAACGACGCTGAACGTCATTGACGAGAGCGCACGCGATGAACCAGGACGATCCTCGAACGGCTGATCCGCTCGGCGAGCGCCGCCTCGCGGTGACGACGAACTGGGCATTCTTCGGCTCGTTCGGCCTGTGCTTCACGCTGACGGGCTTCAGCGCGTCCGATCTGCTCGCCGGCCTGTTCGGCTTCGCGCTGCTGGCCGCAGCGTTCGGTGCCCACGTCGTCATCAACCACCTGTTTCGCACCCGCTTCTCGAAAGGCGAGGTCGCGCTGGGCTTTATCGCCTTCATCGTCTCGGTGCTCGGCTTTGTGCTCAGCTGGCTGGTCCTGCCGCACTTCGAGAGCGTGAACATCGCGATCGGCCTGGCGGGCTTCAGCCTGCTGTTCGCCTGCTTCGCGTTCTACCTGGTGGCCCACCACGGCGTGCGCGGTTCGATCGACCTGCTGGACCGCGTGCGCAAGCGTTAGGTCGCCGCGTCCCGCCACCGCGCCCGCCGGCCTGCCGAACCGCAACCTGGAGACATCCTTGTCGCAAGACGTCGTTTGGCTGCTCGCGTTCGGCGCCTTGCTGCTCGCCTTCTGCCTCTACTGGGCGGTAGCGGCGGGCCGCAGATCAAGCACCGCAGCCGACTTTTTCCTGGCCGGCCGGCAAACGCCGGCCTGGGTTTTCGTGCTGTCGGCCACGGCGCTGTCGCTGAGCGGCTGGATCGTGCTCGGCCACCCGTCGCTGCTGCAACTCGGCGGCTTCGCCTACGGTGAAGTCGCGCTGGCGGCCATCGTCATTCCGCTCGCCGGCATCCTGTTCCTGAAGCGCCAATGGCTGCTCGGCCAGCGCTTCGGCTACACGACGCCCGGCGCGATGTTCGCCGACTACTACCAGGGTGAACTGATCCGCCTGTTGACGGTGCTGATCGCGCTGGTCTTCGCGATTCCGTTCGTCGGCCTGCAACTCGCCGCCGGCGGCCAGTTGCTCCAGACCCTGACGCACGGCGCGGTCGGTGCCATTCCTGCGATGTGGGTGCTGGGCTTCGCCATCTTCGTCTGCGCCTTCCTCGGCGGCCTGCGCGGCGTTGCTTCCATGGCGGCGCTGCAATGCCTGCTGTTGCTGGCCGGCATGGTCGGCCTGGGTTGCCTGGCCTACGCGCAAATCGGTGGCTTCGGCGCCTTCAATGCCGCACTGGCCCGGCTCGCCGCGCCTGGCCCGGCTGCGGCGCCAAGCCTGTTCGAGATCCCCGGCGTGATCCAGTTCACCGCCGGCCTGGGCAAGCAGGCGCCGGCCGGCGGCCTCTGGACCGCAGCGATGATCCTGACCTATTCGTTCGCACTGATGGGCCTGCAGGCCTCGCCCTCGTTCAGCATGCTCGGCTTCAGTTGCCGCGACACGCGGGGCTTCGCGGCGCAGCAGGTGTGGGCGACGGGCGCCATCGTCGGGCTGGTGTTGTTGTTCTTCGCCACCGCCTATGGCCTGGGGGGGCTGCTGCGGCCCGACGCGCCCCCGGTGGACGCCACCACCGCCGCCCTCCTGGCGCTGGCGCCGCGCCAACCCTGGCTGTCGGCCCTGCTGGCGATCGGCGTCATCGCGGCGGTGCAGATGGCGGCTGCGGGCTGTGTCTCGACCACGGCGACGATGGTCACGCTCGATGTCTGGAAGCGCTTTTTTCGCCCAGCCGCCGACGACCGTGCGCAGCGCCGCATCGCCCGCGCCACGATGGCGCTGATCTTCATCGCCGCGCTGCTGATGGCCACCTTCACGCCGGTGGCGCAGGTGCGCCTCGGCGGCCTGGCGCTGGCCTTCGCGCTGCAGTTGTGGCCAGTGCTGGCGGGCGTGTGCTGGCTGCCGTGGGTGTCGCGTCCAGCGGCCACGCTGG
This sequence comes from Rhizobacter sp., assembly GCA_025355745.1. GTDB lineage: Bacteria > Pseudomonadota > Gammaproteobacteria > Burkholderiales > Burkholderiaceae_C > LMDS01. The sequence goes on along the minus strand of JANXZA010000072.1, from coordinate 20,287 downwards.
GCCTGTGCGTCGGCCTGGTCGCGGTGCTGTTGACCGAGCCGGTCGGTGCGGCGGTCGCGCACTTCTTCGGCTTCGAGCTGCCCTGGGGCCGCTGGCCTTGGACGATCCACTCCGCCGGCTGGGGCATCTTCTGCAACCTGCTGACCTGCGCCGTGGTCTCGCTGGCCACGCGCGGCGGTGCGGGCCGGCGCCACCGCGACGGCTTCCACCGCTACCTGCGCGAACGCGCCGGGCTGCCGGCGTCCAAGCAGGCAATGCGGCCAGCGGTCTGGGCCCTGATGCTGGGCTGGATGTTCTTCGCGATCGGCCCTGGCGCCGTGCTCGGCAACGACCTCTTCGGTGCGCCCGGCGCGGGCATTGCCGCGTGGAAGCTCGGCATTCCGTCGCTCTGGGCCTGGCAGATCATCTGGTGGACGCTCGGCGTGTTCGTGATCTGGTGGCTGGCGTACAAGATGGAGTTTTCCACTGCGCCGCGCAAGGTTGCTTGAGAGTTCGAACTCAACTCAACTCAATTCAACTCACCAACGCAGAGAACGCAGAGAACGCAGAGAAGTCATTCTTGATGAATTCACTCTGCGGGCCTCTGCGTTCTCTGCGCCTCTGCGGTGTGTGAGTTGGCTCTTGTTTTTGAAGGCACGGCGACGGCACGCCGCGCGATCAATCGGCAGGCGCGGCCTTCGCGTCTTCCACCAGCAGCGCGACCAGATCGCGGGCAAACGCCGGCAGCGCCTGCAGGCTGCGCACGCAGATGTGCATCGCGCGGTCCGACCACTCATCGCGCAACGGCACGATCCGGATCGCCATCGTCTGCGCATGGCGGCGCGCTGCGGATTCGGGCAGCACGCCCACGCCCACGGTCGCTTCGATCATGCGGCAGGCGGCTTCGAAGTTGCCGACCTGGATGCGCAGCCGCAGGCTGCGGTGCAGGCCGTGGCAGATCTGGCGCAGGAAGGCGTGGATCGCGCTCGCCTCGTGCAGGCCGATGTGGTCCAGCGCCAGCGTGTCGGCAAAGTCGACCGACGCCAGCCCGGCCATCGCGTGCCCGCTCGGCACCACCAGCACGAGCCGGTCGCGGCGGTACGGGATTACTTCGAGGTTCTCGGTGCGGACCGTGCCGGCGACGATGCCGATGTCGGTCTGGCCCTCGGACACGGCGCGCACGATGTCGTGGCTGAGGCGCTCGCGCAGGTCGATGTTCACGTCCGGGTGGGTCAGCAGATAGGTGCGCAACACCGGCGGCAGAAACTCGCCCAGCGCGGTGGTGTTGGCGAAGACCCGCAGGTGGCCCTTGATGCCCTTCGCGTACTCCTGCAAATCGCCGCTCAGGTGTTCGAGCTGCGCCAGCACCAGGCGCGCGTGGTGCACGAAGGCCTGGCCCGGCGGCGTCAGCGTCACGCCCTGGCTGGTGCGGTAGAACAGCTTGGTGCCGATGCTGTCTTCGATGTTCTTGACGCGCGTGCTGGCAGTCGGCACGGCCATGTGCACCAGCTCGGCGCCACGCGTCAGGCTATTGGCCTCGGCGACCCGCACCAGCAGGCGCAGGTCGACCAGATCGAAGTGCATCGCCATGGGGTCCGGGGGCTCCTCGCTGCAAGGCCGTGAGTCTATGCGTGGCGTAGGTGATCCCTGTGCCGAGAGCCAACTCACCACCGCAGAGGCGCGGAGTACGCAGAGGACCGCAGAGCAAGAAACTTTTTTTGAATTCACTCTGCGCAACTCTGCGTACTCCATGCCTCGGCGGTGCGTGAGTTCGAATTTCCAACCCGCCGCAGCGCCCGTTCGCACGCACCGAAGAGCGGGTTCATGAATCGCGAATTGCCGGCTCGGGTTCGACCGGGCAAGCTCGCGTCATGATCACCTTGCCCACTGCCACCTCGTTCGACCACTTGCGCGAGTGGGTCGGCCGCAGCGAGCGGCGCGTCGATACCGTCACCGCCGCGCCGCTGGCCGGTCTTGCGGCCACGCTGGACCGGGCCGATGCCGAGCCCCTTCCCGGCACGCCGATGGAGCCGCTGGCGCACTGGCTGTTCTTCCTGCCCGTCGCGCGCCAGAGCGAGATCGGCGCCGACGGCCACGCCCAGCGCGGCGGCTTCCTGCCGCCGGTGGCGCTGCCGCGCCGCATGTGGGCAGGCGGCAGGCTGACGTTCCACCACGCCCTGAACGTCGGCGACGAGATGCTGCGCACGTCGACCATCACCAAGGTCGATGCGAAGACCGGCCGCAGCGGCGCGCTCGTCTTCGTCACGGTGCGCCACGAGATCACCAGCGCCGCCGGCCTGGCGCTGACCGAGGAGCACGACATCGTCTACCGCGACCACCCCGTGGGCTCGAAAGTCGCGGACGCAGTGGTTCCTGCGCCGTTGCAGGCCCCGACCGATGCCGGCTTCAGCCGCCGCATCACACCCGACCCGGTCCTGCTGTTTCGCTATTCGGCACTCACCTTCAACGGCCACCGCATCCACTACGACCGCCCGTATGCAACCGAGGTGGAAGGCTATCCCGGCCTGATCGTGCACGGCCCGCTGATCGCCACCTTGCTGATCGACCTGGTGCGCCGCGAGCTGCCGGCGGCGCGCATCCGCGCCTTCGAGTTCAAGGCCGCGAGCCCCTTGTTCGACACCCACCCGTTCACGCTGTGCGGCCGGCTTGAGGCGACCGAGGCCGGCGGTGGCGTCGCCTTGTGGGCCTGCAACCCTGAAGGCGCGCTGGCGATGCAGGCACGCGCCGAGCTGGCCTGACCCCGATCCCACAGAATTCGCGTCATGAAGACCACCACCCCCACCGACCCGTACCAAGACATCCGCGACGCCGTGCGCGCCCTGTGCGCCGATTTCCCCGATGCGTATCACCGCAAGATCGACGCCGCCCGCGGCTACCCCGTGGCCTTCGTCGATGCGTTGACGAAGGCCGGCTGGCTGGCCGCGATGATCCCCACCGAGTACGGCGGTTCGGGCCTGGGCCTGGCCGAGGCCAGCGTCGTGATGGAAGAGATCAACCGCTGCGGCGGCAACGCCGGTGCCTGCCACGGCCAGATGTACAACATGGGCACCTTGCTGCGCCACGGCTCGGATGCGCAGAAGCAGCACTACCTGCCGCGCATCGCCAGCGGCGAATGGCGGCTCCAGTCGATGGGCGTGACCGAGCCGAGCACCGGCACCGACACGACCAAGATCAAGACCACCGCCGTGCGCAGCGCCAGCGGCGACCGCTATGTGGTGAACGGCCAGAAGGTCTGGATCTCGCGCGTCCAGCACTCCGACTGGATGATCCTGCTGGCCCGCACCACGGCGCTTGCCGAGGTGAAGAAGAAGAGCGAAGGCATGTCGATCTTCATGGTCGATCTGCGCCTGGCCGAGCGCACCGGCATGACGGTGCGGCCGATCCCGAACATGGTGAATCACGAGACCAACGAGCTGTTCTTCGAGAACCTGGAGATTCCGGCCGGGAACCTGATCGGCCAGGAAGGCCAGGGTTTCAAGTACATCCTCGACGGCCTGAACGCCGAGCGCACCCTGATCGCCGCCGAGTGCATCGGCGACGGCCGCTGGTTCATCGACCGGGTGACGAAGTACGCGAACGAGCGCGTCGTCTTCGGCCGCCCGATCGGCCAGAACCAGGGCGTGCAGTTCCCGATCGCCGAGAGCCACATCGAGGTCGAGGCCGCCGACCTGATGCGTTGGGAGGCGTGCCGCTTGTTCGATGCGCGCGAGCCTTGCGGCGCGCAAGCCAACATGGCGAAGTACCTGGCCGCGAAGGCGAGCTGGGAGGCCGCGAACGCCTGCATCCAGTTCCACGGCGGCTTTGGTTTCGCCGACGAATACGACGTCGAGCGCAAGTTCCGCGAGACCCGGCTGTACCAGGTGGCGCCGATCTCGACCAACCTGATCTTGTCGTACGTGGCCGAGCATGTGCTGGGCTTGCCGAGGTCGTTCTAACTTCGGGAAAAAGAAAGATTTGCGACAAAGAGCGCCCCGAAAAACTCAGTCCCCTGAAAGCGAGACATGCGCCCTCTTGAAGGCATCACCGTCGTCACGCTCGAACATGCGATTGCCGCGCCGTTCTGCACCCGTCAGCTGGCCGACCTGGGCGCGCGCGTCATCAAGGTCGAGCGGCCCGGTGTCGGCGATTTCGCGCGCGCCTACGACACGCGGGTGCATGGCCTGGCGTCGCACTTCGTCTGGACCAATCGCTCGAAGGAGAGCCTGACGCTCGACCTGAAACACGCCGCCGCGCCCGAGGTGCTGGCGCGCCTGCTGGCGAACGCCGATGTGCTGGTGCAGAACCTCGCGCCCGGCGCGGCGGCGCGCCTGGGCTTGTCGTACGAGGCGCTGGCCGCCGCGCACCCGAAGCTCATCGTCTGCGACATCTCGGGCTATGGCGACGACCCGGCTGCGCCCGGCCCGTACCGCGACAAGAAGGCCTACGACCTGCTGATCCAGAGCGAGGCCGGCTTCCTGTCGATCACCGGCTCAGCCGATGAGCCAGCCAAGGCAGGCTGCTCGATTGCCGATATCGCGGCCGGCATGTACGCCTACTCGAACATACTGGCCGCGCTGATGCAACGCGGCAAGACCGGCCTGGGCTGCCGCATTGATGTGTCGATGCTCGAGAGCATGGTCGAGTGGATGAGCTACCCGCTCTACTACGCGTTCGACGGCGCTGCGCCGCCACCGCGCGCCGGCGCCGCCCACGCCACGATCTACCCGTACGGCCCGTTCACGGCCGGCGACGGCCGCAGCGTGATGCTGGGCCTGCAGAACGAACGCGAGTGGCAACGCTTCTGTGCCGAAGTGCTGCTGCAGCCGGCCCTGGCGAGCGACGAGCGCTTCAACGCGAACGCCAAACGCGTCGCCGCAAAGCCGCAGCTGAAAGCCCTCATCACCGCCGCCTTCGCCAGCCTGACCCTCGATGCGCTGGTGGCGCGCCTCGATGGCGCGCAGATCGCGAACGCCAGCGTCAACACCATGAGCGACGTCTGGGCGCACCCGCAACTGAAGGCGCGCGACCGCTGGGTGCAGATCGACACGCCCGCCGGCCCGGTGCCGGCGCTGCGCCCACCCGGCATGCCCGACAGTTTCGAGGCCCGCATGGACGCGGTGCCGGCGCTCGGCCAGCATGCCGATGCGATCCTCGCCGAGCTGGGGTACGGCGCCGACGAGATTGCGCGCCTGCACGCCGATGCGGCCGTTTGAAGGAGACCACGCGATGAGCAACCCTGATCCAGCCGATTCAGAAGCCCTGCAAGACCCGACCGGTCGCCTCGTCGACTTCGCTGCCGGCCTGCAGTTCGCGGACTTGCCCGACGCGGTCGTGCGCCGCACCGAAGACCTGTTCCTCGACTGGTTCGGCTCGGCGCTGGCCGGCAAGGGCGCCAGGCCGGTCGAGGCCATCACGCGCTTCATGGAGGCAATGGGGCCGAGCGAGCAGGATGAAAGTCAGCGCGCCGGTCAGAGCGAAGTGCTGATCCACCGCCGCAACAGCAGCCCGCTGGTCGCAGCCACCGCAAACGCCGCCGCCTCGCATGTGGCTGAGCAGGACGACGTGCACAACGGCTCGGTGTTCCACCCGGCCACGGTGGTGTTCCCGGCCGCGCTCGCGGTCGCGCAGGCGCTCGGTGCGTCCGGGCGCGAGCTGATCGCGGCGAGCGTGGCGGGCTACGAGGTCGGCATCCGCGTCGGCGAGTTCCTTGGTCGATCCCACTACCGCATCTTTCACACCACCGGCACGGCCGGCACCTTCGCCGCCGCGGCCGCCGTCGGGCGCCTGCTCGGGCTCGAAGCCGCGCAGATGCGCCATGCCTTCGGCTCGGCTGGCACCCAGTCGGCCGGCCTGTGGGAGTTCCTGCGCGACGCGGCCGACTCGAAGCAGTTGCACACCGCGCACGCGGCCGGCGCCGGCCTGACCGCCGCCTACCTCGCGAAGGACGGCTTTACCGGCGCGCAGCGCATCCTCGATGGCGCGCAAGGGCTGGCGGCCGGCATGTCGAGCGATGCCGATCCGCGCAAGCTCAGCAACGGCCTGGGAACGCGCTGGGCGCTCATCGAAACCTCGTTCAAGTTCCACGCCGCCTGCCGCCACACGCACCCGGCCGCCGATGCGCTGGCGCAAGTGATGACCGCGCATCAACTGGCAGCGAGCGACATCCGCTCAATCACCGCGTTAGTGCACCAGGCCGCGATCGATGTGCTCGGCCCGGTCACCGACCCGCAGACGGTGCACCAGGCGAAGTTCTCGATGGGCACGGTGCTCGGCCTGATCGCGGTCTTCGGCCGCGCCGGGCTGGCCGAGTTCGATGCCAACTTCCGCGACGCCGCCGTTCGCGCTGTGCACGACAAGACCGTGATGCGGCTCGACGCCGAAGTCGACAGCGCCTACCCGGCGCGCTGGATCGGCAAGGTCGTCGTCGAGACCGCCGATGGCCGCCAGCTCGAGGGCAAGGTGCTGGAACCGAAGGGCGACCCGGGCAACACGTTGAGCCGCGCCGAACTCGAAGCCAAGGCAATCCAGCTCGCGCTCTATCGCGACGGCGCCACGCGCGCCGAGATGCAGGCCGTGATCGCGCGCACCTGGGCGCTGGCCGACGCGAAGGTCGTCACCCGCTTCCTGGGTTGATGCGATGAGCCCGAGCGCGCTCCCTCGGTCTTACCTCTTCGTGCCCGGCAACCGGCCCGAGCGCTTCGACAAGGCGCTGGCCAGCGGCGCCGATGCGGTGATCGTCGATCTCGAAGACGCGGTGCCGCCGGACCAGAAGGACGCGGCCCGTGCGTTGGTTGGCGCGTGGCTCAGCGCGGCCCGGCCGGTGGCAGTGCGCATCAACGCCGCCGACACGCCGTGGTTCGCGGACGACGTGGCGCTGTGCCGCAGCGCCGGCGTGGCTGCGGTGATGCTCGCCAAGTCCGAGCGCGTGGCCGACCTCGCGGCGATCGGCCACGACCTGCCGCTGATCCCGCTGATCGAATCGGCCGCCGGCTTCGACGCGTTGCGCGCCATCGCGGCGGCACCGAACGTGCAGCGCCTGGCCTTCGGCGCGATCGACTTCCAGCTCGACCTGAACCTGCGCGCGAACTTCGACGAGCTGCTGTTCTTCCGCTCGCAGTTCGTGCTCGGCTCGAAGCTCGCGAACCTGGCCGCACCGATCGACAGCCCGAGCACGTCGATCGACGACCTTGCCGAAGTCGAGTCCGAAGCGCAGCGCGCGCGCCGCCTGGGCTTCGGCGCCAAGCTCTGCATCCACCCGAAGCAGGTCGGCGTGGTGAACGCCAGCTTCAGCCCGAGCGCTGCCGAAGTCGATTGGGCCGAGCGCGTGGTCGCGGCGGCCGCAGCCAGCCAGGGCGCGGCCGTGGCACTCGACGGCAAGATGATCGACACGCCGGTGATCCTGCGCGCGCGGCGCATCCTGAGTGAAGTGCGTGGTTCCGCGCGCCCTCCTTCTCACCTCGGCTGAAGGGCCCTCTTGCTCCGTCTCCCTTTGGGAGGGGGTTGGGGGTGAGGTGGGGCTTTCGAGGCGCATGCGCCGAGCCCACCGAACGGCATCGGCCTGCAAGCCGGTGCGCGCCCTGCAAGGGAGGGCCGGCGAACCGCCGCAGCCCTTAGAGCAGCAACCCTGGTCAAGCAATGGAACTCACCCCGCGCGAGAAAGACAAGCTGCTGATCTTCACGGCCGCGCTGCTGGTTGACCGGGGCCGGCGTTGCAACGCAGGTGCTGCCGGGCTCACTGCCACGGTGCGCAGCACCGCGTCGATCATGAAGCCTTCCCAGTGCGCCAGTGCGTCGGCGGTATCGAGCTTCTGGCCAAGAAAGGCCGACAGCGTGTAGCGGTTCGACAGGTAGAAGTAACCGAGCGCGGCAATCATCAGGTAGACATCGCGCGCCGCCACGTCGGCGCGAAACAGGCCGCGCCGCACGCCGCTTTCGAGCACGTCGCCCAGCACCTTCACGGCCGCTGCCGAATACTCGTGGGCCCGCAGCGACTTCGCGATGTGGCGGCCGCGATGCAGGTTCTCGGTATTCAGCAAGGTGATGAATTCGGGGTGCTTGCGGTAGTAGGCCCACATGAAGCGGATCACCGCTTGCAGCGAGGCCGCCGGCTGCGCAGCGTCGAGCACGAGCTTCGCTTCGGCCGCGTTGAAGCGGCGGTAGGTTTCTTCGAGCACGGCGATGTACAGGGCTTCCTTGCTGCCGAAGTAGTAGTAGATCATCCGGTCGTACGAGCCGGCCGCCTTCGAGATCTGCTCGACCCGGCCGCCGGCGTAACCGTGCTTCGCGAACACCCGGGTCGCAGCCCGCAGGATCGCTTCGCGCGTGGCCTGCGCTGCGCGCGCGCGGCTGCCGGGGGCGGCGCTGCCGTCCGCCTTGCGCCGGCCGGCCGTGCTTGCTAGCATCGCCGCTGGTTTCATTCAGTAAATGCTACATGAACCGCGCGCGCGCCGGCCCTCGATGACCGAACACACGAAGACCGACGGCTGGCCGGATTCGCTGCCCGCGCCGCAAGATCACGCGCCCCGCGTTCTCGACAAATCGCCCCCGCGCAGCGAGCGCATGGCCGGCGACAAGGTCGAGTGCAATGCCTGCCCGGTGCTGTGCCAGATCTCGCCCGGCAAGGTCGGCGCCTGCGACCGCTACGCGAATGCGGCGGGCCTGCTGGTGCGGGTCGATCCGGTGCTGCTGCTGCGCCGGGCACGGGGCGATGCAGATCCTGGAGCCGATGCCGCGCCGGTGTCGTTCACCGCGCGCGCCGTGGATGACGCGGCCGCGTCGCCCGCCGACGACGCTGCGGGGCGAGACGACTTCTTCATCACCGGCATCGGCGCCGGCACCACCTACCCCGACTACAAGCCCGCGCCCTTCATCGTCGCCTCGCAAGCCGACGGCGTCGACATGATCACCGTCGTCACCGAGGGCATCTTCAGCTACTGCAGCTTCAAGGTGAAGATCGACACCGACCGCTGGCTCGGCCCGGAGCAGGCGAACGTGCGCTGCCATGGTGAGGTGGTTGGCCATGTCAGCACGGCCGAATACGGCTCGCAGATGCTGGCGCTCGGCGGCGTGCATCACCTGACCGGTGGCAGCAGGAAGGAAGGCCGCATCAGCTGCGACATGATGCTGGCGCTGGGCAACAAGCAGGCAGTGGCGCTGGCGATCGACGGCGGTGCGCAGCTCGTGGTGCAGGCGGGGCGCGCACCCATCGTCAACGGCGTGGAAGAGCGGCGCATGCGGGTCGGTTGCGGCTCGGCCACCATCGGCATCTTCGCGAAACAGTTCTTCGGCCTGGCCGACGAGGTGGTGGTGGACGACCACATCACCGGCGTGTTGACGCCGCACCAGGCCGGCCGCTGCCTTGCCATGCGGCCTTCGGGGGTTCGCATCCGCGGCCGAAAGTCGACGCCCGGGCGCGTGTTCCAGGTTGCGAACCCCGGCACCGGCTGGGGCGGCACCGACCTCGCCGACCCGCTCGCGATCATCGAAAGCTGGGACGCCAATCTGGCCTGGCCGGGGCTGCGCCTGTTGATGGTATCGACCACCGGCGAGCACAGCGCCTGCTATGTGCTCGACGCCGCGCTGGTGCCGCAACCGGTCGAGATGCCGGCGGCGCTTTGCAAGGTCGTTGAGCGCATCGGCGAGAACTGCGAGCCCTCGCTTTCCAGCGTGCTGTTCCTCGGCGGCGCCGGCGGCAGCCTGCGCGCCGGCGTCACCGACAACCCGGTGCTGCTGACGCGCGCCATCAAGCAGGCGCTGGTCAACGTGACCTGCGGCGGCGCCCCCGCCTATGTGTGGCCGGGCGGCGGCATCACCGTGATGGTTGACGTGGCGCGCATGCCCGAGAACAGCTTCGGCACGGTGCCGACGCCGGCCATCGTCGCGCCGATCGAGTTCAGCATGCGGCTGGCTGATTACCGTGCGCTCGGCGGTCACATGGCGCCAGTGCGCTCGATCGCCGACGTGCTGGCGCGCGGCGCCTGGCACAGCGATGGCGCGCCGACTGCGCGGCGCGTCGAGGCGGTGCGCAGCGGCAATGTGTGGCCGCTCGGGCAGCCGCCGCTGCTGGGTTGATGCGATGAGCGCCGAACGCCGCCCGCTGCCCCGCCGTGACGGCTTGCCGTGCTGGCATTTTCAGCACGGGCCGATCGACCTGGTGATGGTTGCCGACGGCGCTGCGCCAGCCGTGGCAAGCGCGTTCGAGGCGGCATGGCAGCGCTTCGAGACGGTCCTGCCCGAACTGGTCGCCGAGCTGCCGGTGCTGCGCCGCGCGGTCGTCGGCGGGTGCCCGGTTCAAGGCGTGATCGCTCGTCGCATGTGGCAAGCCTGCGCGCCGTTCCAGACCGGTTTCATCACGCCGATGGCGGCGGTGGCCGGCGCGGTCGCACAGGAGCTGATCGCGTGCTTCGAGCGCGCTGGCATCCACCGTGCCTGGGTCAACAACGGCGGCGACATCGCGCTGCATTTGGCGCCTGGCACGTCAGCGCGCATCGGGCTGTTCGCCGATCTGGCGCGCTTCGATCCACGCGCATCCCAACTGGGCACCGATGCGAACTTCGTCGTCCATGCCGCGCTGCCGGTGCGCGGCATCGCCACCAGCGGCTGGCGCGGCCGCAGCTTCTCGCTCGGCATCGCCGACAGCGTGACGGTGCTGGCGTGCACGGCCGCGCAGGCGGATGCAGCAGCGACGGTGATCGCGAATGCGGTAAACGTGGTCGATGCGCGGATCGAGCGGCGCGCGGCGAATGCGCTTCAGGACGACAGCGACCTGGGCGACATCGACGTGACGGTGGGGGTGCCGGTGCTGGAAGTGGCTTTGATCGATGGCGCGTTGCGGGAGGGGCGCTTGCGGGCGCTTGAACTGCAGCGGGCCGGGTTGATTCATTCGGCGGTGTTGGTGTGTCAAGGGCGGCTTGTGGGTGTTGATTCACTCCAGCCTGCGGTTGCTCCTTCCCCCTTTTGGGGGAGGGAGCGGAACCTCGACGCTCATTGACGGAACGCAGCCACGCCAGGAGCCTCCATTGATCCACATCCGCCGCACCTTCACCCATGTCGAAGACACCTTCCACGAGTTCGGCCCGCCGCCCGCCCTGCCGCTGCGCCGCGGCGCCATCGGCGCGGTGCTCGCGAACCCGTTCGCCGGCCGCTACGTGCAAGACATCCTGCCGCTGATGAACGCGCTGCAACCGGTCGGCATCGCGATGGCGCAGCAACTGCTCGCGGCAATGGATCTGCCCGCCGAGCGCATCGAAAGCTACGGCAAAGGCGCCATCATCGGCGCGGCCGGAGAGCTGGAACATGGGGCGCTCTGGCATGTGCCGGGCGGCTATGCGATGCGCGAACTGCTGGGCTGGAAAGGCGACCGCAACGCCTATGTCCAAGGCACGGCGCAAGCTGCTGCGCAGGGCGGCGCGCCACAGCCCGGCAACGCGCTGGCGATCGTGCCGTCGACCAAAAAAGTCGGCGCGCCGGGCACCGCGCTCGACGTGCCGCTGACCCACATCAACGCCGCCTACGTGCGCAGCCACTTCGATGCGATCGAAGTGCGCGTGCCGGGCGCGCCGCTCGCCGACGAGATCGTCTTCATCCTGGTGATGAGCACCGGTGCGCGCATCCATTCGCGCGTCGGCGGGCTGAAGGCGGCCGACATCGCGCAATGGAACGGCCTGCGCTGAACCGGAAGGACCACACCACCATGCTTGCGAAGATCAGAAAGCTCATCGTCGAGGTCGAGGAAACCCGCATCGAGATGGGCCGGCCCATCGACCCGCCGACGCGCCGCGCACTCGCGATGGCGGTGATCGAGAACCCGTATGCGGGCGGCTACGCCGAGAACCTCGACGAGCTCATCGCCATCGGCGAAGAACTCGGCGCGCTGCTCGGCGAGCGCTGCGTGCTGGCGCTCGGCATCGCGCCGGACGATGCCCAGAGCTACGGCAAGGCGGCCATCGTCGGCGAGGCCGGCGAGCTCGAACACGCCGCCGCAATCCTGCATCCGAAGCTCGGCGCGCCGCTGCGCAAGGCGGTCGGCAAAGGTGCGGCGCTGGTGCCATCGGCGAAGAAGCGCGGCGGCCTGGGCACGGCCATCGACGTTCCGCTCGGCCACAAGGACGCCGCCTTCGTGCGCAGCCATTTCGATGCGATGGAAGCACGCGTGGCCGACGCGCCGCGCGGCAATGAGATCGTCGTTGCCGTGGTCGTCACCGACAGCGGCCGGCCGCTGGCGCGCATCGGTGGCCTGCAGGTCGCCGACATCAAGGGCGAGGACGGCCTGCGCTGAAGCGCGCCTGCGGACGCGCTGCACCCATCATCAACACGACCGCACAATCCCGCACCACCGACCCGAGGAACTTTCATGAGCCCACTCAAGAAACTGCTGTTCGCCACCGTCACCGCCGGCCTCGCGTTGAGTGCCGGCGGCCTGCAGGCCCAGGGCACGATCAAGATCGGTGAGGTCAACAGCTACAAGGCGCAGCCGGCGTTTCTGGAGCCGTACAAGAAGGGCATGGAACTGGCCGTCGAGGAGGTCAACGCGGCCGGCGGCGTGAACGGCAGACGCCTCGAACTCTTCACGCGCGACGACAACGCCAACCCCGGCGACGCGGTGCGCGCCGCCGAGGAACTGGTGTCGCGCGAGCGCGTCGATGTGCTGACCGGCAGCTTCCTGTCGAACATCAGCCTGGCGCTGACCGACTTCGCGAAGCAGAAGAAATTCTTCTTCCTCGCCGCCGAGCCGCTGACCGACAAGATCGTCTGGCAGAACGGCAATCGCTACACGTTTCGCCTGCGCCCCTCGACCTGGATGCAGGTGGCGATGCTGGTGCCCGAGGCGGCCAAACTGAAGAAGAAGCGCTGGGCGCTGGTGTATCCGAACTATGAATACGGCCAGTCGGCGGCGGCCACGTTCAAGGAATTGATGAAGGCCGCGCAGCCCGACATCGAGTTCGTCGGCGAGCAGGCCACGCCGCTCGGCAAGGTCGATGCGGGCAGTGTCTCGCAGGCGCTGGCCGATGCCAAGCCGGAGGCGATCTTCAACGTTCTGTTCAGCGCCGACCTGTCGAAGTTCGTCCGCGAGGGCAACACGCGGGGCCTGTTTCAGGGCCGCGAGGTGGTGAGCCTGCTGACCGGCGAGCCCGAGTACCTGGATCCGCTGAAGGACGAATCGCCGAACGGCTGGATCGTCACCGGCTACCCGTGGTACGGCATCCAGACGCCTGAGCACAAGGCCTTCTTCGTTGCCTACTACAGCAAGTACAAGGACTATCCGAGGCTCGGCTCGGTGGTCGGCTACAGCGCCATCAAGTCGCTCGCGGCAGGGATCAGGAAGGCCAAGGGCACCGAGACCGAGAAGCTGATCGCGGCGTTCAGCGGCCTGCAGGTGGACACGCCGTTCGGCAAGGTCACGTACCGCGCAGAAGATCATCAATCGACGATGGGTGCGTTCATCGGCAAGACGAAGAACGAAGGCCGCAAGGGGGTGATGGTGGACTACCGATACCTCGATGGCGCGAAGTACCAGCCGACCAATGAACAGGTGAAGAGGCTGCGCGCAGCGGATTGATTGGTTTCCGACTCTTCGCTCTTTCTTGCTCCCTCTCCCTCTGGGAGAGGGAGGAATGCAATACAACTTGCCGCATCGCATGGACCTCTCCGGCTTCATCGTCCAACTGCTGAACGGTCTCGCCGGGGCCTCGTCGTTGTTCCTGGTCGGCGCGGGGCTGTCGCTGATCTTCGGCGTGACGCGCATCGTCAACTTTGCGCACGGCTCGTTCTACATGCTGGGCATCTACATCGCCTACACGCTCGTGGAGAAGCTCGGCGGCGGCGGCCTCTGGTTCTGGCCCTCGCTGCTGCTCGCCGCCATCGCCGTCGGCTGCGTCGGCGCGCTGGTCGAGATGCTGCTGCTGCGCCGCGTCTACCGCGCGCCCGAGCTGTTCCAGTTGCTCGCCACGTTTGCGTTGATGCTCGTCATCAAGGACGCCGCGCTCTGGCTTTGGGGCCCGGAGGATTTGCTCGGCCCGCGCGCCCCTGGCCTGGCCGGTGCGGTGACGATCCTCGGCCGCCGCTTCCCCAGCTACGACCTGTTCCTGATAGGAGTCGGCCCGCTCGTGCTCGCGCTGCTGTGGCTGCTGCTGACGCGCACGCGCTGGGGCACGCTGGTGCGCGCCGCCACGCAAGACCGCGAAATGCTCGGCGCCCTCGGCGTGAACCAGGCCTGGCTGTTCACGGCCGTGTTCGCGCTCGGCACGATGCTCGCGGGCCTGGGCGGCGCGCTGCAACTGCCGCGCGAGCCCGCCAACCTGGGGCTCGACTTGCAGACCATCGGCGATGCCTTCGTCGTCGTCGTCGTCGGCGGCATGGGTTCGATCCCCGGCGCCTACGTGGCGGCGTTGCTGATCGCCGAGATCAAGGCGATCTGCATCGGCATCGGCACGGTCGAGCTGGCCGGGTTCAACTTTTCGTTCTCGAAGCTGACCTTGGTGATCGAGTTCCTCGTGATGGCCATCGTGCTGGTCGTGCGGCCCTGGGGCCTGCTCGGCAGGCCGCAGGCCGCAAGCCGCAACTCGGCCCCGCCCGAAGCGCCGCTGCGGCGTGCCGACCTAACGTTAAAGATAAGCGGTGTCGCGCTGCTGGTCGCGCTGCTGGCCTGGCCGTTCGCCACCGCCGGCTCGCCCTACCTCACCGTGCTGGCCATCGACCTGCTGACGGCCGCGCTGTTCGCCGCCAGCCTGCACTTCATGATGGGCCCGGCCGGCATGCATTCGTTCGGCCATGCCGCGTACTTCGGCCTCGGTGCGTACGGCGCCGCGCTCGGCGTGCGCTCGCTCGGGTTGCCGATGGAAGCGGCGCTCGTGCTCGCGCCGGTCGCGGCGGCTGCCGGCGCGCTGGTGTTCGGCTGGTTCTGCGTGCGCCTGTCGGGTGTCTACCTGGCGATGCTCACGCTCGCGTTCGCGCAGATCGTCTGGTCGGTCGTGTTCCAGTGGGACGAGGTGACCGGCGGCAGCAATGGCCTGGCCGGCGTCTGGCCGGCGCCGTGGCTGGCGGACAAGCGCGCGTACTACTACCTCACGCTGGCGCTCGTCGTCGGGGGTGTGCTGCTGATCCGGCGGGCCCTGTTCGCACCCTTCGGCTACGCGATGCGCGCTGGCCGCGACTCGCCGTTGCGGGCTGATGCGATCGGCATCGATGTGCGCCGCGTCCAGTGGTTCGCGTTCGTGATCGCGGCGGTTTTCGCCGGTCTGGCCGGCGCGCTCTACGCTTTCTCGAAAGGCAGCATCTCGCCCGACACCGTGGCCGTCGGCCGCTCCGTTGATGGCTTGGTGATGGTGCTGCTCGGCGGCCTTCAGACCCTCGCCGGCCCGCTCGTCGGCGCCGTCACCTTCACCTGGCTGCAGGACGCGGTGGCGCGCAACACCGACTACTGGCGCGCGCTGCTCGGCGCCATCATCCTGCTGCTGGTGCTGGTCTTCCCGCAAGGCATCGCCGGCTTCGTCGGGCAGTGGTTCAGTGGGCGGCGTGAGTTGTCTCTTCCACGGATTGACCAATGAGCCTTCTGCAAGTCACGAACCTGAGCAAGTCGTTCGGCGGCAACCGCGCGGTCGATGGGGTGAGCTTCGATGTGGCGGCGGGGGAACTGCTGGCCTTGATCGGGCCGAACGGGGCGGGCAAGTCGACCACCTTCAACATGGTCAACGGCCAGTTGCGGGCGGACGCGGGGTCGATCCGTCTGAGCGGCGTGGAACTCATCGGCCGCAAGCCGCGCGACGTCTGGCGCCTGGGCGTGGGCCGGACGTTCCAGATCGCCGAGACGTTTGCGTCGCTCACGGTCGTCGAGAACGTGCAGATGGCCTTGTTGTCGGCCGACGCGAAGCTGTATGCGCTGTGGCGGCGCGCCGCCGAACACAGGCGCGACGAAGCGCTGGCGCTGCTCGAACAGGTCGGCATGCAGCCGCAGGCGGACCGGCCGTGCAGCGTGCTGGCCTATGGCGACGTGAAGCGCGTCGAACTCGCCGTCGCGATGGCCAACGCACCGAAGCTGCTGCTGATGGACGAGCCGACCGCCGGCATGGCGCCGCAGGAACGCAACGCGCTGATGGCGCTGACGAAGCGGCTGGTGGTCGAGCGCGGCATGGCGGTGCTGTTCACCGAACACAGCATGGACGTGGTGTTCGCGCACGCCGACCGCATCATCGTGCTGGCGCGCGGGCGGCTGATCGCGCAAGGCCGGCCGGCCGAGATTCGCGACCATCCGGAAGTTCAGGCGGTGTACTTCGGCACCGGCAAGACCTTCGAGGCACGGAAGGCGGCAGCGGCATGAATGGCATGAACGACGTAAGCGACGTGAACGACGCAAGCGGCGTGAGCGACACCCTGCTTGACGCGAAGGCGCTGAACGCCTGGTACGGCGCCGCGCACATCCTGTTCGATGTCGATTTGCAGGTGAAGCGCGGCGAGGTGGTCGCGTTGATGGGCCGCAATGGTGCCGGCAAGTCGACCACCTTGAAGGCGCTGATCGGCCTCGTCGCCAAGCGCACGGGCGCGATCAGCTTTCTGGGTCGTGATGTGTCGAAGGCCGAGCCGCACGATGTCGCCCGACTCGGCCTCGGCTACGTGCCCGAAGACCGGCGCATCTTTGCCGACCTGACGGTGCTGGAGAACCTCGAAGTCGGCCGCCAGCCGCCGCGCCACTGGGCCGACGGCCGCGCCGCCCCGGTCTGGACACCCGACAAACTCTTCAAGCTGTTCCCGAACCTGGGCGAGATGCCGCAGCGCCTGGGCGGGCGCACGAGCGGCGGCGAGCAGCAGATGCTGACGGTGGCGCGCAGCTTGATGGGCAACCCGTTCGTGGTGCTGCTCGACGAGCCTACCGAAGGCGTGGCGCCGCTCATCGTCGAGCAGATGGCGCAGATGATTCTTGAACTCAAGGCGCAGGGCGTCAGCATCCTGTTGTCGGAACAGAACATGCATTTCGCGGAACTCGTGTCAGACCGGGCTTATGTGCTCGAAAAGGGCCAGATCCGCCATCAGTCTTCGATGGCCGAGCTGTCCGTGAACGAAGCGGTTCGGCGCGCCTACCTGAGCGTCTAACGTCAGAGTCGAGCGGCAAGTTGCTTCACACATCGCTTCATATTCACCCCGGAGGTTTCATGTCCACACCCAACCGCAGAACCTCGTTGAAGGCCCTGGCCAGCGCCGGCATCGCCGCCGCTGCCGGCTCCCCGTCGAGCCTGTTCGCCGCCGCGAAGATCAGCCCGGCGGCGAACAGCGCGCTGATCGTGGTCGATGTGCAGAACTGCCTCGTCACCGGCGGCGAAGCCGATCACAAGACTGCCACCGGGCTGGCGGGTCACCTGAAGGCCCGCAGCATCAAGACCTTGTTCGTGGTGGGTCTGGCGACCGACTTCTCCGTCGCGTGGACGGCGATGGATGCGCGCAAGGCCGGGTTCGAGGTGTATGGGATCGAGGACGCGACCCGCGCGATCGACCTGAACGGGTCGCTGGCGGCGACGTGGAAGCAGATGGCGGCCAAGGGGGTGAAGCGGATTCAGTCGGGTGATGTGGGCTGACCCACCGCCGTCAACATGAAGGGCGCTGCCATCCACCTCACCGTCAACGGCCAGGCCCACACCCTGGCCGTGCCGCGCGACGCCCCACTGCTGAACATCCTGCGCAACGACCTGCAGCTCAACGGCCCGAAGTACGGCTGCGGCCTGGGGGAGTGCGGCGCGTGCAGCGTGCTGGTCGATGGCATCGAGGCCCGCGCCTGCGTGATCCCGGTCGGCGGCGTCGAGGGCCGGCACATCACGACCCTCGAAGGCCTCGGCGCTCTGGCGCAGACGCACGGCAAACTCCACCCGGTCCAGCACGCCTTCATCGACTGCCAGGCGGCCCAGTGCGGCTACTGCCTGAACGGCATGATCCTGGCCACCGTCGCGTTGCTGAAACGCCATCCAAAGCCGACGGACAAACAGGCGCGCAGCGCGCTGACGCACAACCTGTGCCGCTGCGGCGCCCACCTTGAAATCCTTCAGGCGGTGCAGCGCGCGGCTGAGTTGATGGCCAACGCATGACGCGCCGCGCCGACACGCCGACTTCGCGCGCCGACTTTCATGCCGCTACCGGCGTGCTGCTGGTGACGCGCGACCCGCCAGCGTTGCCCCTAACGTCACCGTCGAGCGGACAACCGCCGATCGTTGCCGCGAATCCAGCCGAAGGCGCGGAGATCCTGATCGCCTTGTGGGACGACGGCAGCGTCATGGCCCTGCACGGCCACGTCGATCTGGGCACCGGCCTGCGCACCGCGCTGACGCAGATCGTGGCCGAGGAACTCGAGGTCGACCCCGGCGACGTAAACGTGGTGCTCGGCTCGACTGCGCTGGCGCCGAACCAAGGCGCGACGATTGCCAGCGCGTCGATCCAGGTCCACGCCGCGCCGCTGCGCCAGGCGGCGGCGCAGGCGCGGGCCTGGCTGGTGGCTGAAGCGGCCAGGGTGCACTTGCCGCTGGACGAGGGCGGCGCCCGCCGCGCCCTGCTCGCCGGCCGCCTCATCGAACTCTCGTTGTCGAGCGAGGCGCCGCTCAAGTCGCCTGTTGTCTACCGCATCGTCGGCACCTCGGCCCCGCGCCTCGACATCCCGGCCAAGGCCACTGGCGCCGAAACCTTCGTCCACGACAAGCGCCTGCCCGGCATGCTGCACGGCCGCGTCGTGCGGCCGCCGTATGCCGGGGTCGATGCGGGCGAGTTCGTCGGCAACACGCTCGAGTCGGTCGATGCGGCGGCGATCGCGCACCTGAGCGGCATCCGCGCGGTGGTGGTGATCCGCGACTTCATCGGCATCGTCGCCGAGCGCGAGGAACAGGCCGAGGCGGCGCTGCGCGAGCTGGTGGTCAAGTGGAAGCCGTGGCCCGGCATGGCGCCGCTTCACGACCTGGAAAACGCGCTGCGCAACAACCCCTCGACGCGCCGCGTGCTGGTCGAGCACGGTGATGTGGACGCGGCCATCGCTAA
This sequence comes from Rhizobacter sp., assembly GCA_025355745.1. Classification (GTDB taxonomy): domain Bacteria; phylum Pseudomonadota; class Gammaproteobacteria; order Burkholderiales; family Burkholderiaceae_C; genus LMDS01. The sequence continues at coordinate 1,303 of JANXZA010000072.1, read as the reverse complement.
AGCCGCCCAGCCGATGCAGCGCAACTACCTCTGGCCATACCAATTGCACGCCTCGATCGGCCCGTCGTGCGCGCTGGCCGACTGGCAGGGCGAACGGTTGACGGTGTGGGCCGGCACGCAGAACCCGCACGCGCTGCGCGCTGACCTGGCCGTGCTGATGGCCCTGCCCGACACCGCCATCGAGGTGGTCCGCATGGAAGCCGCCGGCTGCTATGGACGCAACTGCGCTGACGACGTGGCGGCCGACGCGGCGCTGCTGTCGCGCGCGGTCGGCGCACCGGTGCGCGTGCAACTCACGCGCGAGCAGGAGCACCTGTGGGAGCCGAAGGGTGCCGCGCAACTGATGCAGATCAACGGTGGCCTGAACGCCGATGGCACGGTGGCCGGCTACGACTTCCAGACCTCGTACCCGTCGAACGGCGCGCCGACCCTGGCGCTGCTGCTGACGCGCACGATCGAGCCGGTCGCCCGCGCCTTCGAGATGGGCGACCGCACGGCCGTGCCGCCGTATGCCTACGTGAACCTGCGCGTCGTCGCCAACGACATGGCGCCGATCCTGCGCGCCTCCTGGTTGCGCGGCGTGTCGGCACTGCCGAACGCGTTCGCGCACGAGTCGTATGTCGATGAGCTGGCGACCGCGGCTGGCATCGACCCGGTCGCGTTCCGGCTGCAGCATCTGAAGGACGAGCGGGCCGTCGAGCTGGTCACGGCGACGGCGGCGCGCGCTGGCTGGATCGCGCACACGCAGCCGCAGCAGCAGGCAAGTCGGCCAGGGACGACCGACGTACTCAAGGGCCAGGGCTTCGCTTACGCCCGCTATGTGCACAGCCAGTTCCCCGGCTTCGGCGCGGCGTGGGCGGCGTGGGTGGCCGATGTGGAGGTGAACCGCGCGACCGGCGAAGTGCATGTGAACCGCGTCGTCGTCGGCCACGACGCCGGGCTGATGATCAACCCGGCCGGCGTGCAGCATCAGGTCCACGGCAATGTGTTGCAGACCACGAGCCGGGCACTGAAGGAAGCGCTGCCGCTGGACGCGACCACGCAACTGCCGGTGGCGCGCGAATGGGGCGCCTACCCGATCCTGAGCTTTCGCGAAGTGCCGGTCGTCGAGGTGCTGCTGATGCCGCGCCCGGGCGAGCCGCCGCTGGGCGTGGGCGAGTCGTCGTCGGTGCCCGGCACGGCGGCGATCGCGAACGCGATCTTCGATGCGACCGGGGTGCGCCTTCGTTCGCCGCCGTTCACGCCGGAGGTGGTGCGCGCGGCGCTCGGCGTGGCGGATTCGTTGCCATCGTCGGCGCCGCCG